>JAJYTW010000238.1 GCA_021792855.1 Actinomycetes bacterium
AGGGAGCTTCGGCTCGCCTTCGTCCGGGCCCGGCCGCTCTGGCTCGCGTTGGCCCTCCTTGGGGGGACCTGGCTCGGCACGGTCCGGTTGTGGCTGCCCGGGCCATTCCGCCGTACTCCGCCCAGCGTCCGGCTGCCCAGATCCGGCCTGCCCAGATCCGGCCTGCCCAGATCCGGCCTGCCCAGATCCGGCCTGCGCGGAGTCGGTTTGCGCGGAGTCGGTTCGCGCGGAGTCGGTTCGCGCGGGACGGGTCCGGCCGGCCTCGCGTACCGCCGAGGTCAGTTCGTCGCGCAGGCTCCGGACGGTCTCCCGTACATCCTGTGTCAGCTCTCTGGCGATGTCCCTGACCGACGCGGACAGTTCCTCCTCCAGCGCGGTCAGATCGTCCATCTTGCGGTGCAGTTCCGCGCGGCCGGCCTCGGTGATCCGATAGATCTTCCTGCCGTCTACCGTCTCGTGCGTGACCAGGCCCTCTGCTTCCAGCCTGGCCAGTCGCGGATAGATCGTCCCTGGTGACGGCGAGTAGACGCCGAGAAATCGGTCTTGTAGCAGCCGGATCACGTCATACCCGTGCCGGGGCGCCTCGTCCAGCAGCTTGAGGAGGTACAGGCGGAGTCCGCCGTGCCGAAAAACCGGGCTCATGACCACCTGCCTCGCTCGCTCACCCACATGTTACACGCGATATATCGCGTCAGCTAGCGAGCTTGGCGACCCGCGATAGGCAATCGGACCTGTCGGCGCCCGGACCTGCCGGCGCCCGGGATTGCCGGCGCCCGGGATTGCCGGCGCCCGGGACTTGCCGCCCCGGGCACCGGCAGGTCGCGCGCCTACTCCTCGTCGTCCTCGCGGGCGAGCCAGGTGGCAAGCCGGTCGACTGCCGTCTCGAATTCCGGATGGACATCGACGAACTCGGTCAGTTTCTCGGCCAGCCAGTCCAGCGTGACCTCCGTGTCGCCACGACGCTGGGCCAGTTCCTCGATGCCCCGATCGGTGAAGTACATCGGACGATCGCCCCTGGCTACCCGATCGCGGAGGCGACCAGCGCCGCGTGCCCGGCGGCGTGCGCCTTCGCCGACCCCGAGGCGGGGGCGGAACTGGCCGGCAGCGAGATCACGCCCAGCGTGCGGCCGATCTCGGCGGGCAGGTTCAGCGCGACGAACGGCCACGGGCCCATGTTCGCCGGCTCCTCCTGCACCCAGATCAGTTCGGTCGCGTTCGGGAAGGCGCCGACTGCCGCGGTGATCTCCGGTCCCGGCAGCGGGTAGAGCCGTTCCACCCGGACGATCGCGACATCGTCCCGATGGTCGGCCTGCCGCTTCTCGGCTAGGTCGTAGTAGACCTTTCCGCTGCACAGCAGCACCCGGCGGACCCGCGCCGGATCGGCGCCCGCGGGGTTCGCCGGGCTGGCGAAGTGCGGGTCGGCCAGCACCGGCTGGAACGCGCCCTGGGTGAAATCGGACGCCGCCGAGACCGCCGACTTTAGCCGCAGCATCGACTTCGGCGTGAACACGATCAGCGGCTTGATCTGGTCGCATAGCACCTGCCAGCGCAGCAGGTGGAAATAGTTCGCCGGGGTGCTCGGCAGCGCCACGGTCATGTTGTCCTGGGCACAGAGCGACAGGAAGCGTTCCACCCGCGCGGACGAGTGGTCCGGCCCCTGGCCCTCGTAGCCGTGCGGCAGCAGCAGCACGACGCCGGATCGCTGGCCCCACTTCTGCTCGCCGGAGGAGATGAACTCGTCCAGGATCGTCTGCGCGCCGTTGACGAAGTCGCCGAACTGCGCCTCCCAGCAGACCAGCGCGTCGGGACGGGCCACCGAGTAGCCGTACTCGAAGCCGACGGCCGCGAACTCCGACAGCGGCGAGTCGTACACGTGGAACTTGGCCTGGCCGTGGTTGAACACGCGCAGCGGCGTGTGCTCCTCGCCGGTGTGCCGGTCGACGAGCACCGCGTGCCGCTGGCCGAACGTGCCGCGCCGGGTGTCCTGGCCTGCCAGCCGGACGGCATGCCCGTCGATGAGGGTGGCGCCGATGGCCAGCATCTCGCCGGTCGCCCAGTCGATCTCGTTCTGCTCCACCATCGTCGCCCGGCGGGCAAGCTGCGGGGCCAGTCGCGGGTGCGCGGTGAATCCATCCGGCAGGTTGAGCTGAGTGTCGATGATCTGCTTGATGACCTCCGGGGTGATCGCGGTCTGGACCCGGTTGTGGTCGATCGCGCGCGGCGCCCGCGGCGGCGCCGGGACCACCGAGCCGGGCTCGGCCGGCCGCCCGGCCGCCTCGCGGGTCTCGGTGAAGGCGCGCTCAAGCTCCGCCTGGTAGTCCCGCAGGATCTGCTCGGCTTCCTCGAGGGTGATGTCACCGCGCCCGATCAGCGTCTCGGTGTAGAGCTTGCGGGTGGACCGCTTCGCGTCGATCAGGTCGTACATCAGCGGCTGGGTGAACGAGGGGTTGTCGGCCTCGTTGTGACCGCGGCGGCGGTAGCACACCATGTCGATGACGACATCCTTGCCGAACGTCTCGCGGTAGGCGAAGGCCAGCCTGCCGACCCGGACCACGGCCTCCGGGTCGTCCCCGTTGACGTGGAAGATCGGCGCCTGGATGGTGCGTGCGACGTCCGTGGAGTACACGCTGGACCGGGACGACTGCGGATCGGTGGTGAACCCGACCTGGTTGTTGACGATGATGTGGACGGTGCCGCCGGTGCGGTAGCCCCGAAGCTGGGATAGCTCGAGCGTCTCGGCGACGACGCCCTGGCCCGCGAACGCCGCGTCGCCATGAATCAGGATGGGCAGCACGGTGTAGCCGCGGGTGCCGATGTCGAGCACGTCCTGCTTGGCCCGGACCACGCCTTCCAGTACCGGGTTGACCGCCTCGAGGTGGCTCGGGTTGGCGACCAGGCTCACCGGGATTGCCGAGCCGTCAGGCGCGGTGTAGGTGCCGTCGGCGCCGAGGTGGTACTTGACGTCACCGGAGCCGTGCGTGCTCTTCGGGTCGACGTAGCCCTCGAACTCGTTGAAGATCTGGCCATAGGACTTGCCGACGATGTTGGCCAGCACGTTCAGCCGGCCGCGGTGCGCCATGCCGATCACGGCCTCGTGCAGGCCCGCCTTGGCCGACTCGGTCAGGACCACGTCGAGCAGCGGGATGAGCGACTCTCCGCCCTCGAGCGAGAACCGGCGCTGACCGACGTACTTAGTCTGCAGGAACATCTCGAACGCCTCGGCGACGTTCAGCCGGGACAGTACCCGCATCTGCTCGTCGTGGTCGGCCGCCCGGTGCGGACGTTCCACCCGGTCCTGCAGCCAGGCGCGCTCAGCCGGGTTCTGGATGTGCATGTACTCCAGGCCGACAGTCCGGCAGTAGGCGTCCCGCAGCACGCCGAGGATGTCGCGCAGCCGCATCCGCGGCTTGCCGCCGAAGCCGCCGGTGGCGAATTCCCGCTCCAGGTCCCACAGCGTCAGGTCGTGGGTGTTGATGTCCAGGTCGGGGTGCTTGCGCTGGGCGTACTGGAGCGGGTCGGTGTCGGCGAGCAGGTGCCCCCGCACCCGGTACGCGTGGATGAGCTCATGCACCCGGGCGGCCTTGCTGATGTCGTCCTCGTGGCCGGCCGGGATGTCGCGTACCCAGCGCACCGGCTCGTACGGCACCCGCAGCGCGGCGAACACCTGGTCGTAGAAGTCGTGCTCGCCGAGCAGCAGCGCGGCGACCACCCGCAGGAAGTCACCGGACTGGGCGCCCTGGATGATCCGGTGGTCATAGGTGGAGGTGAGCGTTACGGTCTGGCTGACGGCCAGCCGGGCGATGGTCTCGGCCGACGCGCCCTGGTAGGCCGCCGGGTATTCCATCGCGCCGACGCCGATGATGCAACCCTGCCCGGGCATCAGCCTGGGCACCGAGTGGACTGTGCCGATCGTGCCCGGGTTGGTCAGGCTGATCGTGGTGCCGGCGAAATCCTCGACGGCGAGCTTGCCGGCCCTGGCCTTGCGCACCAGGTCCTCGTAGGCGAGCCAGAACTGCCGGAAGTCCATCTGCTCGGCGGCCTTGATGCTGGGCACCAGCAGTTGCCGGGTGCCGTCGCCCTTCTGAACGTCGATGGCCAGGCCGAGGTTCACGTGCTCGGGGCGAACCAGCGTCGGCTTGCCGTCCACCTCGGCGTAGGACTCGTTCATCTCTGGCATCAGCGCCAGGGCGCGGACGATCGCGTACCCGATCAGATGGGTGAAGGACACCTTGCCGCCGCGACCGCGGGCCAGGTGGTTGTTGATCACGATCCGGTTGTCAACGAGCAGTTTCGCGGGAACCGCGCGCACCGAGGTGGCCGTCGGCACCGCGAGGCTGGCCTCCATGTTGCTCACCGTGCGCGCCGCCGCACCGCGGAGGCGGACGCTCTCCGCGCCCTCTGCGGGCGCCACCGGCGCCTTAGCGCCCGGTGCCAGGCCGTTCGCGGCGTGCCCGTTCGGGCCGGCGCCGGTAGCCGGTCCTGCCGGGGCGCCCTGAGCCGGCCCGGTCGGCGCGGTCGGCGCGGCGGGGGCGGCCGGAGCGGCCGGTGCCGGGGCGCCGCCGTCTGCGACCGGCGCCGCCGCGGGCGCGGGCGCCGCTGCCACGGGTACGTGCTCCGGGCGGTAGTCGGCGAAGAAGTTCCACCAGGCCCGGTCAACCGAGCCGGGATCGGCCTGATAGCGCTGGTACAACTCGTCCACGAGCCACTCGTTGGGCCCGAAATCGGTGCTCGTGGTCTGCGTGGCGCCCGGCGTGCCCGGCGATCCGCCGTTGCCGTCATTGCGAGCTGATGGCTCGCTGACCTTGTCCCGGTCCTCGTTGGATGCTTCGGCGACCTCAGCGGACGCATGCGAAAACTCGGCAGACACGGCCGACATCGCCTCTTCCGGTGATTGATTTCCCTGTACGACCCCTGGGCTCAAGGCTACCCCCAGGGCCCGACCGGACGGTGCCCCGACTAGGCCGACAAACGTGCCCTGCCGTGTGGCTCATTCCAGTTGATAAGAGGTCCTATGGGGATTATATGTGATCTATTATCCCATTCAGGGGATAGATAATAATGTCGCTTTATCTGCCCGAGGTCAGTGGTCTCGCCGAACCCCGGCTGGCTATACAGGTCCCTGGTGTATCCCCACAGGTGGGGGTAGTCGGTCAGGCGCCGCAGATTGCAGTTGAACAGCTGGTAATAGACCGCGTCGAAGCGAGCCAGCGTCGGATACAGCCGGATATCGGTCTCGGTTAGCTGGGCGCCAAGCAGGAACCTCCGGCCCGCCAGTCGCTCCTCGAGCGCGTCGAACGTCGTGAACAGCGCGTCCACCGCCTGGTCATAGCTGGCCTGATCGGTCGCCTGCCCCGCCCGGTAGACGCCGTAGTTGACGGTGTGATGGATGAGCGTGGCCAGCGACTCAATGTCACGCCGGCGGGTCAGCGGATACAGGTCCGGTGACCCCGTCCGGTGGTACTGCCGGAATTCGGTCTCGAGCATCACGGTGATATCCGTGACGTCATTGGTCACCACGGCTCGGGTGCGCTGGTCCCAGATCAGGGGCAGCGTATATGGCCCGGGATAGCCGGGGTCGGTAGCCCGGTACAGGTCGGCCACGTGTCGGGCGCCGGTCAGCGGATCGCCGACGTCACGGTCGCTCAGACGCCAGCCGCTCTCGTCGGTGACCGGGTCGGTCAGGGTCAGCCCGATGACCCGGTCGAGGCCGAGAAGCCGGCAGACGACCAGCGCTCGCTGTGACCACGGGCAGGCCAGCGAGGCGTAAAGCTGGTAGCGGCCAGCCTCAACCGGAAAGCCGCTGGAGCCGTCCCTGGTGATCTGGCCGGTAAAGGTGCCCTGCCGCCGGGTCAGGTCGCCCGCGCTGGGCGCGGGGCGGCGGGCCGGTGGCCGGGCCTCGCGGAGAAACGAGGCTTGCCCCGGCCCGGCTGCCTGTCCCGGCCCGGTCAGCGGTGGTGCTGACGGGTGCGGGGCTGACGGGTGCGGGGCTGACGGGTGCGGGGCTGACGGGTGCGGGGCTGACGGCGGCGGGGCCGGCGGCGGTCCCCACGGCGGCTCGTTCCGCCCGCGATCCCGGTCCGCGGCCGGCAGCGACTGCGGTCCGGATGCGTGCGGCGGCGCCGGCAGCGATGTCGGTGCGGGCGGGGGTGGCGGCGCGGCCTGCCATGGCGGCTCCCCGCGGCTGGGCGGTCGCTCGCTTGGCTGCCATGACGGCCTGCCCGGCGG
>JAJYTW010000239.1 GCA_021792855.1 Actinomycetes bacterium
GGCCGGGTCCTTGCTGTCCCTGACACCGACGCCGCCGTCGGGGAGTTCCGCGAACTCCACGCACGGGCCATTGGGCCCGCAGAATGAGCTTGTCCGCCATGGCGCGCCCGAGTAGTCGTTCTGGACGCGGTCGTCTAGGACGTTTCTGTGCGAAAGTCCGTAAGTCATTGGTCGCCTCTTGTCGATGAGGGGAACGCCACGCAACAAACCCGGGCCGCAGGACGGCCCGGGGTCCTCTGGTTGGGTCGTTGCGATATCCGCGACCTCGGGGACGCCGTGCATAGACGTGGCACAACCGAACCCAAGTGACGCCGTTCAACGACTGGCTGACGCTATTGCGGCTCGATCACACTCTGCAAGCGACTTAAGCATTCCTTTATGAAAGTTTTACCTTCGGTAAGGAAACGGGCAGGCGCAATGGTGATATGAGCCGATTCAGGTGCCGTTGGCGATCAGCCGGCCGGGGCGTTCCGCCAGCTGTCCGGATCGATGCCGCCGGGCACTGGCCCGGCCGGGTCGTACGGCGTGCGGGTGTAGATGAACGAGCCGATGTCGATGGCGATCGGCGTGCCGCCCGGGCCGCGCACCGGGACCAGTGGCTCGCCGGCCTGGTAGCCGTCGATGCCGACCCAGCCGCCCGCGCCGTCCGGCCGGAACCTGACGGTCTGGTTCGTGCCGTCGGCCCTGGTCAGCTCCAGCATCCCGGCCCGCAGCGCGAGGGTGTACGGTGCCGGACCCCAGTACCAGGCGCCAAGCAGGCCGAGCAGGTCGTCGCTGGTAGGCGCGGGGACCCACTCCGGCGGGCAGTACGGCTCGTTGTCGGCCAGGATCGCCAGCAGATCGGTGCCCAGCGCCCGGCCGAAGCCGGCCGTGGAGTTGCAGGTGACGATCACGGTGTCGGCCCCGGGCGAGTCGGTGATCTGGACGATGGCGACGAACCCCGGCATCGACCCGGTGTGACCGTAGTATCGCCTGCCCCCGACGTTCCAGAGTTGCAGGCCCAGGCCGTAGGCGGCGGTCCACGGCTGGCCGGTCTGCTCGGCGACGACGATCGGCTCGCGCATCTCGGCCAGGGTGTCCGGCGTGAGCGGGCCGCCCTGGCGGCCGGACAGCATCCGCGCGAACGCGGCGAGGTCGGCTACCGTCGTCCATAGCTGGCCGGCCGGGGCCATCGCCCCGGCGTCGTGCTCCGGCTCGGGCAGCAGCACGTCGGCGTGCGGGTGGACGGCGAACCCGGAAGCGTGCGGCTGCTCGGGCCGCAGCGTCGTCCGGCGCATGCCAAGCGGCCCGAGCACGTCGGCGGCGATCACGTCGTACCAGGGCCGCGCTTCCAGCTTCGCGACCAGCGCGCCGAGCAGACCGTAGCCCACGTTGGAGTAATGGTGCCGCCGACCCGGCCGGAACCTGGCGGCGTCCGGTCCGAGCGAGCTGGCCACCAGGTCGTCCAGGGTCGAACCCGCGGTCCGCTCCCACCACGGCCCGGCGGTCTCCGCGCGCAGCCCGCCCGAGTGCGATAGCAGTTGCCCGATCGTCATCATGCCCGCGGCCCCGACGTCGAGGTAGTCACCGATCGGATCCGACAGGCCGATCCGGCCCTCGTCCCGCAGGCGCAGCACTGTCACCGCGACGAAGGTCTTCGTGATCGACCCGGCACGATACTGCGTCTCCGGATCCGGCCGCTGGCCGTCGACCGCCCCGCGGGCGCCGGACCAGATCAGCTCGCCGTCGCGTAGCAGACCGGCGACCACCGAGGGGAGGCGCTGGGCGGCCTGCTCGGCTGCCAGCCGGGCGTCAAGCAGCCTGCGCGTGCGTTCTTCGATCATGGCGGCCAACCTACTGCCTGCAGACCCGGCGCCGCCGGACGGGGCAGCGCGCATCGGGCGGCTCAGGCTAATCTGCCTGAAGCCGGCCGCGCAGCGGATGACCGCTGACGTAGGTTCCGGCCCTTCGGCGGCTGGCGAGAGGACCGGTAGTGCCCTACCTCGTTCCCGGCGACGACATCGTCGCCGTCATCGACGCGTCCCCGACGCCGCTGGTCCGGTCGTCGCCGGACGAGCGGTATTGCATCCTGGTAGAGCACGAGTCGCATCCGCCGATCGCCATGCTGGCCAGGCCGATGCTCCCGCTCGCCGGGCTGCGCCTTGATCCGGCCCTGAAGGCGCGTCAGCGCACCCGCCGGTGTTCCGGGATGCGGGTGCTCCAGGTCAGCGACGGCGTCGAGCGAGCCCTCGCGCTGTCGGCCGGCGCTCAGGTCAGCGCGCCGGTCTGGTCCCCGGACAGCCGCCGGATCGCGTTCACCGTCGACGAGGCGGACGGCGTCGGCGTGTGGACCTGCGACGTGGCCGGCGGTGGCGAGCCTGCCCCCATCCCCGGCCTGCGGGTCAGGGACGTGCTCGGGGCCGAGCCCCCGATGCTTGGCGGCACCGTCCGGTGGTCCAGAGACGGCCGGACGCTGCTGGTGCTCGCCGATCCAGCGCTACCGGCGCCGCCCGACGCGCCGGACCAGGTCGGGCCCCGGATCGAGGAGACCGCCGGCAAGCGCTCGCAGATGGCGACCTTCCAGGACCTGCTGCGGACCCCGGATGACGAGGACCGGTTCGAGGCGCTGGCGACCACGGTCCCGCTGCGAGTGGATCCGGTCAGCGGGGAGTCGGCCCGACTCGGGTCGCCCGGCCTGTACCAGTACCTTGACGAGTCACCGGATGGCGCCTACCTGCTGGTGTACCGGCTGAGCCGGCCGTTTTCGTTTCGCGTGCCGTATGTGTATTTCGCCCGCAGCAGCGAAGTGTGGACCGCGGCCGGCCTGCCGGTGACGGTGATTGCCGACCTTCCGGTCAGCGATGAGGTGCCCAGGATGGGGGTGCCCACCGGCCCCCGCCGGGTGACCTGGGACGAGCGGGCGCCGGCCAGCCTGCTCTGGGTCGAGGCTCTCGACGGGGGCGATCCGATCGCCGAGGTGCCGCACCGGGACGTCCTGCTCCGACTGGACGCGCCGTTCGACGGCACGCCCGAGGAGGTCACCAGGATCGCGCAGCGGTGCGTCGGATGGATGAACCTCGAGGCCGGGGACTCCATTCTGCTGACCGAGCACGACCGGGATCGGCGCTGGCTGACCACGTGGCTGTGCGACCTGTCCGATCCGGAGCGGCGGCGGGTCGTGTTCGACCTGTCCGAGGATGACGCTTATAACGACCCGGGCACCGCGCTCACCAGGCTGCATCCGGACGGCACCAGGACGGTGCGGCAGCGTGGTCCGGCGATCTACCTGCGCGGCGACGGCGCGACTCCGGACGGCGAACGGCCGTTCCTCGATCTGCACGACCTCGAGACCGGCGAGGTGACCCGCCTGTTCCGCAGCGCGCCGGACGCGTACCAGCTTCCGGTCTGCCTGGCCGGCCACCAGGCGGATCAGGCCGTGATCTGGCACGAGAGCCCGTCCGAGCCGCCCAACCTGCTGGTGGTGCCACTGCCGGGCGACGGGCCGGCCGCCTCGCGCGCATCGCGGCCCGCCGCGGTGCGCGCGCTGACCGCCTGGCCCGACCCGCATCCTGAGTTCACCGGGATCACCAAGCAGCTTGTGGTGACCGATCGCGGGGACGGCGTTCCGCTCTCCGGGATGCTGCATCTGCCGCCCGGTTACGACCAGCGCCGCGACGGCAGGCTGCCACTGGTCATCTGGGCGTATCCGCACGACTACGGCAGCGCCGACACGGCTGGCCAGATTCGCGGCAGCGCCCAGCGGTTCACCTGGCTGACCGCGGCCGACCCGGCGTGGTTCGCGCTACGCGGCTACGCCGTTCTGGCGAACGCCACCATGCCGGTCATCGGCGATCCGGAGACCAAGAACGACTCCTACGTGGAGCAGATTTCCGCGGCTGCGCGCGCGCACATCGACCGCCTGGTTGCGATGGGCGTGGCCGATCCGGCGAAGGTCGCGGTGGGCGGCCACAGCTACGGCGCGTTCATGACCGCGACGCTGCTGGTGCACACGGACCTGTTCGCCGCCGGGATCGCCCGCAGCGGAGCGTACAACCGGTCGCTCACGCCATTCGGGTTCCAGACCGAGCGGCGCAGCTTCTGGGAGGTCCCGCAGGTCTACGACCGGGTCTCGCCGTTCCGGTACGCCGACCGGCTCAGCGCGCCCATCCTGCTCATCCACGGCGCCAACGACAGCAACTCCGGCACCTTCCCGGTCCAGTCGGAGCGCTTCTTCCAGGCCATTCAGGGAAATGGCGGGGTCGCGCGGCTGGTGATCCTGCCGCTGGAGGATCACGGGTACCGGGCCAGGGAATCGGTCCTGCACGTGCTGGCCGAGGAGTTCGAGTGGCTGGAACGCTGGCTGGGCCCGGCAACCTCGTTTACCGGCGATTGGGCGGGCAGCGACTGACGGTTCCGGCGCCCGCTCTGGTGCGGCCGGTCAGTCCGGCGATGGGCCGCTGACGGCCCGCCCGCGCAGGTCGGTGCGGAGCAGGTGGCCTAGCTTCCTGGTCTCCCTGCGGTTCACCAGTCCGCCGGCCGCCGCGCCGGTGAGCAGCGGGCCGAGCGCGAAGACGCTCTTGCCCGCGCGCGCGGCGAGTCGCCGCTGAAGCTGCCTGGCCAACGGCGATCCTGCTGCCAGCACGAGCCCGCCCGGTGCCAGCGACACACCGCGCCGCTGCGCCCAGGCCCCCACGTAGGCGGTCATCCGGTCGATCCTGCTGCCGGGCGCGCGCAGTCCGTATACCTCGTGCAACTCGGCGACCAGCTTGATCTCGATGCCCACGACGGCCAGCGTCTCGGTGGCCACCTCGACTCCGGCCGCGGCAGGGAAGGGCAGCACCGCCCAGGTCCCCACCGCGACGCCGACCGCCGCCGAAGCCCGGGCCGCGCCGTCGATCAGCAGGTCGGCAAGCTCGTCGGGGCTGCGGCCAGGGAACTGGCCGCGCAATGTCGCCTGATCCCGAACCGGGATCCTGGGGGCCATGGCCAGCACCTGCCCGCTGAGCCATCGGCCGCCGGAGGCCATGCCCTGACCGGTGAAAATGGCTCCGCGCCGGGCCGCACCGCCCATCGAGCCCGCGAGCCTGCGGACTCCAGGGACCGCGCCGGCCCGGCTGGCGAAACGGCCGCCCAGCCGGCCGGTGAACCGGGCGCGGCCGCGACGAGTTCGCCACGCCTCTTCCTGGCGCTGTTCCTGATCAGCTAGCTCGACGGCCTCGGTGACAGCCTCGAGCGCTGCCTCGGTGACCTCGTCTGGATGGCTGGCCATGTCAGCCATCCAACCCGATCGCCGGGTCCGCGGCCAATCCGCGGCAGGTCACCGTCCCGCGCTGCGGCCGGTCAGGACGCGTAACGCTGCGCAGCGGAGGAGAAGTCGAAGATCTCCTCCTTGGTGAACCACACGTCGATCTCCCGCGCGGCCTCTTCCGGGTTGCCCGAGGCGTGCACGAGGTTGGCGACCGGCAGCTTGTTCGCGTTCGCGTAGGCCTTGCTGACGTGGGCGAAGTCGCCGCGGATGGTGCCGGGGGCCGCCTGGTCCGGGTAGGTGGACCCGACCATCTTGCGGACCACGGGCACTGCCTCGACGCCCTCGAGCACCAGGGCGAACACCGGGCCTGACTGCATGAAGTCGGCCATGGACTGGTACACCTCGGCGCCGAAGCGCTCCTCGAGGTCGAAGTAGTGCTTCCTGGCCAGCTCCGCGTCCATCCACACCATCTTGGCCGCGACGACCTTCAGCAGCGCGTCCTCGAACCGTGCCAGCACCCGGCCGGTCAGGCCACGGGCTACGGCGTCCGGCTTGAGCAGGACAAGGGTCCGCTGGATGCCGTTGTCGTCGCTCATTGCTGATCCTCCCGCTGATGGTTATCCGGCGGACAGCTTAACGGGTAGCGCGGGGTGGCCGGACAGCGGGCGTCGGCGCCCGCCATCACGGAGCGTGACGTCAACGGGGCCTGCGGTGAGATCCGGGCTGGCGCGGTTTGGTCACCGGATCGCGGGGAAACTCTTGCTCCGCTGCGCTCGTTGGTCCCTTGAGGCGACGCGCGCAGCGGGCTGGTGTGCCTGACGCACGTGGCGCAGATCGATAGTCTGTTACCTAGTCGCAATATGAGCAGTTGGCGCAGCAGCTCGCGGAAGTCACGCTTGGCACCACGGCGGTGAAGGGCCTGATGCGGCTCAGGACCTTCGCCCCAGCGTGGCTGCTGGTCGGTCAAGGTTCACCGGAGTG
>JAJYTW010000240.1 GCA_021792855.1 Actinomycetes bacterium
GGGACGACGACGCTCGACGGCGTTCCGCTGACCTGCTCACCCGCCGAGCAGGTGGCACTGGCCCGCCTGTACTTCCTGTGACGCTGCATTTCCTGTGACGCTGCACTTCCCGTGACGCTGTGCGGGACGTAGGACCCCGGGCGCCAGGGAGTTCGGCTCTGGCCCGCCAAGGTCAGCCGGGCGATGCTGAGGGCAGGGCTGCGGGGGAGGCAACCATGCGGCAGAGCCTGCGACTCGGCCGGGTAGCCGGGATTCCGGTCGGCGTGCACTGGACCGTCGGCGTGATCCTGCTGCTGATCGCCGACGTGCTCGGGATGAGCGTGCTCCCGGCCGCGCGGGAGGGCCTGCCCGCGACGGTCTACTGGACCGTCGCCGTGCTCGGTGCGGTGGTCTTCGCCGGTTCGCTGCTCGTGCACGAGTTGTCGCACGCGATCGTGGCCAAGCGGCACGGCGTCCGGGTCCGCTCGATCACCTTGTGGATGCTCGGCGGGGTGGCCGAACTGGACGGCGATCCCCCGAACCCGTCCGCCGACCTGCGCATCGCGCTCGCCGGTCCGGCGTCCAGCCTGGCGCTTGGCGTGCTGCTGGCCGGTCTCGCGCTCGGGATCGACTTCGTCGGCGGTCCGACGATCGTGGTCGTGGCGCTGGGCTGGCTGGCGCTCATGAACGGCGTGCTCGCGGTGTTCAACATGCTGCCTGGGGCGCCGATGGACGGCGGCCGGGTGCTGCGCGCACTGCTGTGGCGGCGGCACGGCGACCGGGTGCGGGCCGCGATCACCGCGACCCGGGCCGGGCGGGTCGTCGGATTCGCGCTGATCGCCGCCGGGCTTGCCGAACTGCTGGGCTGGGCCAGCCTGGGCGGCCTGTGGCTGATCCTGATCGGCTGGTTCCTGATCGCCGCCGCGGGCGCCGAGGCGCGGGCGACCATCGCCGGGGCGGCACTGGCCGGACTTCGGGTGGCCGAGATCATGACGCCGGACCCGGTCGTCGCGCCGTCCTGGACCGCGGTGCAGGACTTCATCGACACGGTGGCGGCGCGGTCGCGGCAGGCGGTGTACCCGGTGGTCGAGTTCGACGGGCGGCTGACGGGCATCGTGATCGCGGACCTGCTCGCCAGGCTGCGGCCGGCCGAGCGGGCCGGCCTGCGGGTCGGCCAGGCGGCCCTGCCGGTGCCGCCGGAGTATCTGGCCGGACCGGACGACCCGGCCACGACGGTCTCCGGACGGCCGCCGCTCGGCGGCGTGGTCGCCGCCGTGGTGATCGAGCACGGCCGGGTGGTCGGTCTCGTCACGACGGCGGATCTGGACTGGGCACTACGCCGGGCCGCGATGGCCGGCGGTCCTGCCCCGGCCGGGCCGGCCGGGCACGAGACTCCGGCCGGGCACGAGACTCCGGCCGGGCACGGGCAGCCCCGAAGCTAGCCGGTCCTGCGCAGGCGGTGCGCGCAGACCCCGATCCGCTCGAGTTCGTCGACGTTCCTCGCGCCCGCGATGATGACTTCCACGCAGGTCGCCAGCGGCAGGCTGGTCGCATCGATGACCAGGTCGAAGTAGTGCGGATCGGTGATATCCGCGTGGTAGTAGTGCCGGACGTAATGCTCCCTGGCGCGGTCGACGTGCTTCTGGCGTCTTCTGGCGGTGCGCTCGTCAAGCCCGCCAAGCTCGACCGCCTGCGCGATCCGCGCCTCGGCCGGGCCGTCCAGTCGGACGTGCAGCGCGTCGCCGCGGTCGGCGAGCACGAGCGCGCCGCCCCGGCCGATCACCACGGCCCCGCAGGCGGCGAACTCCCTGATCATCTGCTCGGCGCGGGTCCGGTAGGCCTGGTCGTCATCGAGCGGTCCGGCCGAGTACCCCGGTGCGCACCACAGGCCGGCCAGCGGCGCGAAGTGCCCCCAGAAGCTCGGCTCCTGCGTCTCGTGGGCGGCCACCTCGCGGACCGGGCGCACGAAGTGCTCGGCCAGCGCGGCCGTGATGACCTCGTCGACAAACCGCAGCCCAAGCCGCCGGGCCACCTCGGCGCCAATCAGTCTGCCGCCGGTGCCGTAGGCGGCCGAAATTGTCACCACTGACATGCCGGAGCCCCCTTCAAGGCCACTCCGACGATGCGGATCTGCCATTGCGCAGAACTGTTCTTACAGCACCAATCGTAGAACCGGCGGCGCCCGCGCACCACGGGCTAGCTGCCGTGATCTGGCCGCTGCCGTGATCTGGTCGCTGCCCGGCCCGGGCGGTCCCGCGCCGCCGGTCCGGCTACCCGTTGTCACCGACGTGCTGGCGTAAGTTAGTTATCAGAAGTAGTATTTCACAGGAGGAGACATCTGCAGAGGCAGCGAGCTTCGGGAGCCACCGGTGACCAGACCTTCCCCGGTCGTGGACGAGACCGCGGGCGCGCCCGCCCCGGCCGCGACGAGCGCGCTCGCGGATCGGCTGCGGGTGACGCTGATCAGGCTCGGCCGCCAGTTGCGCCGCCAGGATCCGCCCGGCCTGCACATCACCTTGTACTCGGCGCTGGCGATCGTCGCCTACCGCGGCGAACTGGCACTCGGCGAGCTTGCCGAGGCCGAGCATGTGCCGTCGTCGGCCGCGACCAGGATCGCCGACAAGCTCGAAGCGGCCGGGTACGCGATCCGCAAGCCCAACCCGCGGGACCGGCGCGGGGTCAACCTCGCGATCACCCCGGCCGGCCGCCGGATGGTGGATGAGCGCCGCAAGCAGGGCAACGCCTGGCTGGCGGGCCGGCTGACGCGGCTCGATGACGGCCAGCGGCGCGCGCTCGCCGACGCCCTCGACGTGCTGGACACGGTGCTGCTATTCGACGACGACGCGCAGGCCGGCGCCGGAACTAGCGACGCTGCCGACGAACTAGCCGGAAAGGAATCCCGATGACGATGAACTCGGCGTTGTCGGCACCCCGGACACGCCAGGTGGGACCGCACTACAAATGGGTCGTGCTGTCCAATACCACGATCGGCGTGGTATTGGCCTCGATGAATGCCACCAGCCTGATCATCGCGCTGCCGGTGATCTTCCGCGGCATCCACCTCAACCCGCTCAGCCCGTCCAGCTTCCCGTACCTGCTGTGGATCCTGATGGGCTACCTGCTGGTGACCGCGGTGCTGGTGGTGACCGTCGGCCGGATCGGCGACATGTTCGGCCGGGTACGGGTCTACAACCTGGGCTTCGCGCTGTTCACGCTCGGCTCGATCCTGCTCTCGGTGGTCTGGAGCCACGGCACCACCGGCGCGATGGAACTGGTCTTCATGCGGATGTTCCAGGCACTCGGCGGCACCTGCCTGATGGCCAACTCGGCCGCGATCATCACCGACGCGTTTCCGACCGAGGAACTCGGACTCGCGCTCGGGATCAACATGGTGGCCGCCATCTTCGGCAGTTTCTTCGGCATCCTGGCCGGCGGCCTGATCGTCCAGATCGGCTGGCGCTGGGTCTTCCTGGTCAACGTGCCGTTCGGGGTGTTCGGCACGGTGTGGGCCTACCTGAAGCTCAAGGAGATCGGGATCCACAAGCGGTCGAAGATCGACTGGCTTGGCAATATCACCTTCGCGGCCGGCCTCGGCATGGTGCTGATCGGAGTCACCTACGGGATCAAGCCGTACGGAACGGCGCTAACCGGCTGGGGCGACCCGTTCGTGCAGGAGATGATCATCGGCGGGCTGATCCTGCTGATCGCGTTCATCGTCATCGAGACGAAGGTCGCCGAACCGATGTTCCGGCTGTCGCTGTTCCGGATCCGGGCCTTCACGGCAGGGAACCTCGCCCAGTTCCTCGGCTCGGTGGGCCGCGGCGGGCTCCAGTTCATGCTGATCATCTGGTTCCAGGGCATCTGGCTGCCCCAGCACGGCTACAGCTTCGTCGACACGCCGCTGTGGTCCGGGATCTACATGCTGCCGCTGATGACCGGATTCGTGCTCTCCGGACCCATCTCAGGCAAGCTGTCTGACCGGTGGGGCGCCCGGCCGTTCACCACGATCGGCATGCTGGTCGCGGCGGCCAGTTATCTCGCGATGATGGCGTTCCCGCCGAACTTCGCCTATCTGCCGTTCGCGGTGGTGATGTTCATCAGCGGGATCGGCATGGGCATGTTCGCCTCGCCGAACACGGCCTCGATCATGAACTCGGTCCCGGCCAGGGAGCGCGGCGCCGCTTCCGGGATGCGGGTGACGTTCAGCAACGTCGGGATGCCGCTGTCGATGGGGCTGTTCTTCACGCTGATGGTGTTCGGGCTGAACTCCCAGGTCCCGGCCACCATGTCACACGGGCTGATCGCGCACGGCGTGCCGGCCGCGACCGCGCTCCAGTTGTCGCACCTGCCGCCGCTCGGGTACCTGTTCGCGGCGCTGCTCGGGTACAACCCGCTGGCCAAGCTGCTCGGCCCGGCGGTGCTGGCGCACCTGCCGGCCCACCAGGCGGCGGTGATCACCAGCAGGTCGTTCTTCCCGCAGTTGATCA
This sequence comes from Actinomycetes bacterium, assembly GCA_021792855.1. Classification (GTDB taxonomy): domain Bacteria; phylum Actinomycetota; class Actinomycetes; order Streptosporangiales; family Streptosporangiaceae; genus Chersky-822. The sequence continues at coordinate 4,467 of JAJYTW010000240.1, forward strand.
GCGACCCGTTCAAGCACGGCCTGGTGCTGATCCTGGGCTTCGCGGCCGCGATGAGCATCATCGCCGCTATCGCGTCGGCGCTGCGCGGGCAGAAGTTCGTGCACGCCGAGGCGGGTTCGACCATCGACCACGGGCGCGCTCCGCAGGGTGCCGCGCCCGCCGAGGCGATCCCGGTTCCGGTGGCGGCCGCGAACGGGACCGGCGCGAACGGGAATGGCGCGAACGGGAATGGGACAGCGACCAACGGGATGACAGCAAACGACGTCGGCGCCGAGGCCGCCGTCGAGTCGGGAAGGCGCGGGTCAGCACGCTCGGACTGACTCCAGCAAGCACGGCGGAGGCGCCGTCACCGCGGTGGTGACGGCGCCTCTGCCGTGGTTCGGGTCAAGCGGGTCAGATCCGCAGCGTCGTCGCGGCGGTGCCGATGGTCATGCCAGGCTGGAACAGGCTGGTCCCGAGCGTGGCGTTGAGCGCCTTGGCGGCCGTCGCGGTGAGCGTGACCATGATGTTCGCGGCCCGGACCGTGTGCCCGTGCACCCACAGCCTGGCGTGCGCGAGGCTGAGGTTGAAGATCGCGATGCGGACCTTGGAGTTGCCGTTCACGATGCCGGTCAGGACGCCCTGACGCAGGCTGATCGTGAAGTTGCCGACCTCCACCTGCTTGCCGGTCTTCAGGTCCGTGAACAGGATCCCGCCGCGGTGCTCGATCGTGCCGGACAGCGGGTGCAGCCGGGCCCAGCCGCCGGTCACCGGGAAGGCGAAACGGGCAAGCGGCTGACCGTTGCGGATCAGAACGGTCTGCTGGCCGGGGTTCACCGCGAGCGGGACGATCCCGGCACCGAGCAGCGCGGAGGCGATCCCGGGTGCGGTCGTTACCGTGGTCTGTCCGGCCATGCGAATCGGTGCGGGCCCCCGAGTCGCGGCGGAAGCGACCCCCGACGCCGCGACCGGGACGACGAGTGCGGCCGCGGTGGCGGCGACCACCGCGAAGCGCCGGAACGCGTGCATGATGTCTCCCCTCTTCCGGCCGCGCCCCTCGCGCGGCCTGTCAGAAGGAGATACGGGAGATGTCGCGCCCCCGGATGCACCCGGCCGCAGATTTCTTTGCCGGATCTTCCGGCCCGGCCCTGACCCTGCCGGGCACACCCCGGCCCGCCCGGGTCAGGGCAGCAGGGCACCGCGTACCACGCTGGTACGCGAGTGCAGCGGGCTGCCGTTGAACTGCTGCAGAGAGATGTCGATCCGCGAGTAGTTGCGCAGGTTCACGCCGGGCGGGATGGTGAACTCGCCGGTGTGCGCGGGTCCGAGATCGCCGAGGGAGATCATGCTGACGCCGTTCCTGGCCAGCAGCCAGACCTCGTAGAACCCGGGCTTGCGCGGCGCCTTCAGGGTCACCGACAGGCGCCGGCCGGCGGCGTCAGCGGTCATCGTGGCGGTTCCGCTCGCCCCACTCCACTGCGGGAACTGCGGCAGCGGCCGCAGCGCCACCTCGACCAGGGCCCGTGGGGGCGCTGGCGCGGTCAGTCCGCGGGCTGCCAGCGTCCCGCCGACACCGAGCACCAGGCCAGCGAGTCCGGTCGCCACGGCCAGCCGCCACCGGCGCTGCCAGCCGGAGCCCCGCGCTGGCCCCGCCCCGCCCGCCCGGCGGTCGCGCTGGCGTCGCGGCGCTGAATCAGCCGGTCCCCCGGTCTCCGCCGCCGGGCGGATCTCCGGCGATCCGGACCGCGCGGCTCGACCGGCGG
>JAJYTW010000241.1 GCA_021792855.1 Actinomycetes bacterium
CGCCCCCGAGACCGGGTCACGGCGCTGCACGGTGCCCCGGCCGCTGCGATCGGCCTCCCCGGTGACCAGGACAGTCCCGGCGGCGTTCGCGGACACATCGGAGCTTGCGGCTCTGGGCAGGGTGACCGACCCGGTGAGCGTCCCGGCCGGGAGCGCCAAGCGGAGCAGGCGGTTCCCGCCGGCTACCCACAGGCCGCCGGCCGCGACGGCCAGCACCCTCCCGGACCAGCCCTGGGCGCCCCCGCCTCCGATCCACCTGCGGTGGATCACGGCAAGCGTCCGCGGGGCCAGCCTGAGCAGGGTCTCGCCCGTTCTCGACGAAGTGGCTACCCAGAGCGACCCGCCCGCGGACAGTGCCTGGTCGAAGTTGACCGGCCCCAGCGAGCGCGCCGCCAGGATCTGACCGGACGCCTCGTCGACCCGGGCAAGCTCGGTCTGCCCGCCGCTGGCCAGCGGCGCCAACTGCCAGGCAACGTAGATGCCCGCAGTGGTGACATCGACGTCCGGGCTGAACAGCGGATGCCCGTACACGCCGCCGGGGATGGCCGGTGTGGCGTTCGTGGTGTGCTGACCGGTCGGCGCCGTGGCGGCGGTTGGTCCCGGCGGACTGCCGCCGGCGGTGTTGCCATGGCCGCCGCATGCCGCCAGCAGGACGCCGACCAGCACTTGGGCGGCGAGCCAGGCCGCCGCGCGAGCGGCCCGGCGCCGGCCGCGGGTCCGCCCTGCATTGCTGCGGTCAGTCTCCGGATGGTGCGTCACACTCAATTACGACACCGAAGGACGGTGGCGGGTTGTCGGCCCGGCCGGGTCGTCGGCCGCGGCCAGCGTCGTGGCATGGGAGCGGGCGAAGGGAATCGAACCCTCATGACCAGCTTGGAAGGCTGGGGCTCTGCCATTGAGCTACGCCCGCGCAGCGGCGGTCACCGCTTCGCCAAGAGTACAGGTTCCGCGGGACCTCCGGTGCGGCGCCGTGCAGCGACGGGCGCGGCGGCCCAGAGTACCGCCTGGTGGCCGGTCACGGTTCGGCGTGGCCGGTTCGGCGTGGCCGGTTGCGGTGCCTCGGCGACGTTAGGCCCGCGGATCTCGAAGTCGGGGCGTCGAACCCGCGAACCGATTCCGCCGGTCGCGTGCCGCCGGGCCGCATGCCGCTAGGATGAGGCGACTAGCCGGCCTGTCCGGCGGCCTCGCCGGAGTCCGGGCGGTACCGGAACCGTCGCGGGCAGGCATCGGCCGGCCGCCGGTTGCGCGGTCTGCTCTGCGCGGGCTGCCTGTCGGCGTGGTGAGGGTCACGGGATGTGGCGCAGCTTGGTTAGCGCGCCTGCTTTGGGAGCAGGAGGCCGCGGGTTCGAATCCCGCCATCCCGACCGTGCTGGTACATGCGGCGAGGCCGGTCAGCGCTCGCGGGTCAGCCAATCCATCGTGATCAAGGCGGCTTCTCAGAGCGTGGTTGATTCTCAGCGCCAGTGACCGAGAATCAACCACGCTCTGAGAATCGCCCATGCTAGGTCGCCGGTCCCCGGCCGCTGGCCGTTCCCGCTCGCCGTTCCCGCTGGCCCGCTAGTCCGCCGGCGACGGGCGCGCTGCGCCGCGGCCGTCCATTGCCAGTGGTGTGGATGGCACATATTGGTCACTGGAGGGTGCAATATGTGCCATTCACACCCCTACGTCGCGGGCGCCGCGCTGCCGAGGGCGGCGACCTCGTCGGCGATCGCGCCTACCGTGCGGTCCAGTTCTGCCTGGAGCCGCGGGTCCAGGCCGTGGTCACGGTAGATATCGGCGAGCGAGGAGTAGTACCACAACTGGACGGACGGATCCGGCTGGTTGAACCGCTGCCAGACCGCGTCTCCCTCGGCGCGAAGGTCGGCCAGGACCGACCGGGTGTTGTGCAGTTTGTCGCACGCCGAGACGAGCAGCACGTCGGGGTCGGTCTCGCCGGCCAGCCTGTCGAGGTACCCCTGCTTGCGGTCCCGCCAGGGCGGCTTAGCCTGCCCGGGCACGGCGATGGTGTCGGAGCAGCCGAGCACGATACCGGTGACGTGGTCGCCGAAGGCGTCGCGGATCTGGCGTTCGATCGCTGCGCCGTCGTCGGCGTCCTCGACGGCGTCGTGCAGCAGGCCGGCGATCGCGGCGTCCTCGTCCCCGCCATGCTCGAGCACGAGGGCGGCGACGGACATCAGGTGGGCCAGGTAGGGGATCGTGGTGCGCTTGCGGACCTGGGTGGCGTGGACCTGGCTGGCCAGCGCGAACGCCTGCTGGAAACGGTCGGTCAGCATCGGCTGACCGGCGGAATCGGTCATGCCGCGAAGCCTAACCGCCGCGGCCGCGTCGGGTCGGCGATCGCCGGGTAGCCGGCCTGCGGGAGTTGCCGGCGCCGCCGGGCCGGTGCCGCCGGGTGCGCACGGCCCGCACGGTTTCCCGCGGAGTAGATTCCGGCGTTAACAATTTCTTTCCCGTGCATCTTCGCGGGTAGGACGGCGTGTGGCGACCGAACGGATGCTGTTTCGCGGCGGACTGGTCGCCGACGGGATCGGCAGCCGCACGCGCCCGGCCGACGTGCTGATCGACGGCCGGTCGATCACCGCGATCGGTGATATCGATGTCGCGCCGGAATCCTGCGAGGTGATCGACCTCGCGCCGGGCAGCGTCGTCTGCCCCGGCTTCATCGACGCGCACGCGCATGCCGAGGGTCCCCTGCTGGAGGCCGGCCTGGTGGCTGGCGCGCTCGCCCAGGGCGTGACCACCCTGGTGGTCGGGCAGGACGGCGAGTCCTGGATCGGCGCCGACCCGGGCACCGTCCGGTACCTGAATCGCTACTTCGCGCCGGTCAACGGCATCGCCGACCCGGCGGCCGACCTGAGTGTGGCGGGCTACGGCGCCGCCGTGGTCGGCCGGATCGCGCAGAACGTCGCCGTGCTCGCCTCGCAGGGCACGATCCGCTGCAACCTGGCCGGACTGGCGCCCGAACCACTGGACGCCGGTCAGCGTGCCGCCGCCCGCGCCCAGCTTGAGCGGGCGCTCGCGGACGGGGCGGTCGGGCTGTCCAGCGGGCTGGACTACCTGCCGAGCCGGTTCGGCCAGGCCGACGAGATCGCCGAGATCGCCCGGCCGCTGGCCGCTGCCGGGCGGCCGTATGTTTCGCATCTGCGGGACTACGGTTCCGGGGTCACCGCCGCGCTGGCCGAACTTGCGGCGGTAGGCGACGGCGCCGACGTCCGCGTCCACGCCAGCCATCTGTGGGGCCCGCCCGCTGATCTCGCGGCGGCTTTCGGGGCCGCTGAGGCGCGCGGCGTGGCCGTGAGCTTCGACATGTACCCGTACCGGATGGCCAGCACGATCCTCGCCGACCTGCTGCTGCCGGCCGGACTTCAGTCCGGCGGCCCGGACGCGACCCTGGCGGCGCTCCGCGACCCGGCCCGGCGGGCGGACCTGCTGGCCGGGGAGAGGTTCTCCGCCGCCGCACTGGATCGCGTGTTCCTCGGCTGCCTGCCGGAGCGGTTCGCCGGCTACGCCGGGCTGTCCATCACCGCCGCGGCAGCGGGCGCGGGCCGGTCGCCTGGCGAGTGGGTGCTCGACCTGCTGGTGAGCGCCGATCTCAACGTCGGCGGCCATCTGGACCGGCCGGAACTCGACCAGCGGGATCTCATGGCGATCATCGACGACGACCGGTTCTGCGCCGGGTCGGATGGCATTTACCAGGGACAGCACCCGCATCCGCGCGGGTACGGAGCGTTCGCCGAACTGGCTGGCCATTACCTGATCGACGGCCCGGAGACCGGTTACCAGCGGGTGGCCCGGCATCTGGCCGCCGCCCCCGCGGCCGCGTACGGCTTGCGTGATCGCGGTCGGCTGGCGCCCGGCCTGGCCGCCGACATCTGCGTGCTCGGCGCGGGCGGGCCGGTGGCCCGGGCCAGCTACGAGCGGCCGTCCGAACTGGCGGCCGGCGTCGACCTGGTGATCGTCAACGGCGGCGTCGTCTGGCGCGATGGCCGGTCGACCGGGGCCAGGCCGGGACGGCTAGTCAGCTGAGCCGTGCCGGTGCCACTGGCGGGTTGGGTCAGCCCGCCGGCGGCTCGCCCTCGGGTCGTGGCCAGCCTTGCTGCTGGTAGGCGGCATCCCAGAACATCCACTCGTACCGGCTGGTCACCCGGACATGCCGCCGCGTCAGCGCGCGCTCGGCGGCGGGCAGGTCCGTGCCGAGGCGGTCGGCCTCGGCGAGCACGGCTTGCACGTCCGCGCCGTAGTCGTCGCCGGCGTAGGCCTCGATCCAGCGCTGGTAACGGGGGTTCGGCGACCCGCGGCCGGTCAGGTGGGTTCCGACCTTCTGGTAGATCCAGTAACACGGCAGCACCGCGCCGACGCCCTCGGCGTAGGAACCGCCGTGCACGATGGCCAGCAGATAGCTCGTATAGGCCAGGGTCACCGGCGCCGGCTCGGCAGCCGTGGCGGCGGCCGGGTCGATCCCCAGATCACGAAGCAGGCCGTCGTGCAATTCAAGCTCCTCAGCCACGCCGGCGGCGTGCCGGGTGAACATCGCGGCACTGGCCGGATCCGGCGCCCGGCCGGCCAGGATCGCCAGTGCCTGGGCGTAGCGGTGCAGGAAGAGGACGTCCTGCACGACGTAATACGAGAACGCCGGCTCGGGCAGGCTGCCGTCGGTCAGTCCCGTGATGAACGGATGCGCCAGGACCGCGCGGTAGCTGCCGGAGATCTCGTCGTCCCAAAGCTCTGCGGTGAAGCGGGCCATCACGTCACTGCCTTCCTGCCGTCCGCGGCCGCATCCGGTCATCGCCCGTCGCCCTCGCGCTCGGCGTCTTGGTCAGCATCCTGTCCGGGGGACGATCAGGATTGTGGTTTTGACCTTTCCGCTGGGGCAAGCGGCAGGCTGAGACCGCGGACAGCGAGTCCGCTGACGAGGGAGCACGATGTGGAACTGAGCATCGGAGAGTTCGCCCGGCGGTCGGGCCTGTCGCCCAAGGCGCTGCGCCTGTACGACGAGCTTGGCCTGCTGCCGCCGGCCCGGGTCGATGCCAGTTCCGGCTACCGGTTCTATCAGCCGGCCCAGCTTGAGCAGGCACGGCTGATCGCCGCGCTGCGGCAGATCCGAATGCCGCTGGCGAACATCAAGCAGGTCATCGGGCTGAGCGCGGCGGACGCGTCTGAGCAGGTCGCGCGGTTCTGGCGCGAGGCCGAGGCCGAGCACGCGGCCCGCCGCGATCTGGCGCGCTATCTCGTTGATCGCATGGAAGGAAGGGACGTCAGGATGTATGAGGTCACGGTCAGGGAGGTTCCGGATCGGAACCTGCTGTGCATGAAGGGCGAAGTAGACGGTCACGAGGGCGCGTGGGCGTTCGGCAAGCGGTTCGTCGGGCTGATGTCGGATCGGCAGTTGCCCAGAGTGCCGGGACGGGACGGGGCCGCGTTCTGCATCTACTGGGGAGAGGTCAGCGAGGACAGCAACGGCCCGATCGAGTGGTGCCGGCCCGTGCCCGCGGATCAGGCCGCCGCCCTCGCGGCCGAGGTGCCCGAACTGACCCTGCGGACCGAGCCGGCGCACCGGGAGGCCTGCGTCGACATGGGCGCCGCGTTGTCGGTCGGACCGGCGCAGTGGCGCCTGGCCTTCGAGTCGCTGCACGCCTGGGCCGGCGAGCAACACGCGGAGCGCAGCGACCTGGGCATCCGGGTGACCTACCAGGCGGGCGTGCGGACGACCCAGGCGAACATGCCCGACTGCGACGTCGCGGTGCCGCTCGGCTAGTCCGGCGTCCGGGATGCCCGTCCGGCTCGGATGTCGCGGTCGGCTCGGACGTCCCCGGCTGGCTCGAGCGCCCGGCTAGCCGAGCCCGAGCAGCGCGGCCGCGTTCACGTCCAGGATGCGGTGCACCTCGTCCGGTTCGAGGCCCGCCTCGTGCATGAAGCTCACCGCGCCGTGGGTGTACATCCGGCCGATCTGGTACGGGAAGTCGCTGCCCAGCAGCAGGCGGTCCGCGCCGACCGCGCGGACCCCGGCCCGCAGCGCGGTCGCGGAGCCATGGCTGACCGTGTCGTACCAGAGCCGGCGGGCCGCCTCGCTCGGCTCGATCTCCGGCTCCGCGCCGCCTAGCCGGGACAGGTTGTCCCAGCGCTCGAGCAGCACCGGCAGCGCGCCGCCGAGGTGCGGGATGATGATCTTGGCGCGCGGGTATCGCAGCAGGTGCCCG
>JAJYTW010000242.1 GCA_021792855.1 Actinomycetes bacterium
GCATAGCGGAGTCTCATCTGCTTCCCGGCTGCTGGCGCCGGTCCACCCGGATCGCTCACGCTGACGAGACCACGGCCATCGGCCGCGCCGCTGGCGGGACGCGCGAATCGACTGGATGATTCGCCGAGACTGCGAGTTTCACGGGATGACACGCGATAGGCAAGTGACCTGCTTGGCGAAGGTGCGACGAATTGCTCAGGACGCGCTCCCGGGGGCTGTGGTCCGGGCGCGGCGCAGGGTGGTGAGTCGCTGGCGGATGGGGCTGGGCGGGCGGCCGGCGAGGTTGAGCGGCGGGTCGAGGAGGTCCAGGACGGCGGCTTCGACGTGGCCGAGTTGGCCGGGGTCGGGGACGGGTACGGCGATGACGCGCAGGTGGGTGCTGATCCAGGCGGAGAGCCGGGGGTCGTTCTCGCTGGCCAGGCCCAGGACGGGGCTGAGGATGGCGGCGAGGGTGCGCCGGAAGGTGGAGAACTCAGCGGACCCGGCGAGGTGCATGTCGGTGATGCGGGTCCACAGGGTGCTGGCGGAGCGCTTGCCGCTGGGCCAGCGGGTCGCGCCGGCCTGCCCGGCGTAGATCAGGCCGGGGGGCAGGGGAAGGCCGATGCCTCGGGACAGGCTGGCGGCGCCGGCGGCGTCGACGTGCCAGGAGTACAGGCCGGGGACCTGAAGGCCGGCGGGGCCGCGGGCCAGGATCTCGGCGGGAGTCAGGCCCTGGTCCGGGTCTGCGAGCAGGGCGGCGAGGCGGGCCCCCTGCCCGGCCGTGTCGGGTGTCACAGCCGGCTCGGCGTCGGTTGGTTCGGCGTCGGGTGGCTCGGTCGGGTCGGACGGCTCGGCGGGGGGGTGGTGCGGTGGTCTGGTCCGGGTCGTGGTGGGTGTTGTACCAGCTGAGCTGCTCGCCGAGGGCCAGGTGCTGCAGGGGGACGGTCAGGGTCGTGCCGAGTGCGGCCAGCGGTGCCCGGAGCGGCTCGGCATAGGCGGCGCCGGCGTGCACCTCGATCACGGTGCCGCGCAAGCTGGGGCGGCGCTGAGCGAGCTGGGCGGTGACGAACTCGCCCCAAGCCTTCTTGTAGGCGGGGGACTGGCTGGCGAGGTAAACGTCGTAGGGGCCGATGACGTCGTCGGGGTCCAGGAGCCCGAACTTGGCGCTGAGGATGTACCAGGGCAGCCCGCTGGCGACCGCATGCCGACGGCGACCGCGGAACAGCGCGCTGTCGAACAGGTCCGCGGCCGCGCACGCGGCGGCGCGCTTGGTGGCCACGCAGCCGATGAGCACGATGCCGGGCGGCGGGGCTGCCGGGGTGCGTTGTTCCTGCGGGGCCCTGGCGGTGCTCGGCTGCGGGCTGGTCGCGGCGGGCGGCAGGTCTGCCCGGGCGTACAGGCCGCGTTCCACCCGCCGCAGCAGCGGCGGCCGTGACGCGGGCGTGTTCTGGGCCCGGTTCGCGGCGTTCTCCGTGGCGGCCTGGATATGAGCCGCCAGTGTGGCCTCGTTCACCTCCGGATGGTGACGGCGGAACCATCCCACAATCTCGCTGCGCCGGAACGGCTCATCGAGCTGGTCCGCGCATTCCGCCAGCAGGGCCCAAACGGTCATGGACACCAAAATAGCGCTATCCGGTTCGCATGCGGGATGTTCCTGCGGGACCCTGAGGCACGGGCACACGCACGCAGCCAGAGCTCGGAATGCCGGGTGGCTCTGCGGTCCTTTCGCGAACGAGGAGCTGCCGGGGCGATGATCGGGGAGTGGCTCTCCTGCGGATCGGCTCGAGATTGTCCGCGCCGCCCGGTTCGGGACCGGCTGTATCGTCCAGGCGCTGCTGTCTTGCTGCCTCGGCTACGTCCGGGTGTGGGATGTGCTCGCATCCTGACGTTCCGCTCACAGTCGCTAATGGCATTGTTCTGGTGATTTAGCGTCGTTCCCAGATAATGGCTTGGTCGATGACAGAATGCAGTAAGGAGTCGTTTGCGAGTACGGGGAGAAGGGCGTGATAGATATTGAGCTGACCGATGTGCAGGTGCTCAGCCCGTTCGATTTCCGGTGGCCGGAAGGCATGGAGTCGTTCGAGGGTGGGTGGTCATTCCAGGCGAGGGTCGGAGGGAAGCGGCACAGGGGCCGCCATGGCATCGGCGCCCGGCCCGTATACGGGCGGGTACGGGTTCACGCGGTCACCTGGCTTGATGGGGAGGTGCAGGTAGAAGGCGTCGAAGCGGACGACTACCCGGTGAGCCAGGCCCTGATCAGCCGCCTGCGTCGGCCCGGCCGCGCCAACGCGCGGATGTGGGAAGATGTCCAGTCCGGCTACGAGGGCTTCGACGTCGTTGATCATCTTCGCGAGATCGAGGCTCCCTACAGCCCCCGGTGCCTGGCGGTGAAGATCCGCGAGGATGACATCCCTGCATGGGCGCTGCACGCATGGCTGCGCAGCCAGCTCCCGCGGAAAGCGTCCGGCGCGGCGCGGTCGGCGGTTGCACCGAGCGGGGTGTCCCGGGCGGCGCTGCCGCCAGCTCCGTCGCTGGACGCCAGGGCTGTCGCCCGGGCGCTGCTCGCGCACGCAAGGTCGCTCGCCGGCCAGATGAAGACCGAGGGTCTGAAGTTCACTCCGGACCCTGCAGCTAACGCGCTGATCCAGGACGACCCGTTCGCGTTCCTGCTCGCGGTGATCGCCGACATGGGAATCCGGGCCGAGCGGGCCTGGGCCCTGCCCTACCTGCTGCGCCAGCGGCTGTCCGGGTTCAGTCCAGGCGTACTCGTATCAGATCCGGATGCGGTCTACGCCGCCGTTCAGCAGGAGCCCAAACTTCACCGCTTCGTCAACACGGTCCCGGCCTGGCTCGTCCAGGCAGCTCAGATAGTTCTGGACGAGTATGAAGGCGACGCCGCTAACCTGTGGGCCGGTGAGCCCACAGCCTTCCAGCTTCGCCGCCGGATGGAGGCGTTCCCCGGTATCGGTCAGAAGAAGGCTGCCATGGCTGTCGAGATTCTCTCCCGCGACCTCGGCATACCGATCCGGGAACTGGACGGCAGTGACGTCGCCTACGACGTGCACCTAAGGCGCGTATTCCTCCGGACCGGCCTGGCCGATCATGACGATCTGGACCACATGGTCGCCGTGGGACGGGCGCTGAACCCCGGCCGTCCTGGCGCTCTCGACCTGCCCGCCTGGGACATCGGACGCCGATGGTGCCGCCCGGCAGACCCGGACTGCCCGTCATGCCCGCTCAACGCCGTCTGCCCCCGCCTCATCGCGAGAGGAGCCGCCGTCAAGGGCGTGTGACCCTGACGACGAGATTTTCGGTCACGCCGAGCTCGCCGAGATCGTCACCGGATCGCTGCCCCGCTGGGCAGGGCCCCGCCAGCACCAGTCAGTGCCGGGGCTCGCCGGTTGCAGCAGAGCGATGCCGCTACTGTGTCCGCCCGGTATATGTTCGTGTGACCGAGACATGTGGCTCGCAGGAGGTCCCGGAACTCGTGGCTGATGAAGCAGACGCCATGGATGCGATCGTCCTCGCGGCGGAGCAGTTGCCGCATGATTGGGTGACGCCGGTGCTGGGCGAGGTGAGTGCCGATGGTCGGACCGTCCGACTTGACCCGCCGACCCGGCACGGCGCGGTGCTGTGGACAGACCGGCCCTGGACGTCGGCGGCAGGGCAGGTCGGTCAGCCGGTCCGGTTCCATGAGTTCACCTCGCTGCTGCTAATCGGCGGTGAGCGGCGGCTGATGCGGCCGGGGTCGGCCCCGCCGCTGGGGCGTGCGGTCATCGTGCGCCGCAGCGTCGTCGACGTGGAACACATAGAGGTAGATGAGTGGGTAAGCGGGTGGCTGGCGGTCGGCTCGGCGGACGGGGCGGCGGGTTACGCGCGGCTGAGCACCGGGACGGCCGGGGAAGTCACCGCGTCGTTCACTCTAGGGCTGCCGGACGGCTTCATGAGTGCTGAGAGCAGCCCGGTCACGGAGCGGTTCCTGCGGTTCGATCCTGCCCGTAGCGCGGTTGACTACATCGCCCGTGTCGAGGGCGCCTGGTACCTGGAGTCCACAGCGCAGGTCCGGGAGGACGTTGCCGCCGGTATCGGTGATTGCTGGCCCGATGTCATCTTCCAGTACCTCGTGGACGCCAGTCGCGACTTGGACGTCTTCCCGATCACCGTTGACCAGGCACGGGAACTGGGCTGGCTGGCGTGCTTCGATGATCGGAGTCCTCCGCCGCTGGACCACGTGTGGCGGCCGGTCGACCTGTCCGGGCTTTAGGGCGGTGCCCGCTGCGGGCGTTGTCCCGCGGTTGCGGGCCGGAGCAGGCGGACCGGGCCCTCGGCCTGGTGCCTGGCGGCCGGAGCGGGAGCCGGCGCATTGCGAGGAGGTCGTCGCGGCGGGCCGGGCACCGGGCTGCAGGGTATGGGCCGGGCACGAGGCGGCTCGGCCTGACGTCCCGTTATCCTGGCGGCGTGCCGGGTCTGGCGGATTATCTGGAGATCTCCGTCGGTCAGGCTCGGGATCAGTTCCGGGTGCTGCGGGCGCGGCGGCCGGTGGCTGCCGGGCGGCAGGTGGCGTTCGTGCCGGTGGAGACGCTGCTGTGCCTGGCGGCGATGTATGTGGTGAACGTGCACCGGTTCAGGGGGAAGACAGCGGATCGTGCGCCGGAGCCGGTGCCGTCGCTGGCCCGGTTGTTCTCCCGCCCGGCGTCGAGCGTGCTGTCGAAGATGTTCAACCTCGATGGCTCGCGTGTAGTGCCGGTGAAGATGACTGGTCTCTTGAGGCATTGCCCGGCGCCCGCAGCCGGTGGCGCAGCTTGGTCAACTCTGGACACTCGCGGAGCCTATTCGGACAACGAGACGGCCTAACGACGAGCGCCGTCGCGCGCTGCCGCCCCAATGGTGACCGTGACGTCGGCCGCTCCGATTTGTGCGATCCATGCGTTGCTAAATGATCTTGCTGTCTGCAGGCTTCCGTCGTTCCTGTCATCCTCAGAGTCGCGTGGTGTTCGACTACGCACCTATGCATGACGATGATCAAGGTCAGTCAGTTCATGGTCATTAAATCGCCCTGGTGATCGATCAAATAACTGGCGGCGGCCGTGGCCAGCATTGCCCGGGCGATCCATCATGCTCCTACCCGTTCAGGACGATCGGCGTGGCCGGCGGTCCGGCTGTGGCTAGGAGGGCTCAGCGCTCTCGGCCGGGGCGGTTTCCCGGTCAGCTTGCGATCTGGCCGGCTTCGTCGATCAGCTGCTTGGCCCGCTGGAAGGACACTCCGAGCGCGCTGCCGACGTCCTGCAGCGACAGCCCCTGGTCACGGAGCTGCCGTGCGGCGCGCCGCGCGGCCTGCGCGGCTTGCGCCTGGCTTCGTGCTGCCTGCTCCCGCAGCTCGGCGGACCGGTCCAGTTCGGCCCGGACATCAGCGGGAAGGACAATCGTCACGTCCAGGCTGAATGAGTCAGCCGGGATGTCCTCCATGATCGCGATCAGATCGCGGGCCATCGGCTCGGCCTCGCGTAGCGTTCGGGCCTGGGTCGTGCGGGAAACCTCGGGCACCCGCACCCTCCAGACTCTGCCGTCCCGATCGACTTCGGCGTGGTAGGTCTTCAGTTCCGCCACCAGCCCTTCCCCAGCTCAGCTTCGCACTCGTGCAGGATGTCCTCGGTCGTCCGTTTCCCGATCTCGGCATGGCGCGGGATGGGGATCTTCACCGATCCGAGCCAGAACGTGTCGTGCCTGGCACCCTCAACCTGCCGCCAGGCGACGCCCTGCCGCCTGGCTTCCTGCCGGATCTTCCGGATGAGCTCGGATCTCCTCACACGCCTCCTCTAGTGCCAGCTAGAAGGCCGCCTTCTAGTGACATCTAGAACAGGCTAACACGGCGCCGAGCGAGGGATCGATTGCAACTCATCAGTCAGCTTCCCCCGGGGTCACTGGAGGCAAGTTTCCGTTCGCGTATCGGTCGCGGACACCGGCCTGAGGCGGCTTTTGCTGACGGAGAGTGGCGGAACGACAATTCGGGCGATCTCAACGTCGCCGCAGATCAGGAGGAGTTTTCCCTGGTCCCAAGATGGCGCCCCCAGCAGGATTCGAACCTGCGCGCACGGCTCCGGAGGGGGTTGGCGTGTAGGGCGCTGACCTGGGCAAACGTGGTGCGGGGCGGGTTGGCCGGTCACGTATCGGGCACGGGTGGCGGGGGAGTGGTCGCGGGGGCTG
>JAJYTW010000243.1 GCA_021792855.1 Actinomycetes bacterium
GTCGGCGGCCGGCCGACGGATCGACGCCGACCGGGCCGGTCGTCGCGACCGTTACCGCCCGGCGATCCGGTCAGCGATCCGCGCGACCAGCGCCGACCGGGGCCGGGGCGCCGACGCCTCGCGCCGGTCGGCGTACCGGTAGGCCGCGTACATAGCCTGGACACCCAGCCAGCGCAGCGGTTCGGGCTCCCAGTCCCGGTCGGCGTGGCCGACCCACGGCAGGTCCGTCAGGTCCGACGTCGTCCCTGTGATCAGGTCCGTCAGGGTCCGCCCGGCCAGGTTCGCGGTCGCCACGCCCTGGCCGACGTAACCGCCGGCCCAGGCCAGGCCGGTCTGCCGGTCGAATCCGACGCTCGGGTTCCAGTCCCTCGGCACGCCGAGCACGCCGGACCAGCACCATTCGATGGCCACCTCCGCCAGCGGCGGGAACATCCCGCGCAGGATCCGTGCCAGGGCAGCGCTGGTCTGCGCCGGGGTAGTCCCGGCCGGGTCGAAGCCGTTGCCGAACGCATACGGCCGTCCCCGGCCGCCGATGGCGATCCGGTCGTCCGTGGTGCGCTGCAGGTACACGTAGGCGTGCGCCAGGTCGGACAGCGTCTCGGCGCGCTGCCAGCCGATCTGATCCCAGACCGAGCCGGGAATCGGCTGGGTGACGATCATCGAGCTGTTCATCGGCAGCCAGCGCCTGGCCTGGCCAGGCAGCCGGGCGGTGAAGCCCTCGGTCGCCCGGACGACCACCGGCGCCCGCACGCTCCCGCGCCTGGTCCGCACCACGCCGGGCTCGATCACGGTCACCATCGTGTCCTCGTAGATGGTGACGCCGTGCCGCTCGGCCGCGTCGGCCAGGCCGGCGGCCAGCTTGGCCGGCTGCACCCGCGCGCAGTGCGGCGTGTACGCGCCGACCAGCGCTCCGGCGACGTTGATCAGGGATCCCAGCTCGCCGGCTTCGACGATCCGGACGTCGTGCTCCGTCGCACCGAGGGACAGTTCCTGCGCGACCGAGGCCCGCAGCCTGGCCTCCTGCGCCGGGGTGACCGCCACCCGCAGGTTCCCGGACTTCAGCGCGTCCGCGTCGATGTTCTCCGCCGCGATCACGGCGAGTGCCTCGTCAACGGTCCGCGTGATCGCCTCGCGCAGCCTGAGCACGCCGTCGCGGCGGGCCGGGTCGGCGAGCATCGTCGAGGACATCGCCATGTGCCCGGACATCCAGCCGCCGTTCCGGCCGGAGGCGCCGAACCCGGCGTGCCGCGCCTCGATCACCGCGATCCGCAGCGAAGGGTCCCGCCGGGCCAGGTAGTAGGCGGTCCACAGCCCGGTGTAACCGGCGCCGACGATAGCGACGTCGCAGTCGATGTCGCCGGGCAGCGACCGGCGGCGGCGTGGTCGCCCGGCCGCCTCCCACCAGAAGGACACCTGAGCCGGGACCGGCGCCTGTTCGGCAGCCGGCCGGGCGGGCCGTTCATCCACAGCAACCTCGCACTTCGCTCATGCCTATCCGGCCGGGCCGGGTCATCGCTCCGGCCCGACGGCGGGAAGCCGGTAGATCGCCATCGGCCGGTCGGCCGGTTCGGTCTCGACCGGGCGCACCGCCACCAGCGTGAACCCGTTCTTCTCCAGCACCCGGCGGGACGCCGTGTTGGCCGCGTCCGGATCGGTCAGCACCCCGGCGCCCGGGCGGGCCTGGCGCGCCCACGCGACCAGTGCCGCGATCAGGGCGGTGCCGACGCCGCGCCCGACGAAGGCCGGGTCGCCGATGGCGTAGTCGATGCCGACCTCGCCATCGCGGGCGTCCATCGCCGCCGCGTCCGCCGGGTAGTCCGCCCAGCGGTACCACTGGCACCAACCGATCGGCACGTCGTCCCAGGTCGCCATCAGCAGGATCGTCGCCGATCGCGGTCCGGCGACGCGCCGCCGGGTCTTGGCGATCTCGGCCTCGGCGGTGGTGTCCGCGAGCCACCACCGGGCCACGTGCGGGAGGTCGAGCCAGCCGCGCACCACCGGCAGGTCGTCGGAGGTCATCGGGCGCAACCGGAGCACGCCGTCACCCTATGACCGTCCCGGTGGGGCCGCCCGGCCGGCCCGTGCACACCGCCCGCCGGCAATGCGCCGCCACAACGCTATTGACGAAGAAGAAATCCCCGAAACCGCAAATTCATTGACGGCGTCAACAAATTCGACCGGGTAATTCACCTGCTCAGCCGGCGGTGCGGCCCGTTACCGCAGTAAATACACCTGGCGGCCAACCTATAATTAATGCGCGGATATCCGCTGCGGCGTGAGTTTCAGCCCGGCCGGGCGCCGGTCCGGCCGGCGGCGCCAGCAAGGGAGGGCGACGGCAGCGGCAGAGAGGGTGGCGATGACGGACCGGGCGCAGCGGCCGGGCGATCCGGCGGCTGCCGGACCGCGTCCCGGCAGCGGATCACCGGTTACGGCTGGATCGCTGGTGACCGCCGGTCCGGGCCCCGCCGGGCCGGCCGCGCCGCCCGCCCCGGTGGAGTACGCGGTGGCCGTGGACCGCTACCTGGCGCAGGCGCCGCTCAGCCCGTCGTCCCGCCGGGTGTACCGCATCTCCCTGGCCGGGTGGGCCTGGCCGCTGGCCGGGCGGCCGTGGCCGAACCGGGCCGGGCGGCGGGGTGCCCGGCCGCCGATCATCCCGCTGGCCCTGCTCGACCACGCCGACTCCAGGCTCGTCGCCGCCGTGGCCGCCAGGTCAGCCGGCGCCGACGCCGCTACGGTCAGCCGGGAGCTATCCGCACTGCGCAGCGCGATCGACTGGTGGCTGGAACTCGGCTGGATCGGTCACGACCCGACCAGCGGACTGCGGGCGCCGCGGGACCGGGAGGCCACCGGGCGGCCGCTCACCGCCGCGCAGCGGGCCGCTCTCTTCGAGGTCCCGGCCAGCCTCCGCGAGCAGGCTCTCTGGCATCTGCTCAGCGACACCGGCATCGGGGCGCCCGTCGCCCTCGCGCTAGACGCCGGTGACGTCGATGGCGCCGGGCGGCTCCGATGCGTGGCCGGACGCCGCGCCGGGCTGCCCGGCTGGGGGGAGCGGACGGCGGACCTGATGTGCTGGCTGCTGTCCGGCCGCCGGGAGGGCCCGGTCTTCCTGACCGACCGCCGGGCGGCCCCCGGCGCCGCCAGGTCCGGCCGATGTCCGCTGACCGGGCGGGCGCGGATGTCGTACCGGCGGGCCGCCGAGATCTTCGCCGGGGCGACCAGGCCGCTGGACCCGGCGGGCCGCGGCTGGACGCTGCACCAGCTTCGCCCGGTCCGCTAGGCGCGACGGGGCCGACGGGGCCGACGGGGCCGGGGCCGACGGGGCCGGGGCCGGAACGGCCAGCAGGCGCCGGTGCCGGATCGCGGCCAGGGTGCGCAGGCCGATGCCGCCGATCAGGGCCGTGACCGCGGCAAGCACCAGGTACGCGTAGCCGGCGTACCCGGCGGGCCGCAGGCCGCCGAGCCAGTGCAGCGCCACCGTTCCGGCCGCCGCCCAGCCGAAGGTGAACGCCCAGGTCGCGACCGAGAAGCGCAGCCGGAGATAGCTCCGGGCCAGCCGGACCTGCGCCAGCGCGATCAGCAGCCCGGCCCCGGCCAGCACCGTCTCGGCCGGGTTCAGCCGGCCGCCGTCCAGCGCGAAGCACGCGATGCTGGCCACCGCCGCAGGCGCCACCTCGATCGCGACCGTCGGCAGCAGCGGCTCCGGGATCCGGGGCCTGGCGAACTGCCGCACCGTCAGGACCGGGGCGAGCGCCAGCCAGGCCCCGGCGCCAAGCGCCAGCAGGATCTCGGCGCCGGCCCGCTGGCCGGCCTCGGCGGTCCCGGTCGCGGCGATCAGGCAGCCGGCCACCGGGGGCAGCAGGTAGCCGGGATGGAAATCCGCCAGCGGCACCCGGTGGCGCACCCAGCGGCCGGCCAGCCACGCGGCAAGTAGCACCGTCAGCCCCGCGAACAGATCCATCAGCAACCGCCCGGCCCGCGGCGAACCCGGCAGCACGCCGTCCTCGACCACCAGCATCGGCACGATCAGAGCGAGCGCGGCGAACGGTGACCCGGCCGGGTCGAGCAGGTCGGCCCGCAGCCCCGCCCACCCGGACATCCGGCGCAGGTAGCCAGTCGTGACAATCAGCCAGGCCAGCACGCACATCGCGAGCACGGCGTCGCCCACCACGACCGGCGCCAGGCCGAGCCTGGCGGCCTCGAGCCAGCATCCGGCCAGGCCGGCCAGGCCGAACGGGATGCCGAAGGCGGCCAGGGGCATCCGCCCGGCGGTCATCGGCATCACCTCGTCCCGCGCTAGTCGCCGGCCCGTGCGGCCGGCCGGCGCGCTTCGATCCTGCCGCGAGGCGGCCGGGCGAAAAAGCGGCAGCTTGCGATCGGATCGATCGGCTGCGGCGATCAATCGGCGGCCGGTCGCGCAGTACCGTGGCGTGATGGAGGTGCGCCAGCTTGAGGCGTTCACCGCGGTCGCGGCGGAACTCCACTTCGGGCACGCCGCCGAGCGGCTCGGGATCGGCCAGCCGGCGGTCAGCGAACTGATCCGGCGACTAGAGCGCGAGCTTGGCTCCCCGCTGTTCACCCGCACCACGCGGCGGGTCGCGCTGACGGCGGCCGGCGCCGAACTGCTTCCGAGGGCGGCGGCCATCCTCGACCAGATCGCGGCCGCCGCCGCGGCCGTCCGCCAGGTGGGCGACGGCGAGGCAGGCACCGTCCGGCTCGGGATCACGCCGCCGGCGGCGCCGGGCCTGGCCCCGCGCCTCATCGCGGCGTTCGCTGCCCGGACGCCCGCGGTCACCGTGTCGGTGCGGCGGATGTGGCTCGGCGCGCTCGGCGACGCGGTCGCCTCGGGAGCGGTGGACGTCGCGCTCACCTGCGGCGTCCCGCCCGAGGCGGACGGCGTCGTCAGCGCGGTGTGCGCCGCAGAGCCGGCTCTGGTCGGCCTGCGACCCGGGCACCGGCTGGCCGGCCTGGACCGGATCGATCTCGCCGACCTGGCCGGCGAGGTGCTCGGCGTCGCCCGGGAAAGCCTGTTCCCCGCCTGGGCTGCGAGTCAGCGGCAGATCCTGGAGTCCGCCGGGGTCCGGCCGCGAGCCGTCGAGCTTGACGACACCGACCTGGCCGCCGTCCGGTGGCTCAGCCAGCCGGGGGTCGACTGGATCCTGCTGATCGGCTCGCTGGCGCACGGGCACACCGAGACCGTGCTCCGGCCGGTGCAGCCGGAGGTGCTGGTACCGTTCACGATTCAGTGGAGTCCGGCGCGGTCCGGGCAGGGCGCGGTGGCGAGGTTTGTCGAGACGGCGCTGACCGCGGACCCGCCGCCGGGCTATCTGCGACCACCCGGGAAGTAGCACCGTGTCAAGTGGCATCCGGCCCTTTCCGGCATCTGGATTGTTGTGGCGTAATAGTGCCTGTTCCGGGGGGCCGGGCAGAGTCCGGCCAGGACGCCGGCGCACCGGGAAAAGGGGTAGGCAGCGCCACGATGATCCGCCTTCCGCGCGAGCCCAGGCTGGTCTGGCCGACGGCCGATGTCCGGGTGTCCTACCTGATCGGCGAGCAGGCCGACTGCCTGCTGACCGGCGCGCCCGCCGACTGGCTCGGTCCGGCCAGCGAGGACTTCGACAGCTTCGTCGAGCAACGGCGCGGCGTGCGCATTCGGTGGGGCGTCCCGTCCACCATCTACTGGTACGTCTCCGGCGAGTACTACCTCGGGACTCTCGTGCTCCGGCATGAGCTGACCCCGGACCTGCTGGAGGCCGGCGGCAACATCGGCTACCACGTCGTCTGGCCGTGGCGGCGGCAGGGCCACGCGACCCGGATGCTCGCCGCCGGACTGGCCGAGTGCCGCCGCTTCGGCATGGATCGCGTCCTGCTGACCTGCGCTGCGGACAACGTCGCCTCGCGCAAGGTGATCCTCGCCAACGGCGGCATCCCGGACGGCCGGGCCCGCGGCGAGGACCGGTTCTGGATCCGGCTCCGGGACGGGGGCTAGGCACGCACCTGGTCTGATTCGGGCTTGGGCACGCCGCGCAGGGTTGTGATCGCACCGAGCGTGGACTGGAGCACGAATCTCTCCCTCTTCGGGCTGGCGCGGAACCGCGCGGCGGCCGCGATCGGCTCGACCGCTCCCTGATCTCCGGCGAGTGACCGGGACTCGCTCATCGCGGCA
>JAJYTW010000244.1 GCA_021792855.1 Actinomycetes bacterium
CGCGATGCCGTACCTGCGCCCGGTCGTGTCGCCGGGCTGCACGTCGATCAGGGCCTCGTCCGCGATCACGGCGGTGACCTTGAAGTCGGACGCGCGCAGCGTCCGGCCGAGGCCGCGGAGCACCGGCAGGTCGACGGTCAGTTCCAGGTCGTCAACGGCCGCGAGCACCCGCTCGAGATCGCTGCGCTGGTCGGCCAGCGACGGCTCGTCCAGTTCCAGATAGCGCTTCTGGATCGCGGGGCGCAGGATGACCTGGCGGCCCACGCCCACCGTGGCCGCCTTCGGCCGGGTGGTCAGCGGCGGCACCTCGACCGTGAGGTCGCCGGTCGCGGCCGCCCGGCAGGCGAGCCGCCAGCCGTCCCGCAACTCCTCCGGCGTGAACGCCCGCGCGTCCACCGGGCTCACGCCGGTCTGGCCGGCGGCGATCCTGACCTTGCACTTCTTGCAGGTGCCGTGCCCGCCGCAGGTCGAGTCGATGGCCACGCCGTTCCAGCTCGCGGCGTCGAACACGGTCACCCCGGCGGGCACCCGGACCCGGGTGCCCGCCGGGATGAAGAGCAGGTCCACCCGCCGCGCGGCGGCCGCGGATGCCTCGGTGAGCTGCCCGGAGGTCATGGCGGCCCGGCTCAGGCGCCGGTCTGCCGGGCCTGGGCGGCCCGGTGCGCCGCGATCCAGCGGCCGCCCCACTCGTCCCGGTTCAGCAGCAGATCGCAGGCCCGGACGGCCCGGACCAGGTCCGGCGACCTGGCGTCCATGATCGCGCTGGTGAGCCCGGCGGCGCTGGCCATCGGCAGGAACGCGGCGACGATCGCGGTCCGGTCCGGCATGCCGAACGAGACGTTGGACGCCCCGAGCGTCGTGTTCACGCCGTATTCGGAGCGGAGCAGGTCAAGAGTCTCCAGCGTGCGCAGGACCACCTCGGTATCGGCGCCGATCGGCATCGCCAGCGGATCGATCAGGATGTCGCTGATCGGGATGTGGTACTTCCCGGTCGCGGTGTCGATGATCTTCGCCGCCAGTTCGAGCCGGCGTCGTGGGTCGGCCGGGATCTCCTCCTCGTCGTTCGGCAGGCCGATCACCGCCGCGCCGTACCTGGCCACCAGCGGCAGGATCGCGTCCAGTCGCTCGTCCTCGGCGGTCACCGAGTTGACCAGGGCTTTGCCCTGGTAGCTGGCCAGCCCGGCCTCGAGCACCTCGACGATGGACGAGTCCAGGCACAGCGGCAGGTCGGTGCGGGACTGGATCAGCTTGACCGCGGCGACCATCAGCTCGGCCTCGTCGGCCAGCGGGGCGCCCATGTTCACGTCCAGCACCATCGCGCCGCCCTCGATCTGCTGCGCGACGTCGATCTCGATCCTGGACAGGTCCCCGGCCCGCAATTGCTCCTGGAAGATGCGGCGGCCGGTCGGGTTGATCCGCTCGCCGATGACGCAGAACGGCTGGCCGGGGCCGATCACCACGTCCCTGGTCGCTGACCGAAGCACGGTTTCCACGGTGGTCAGTCCCCCGGGCTCAGGCGGACACCGCGGCGCGGCGCGCGGCGATCAGTTCCTTGGCCCGGACCACGGCCGCCGAGGCGTCCGAGGCGTAGCCGTCCGCGCCCACCACGTCCGCGTACTCCTGGGTGACCGGGGCGCCGCCCACCATGACCGCTACCTGATCCCGCAGGCCCGCCTTGTTCAGGGCGTTGATGTTCGCCTTGAACATCGGCATCGTGGTGGTCAGGAAGGCGGAGAAGCCGACGATGTCGGGCCGGTGCTCGACGATGGCCTCGACGAACCGCTCCGGCGGGACCTGCACGCCGAGGTCGATCACCTTGAAGCCGGCGCCCTCGAACATGATGTTCACCAGGTTCTTGCCGATATCGTGCACATCGCCCTTAACCGTGCCCATCACGACGGTGCCGATGGACTCGGCTCCGGTCTCGGCCAGCAGTGGCCGCAGCACATCGAGAGCGCCGGCCATCGCCTTGCCCGCGATCAGCATCTCGGGCACGAAGAAGTCACCGCGCTCGAACCGGGCGCCGACCTCCTCCAGAGCCGGGATCAGCGCCTCATAGAGCAGGGTCTCCGGCCCGAGTCCGGCGGTCAGCCCGGTGGTGGTGAGTTCGAGCACGGCCGGGCCGTTGCCGACCAGGGTGAGGTCGTATAGCTGGCGGAGCAACTCGTCATTGGTCATGGGCACCTTCTCGATGACTGGCCGGGCCGATCGCGCGGTCCGGGCCGGGCGGACGGGGTGGCCTGCGGCCGGAGGCGGCTGGCGCTGCTCGGGGTCAGCACGCGGGCCCGTTCCGGCCGGCCCGCGGGCCGGACAGCCCGGTGAGCGCGGCGGATAGCTGGCCGGCGATCCGCGCGCAGATCCGGCCGGTCACCGGGATCTGGTCAGGGGTGAGCCGGGGCGACGGGCCGGAGACCGACAGGGCGGCGATCGCCGTGTCGCCCCCGGCGAACACCGGCGCGGCGATGGCGATCAACGCTGGCTCGAGTTCCTCGTCGCTGACCGCGTAACCCTGGTCGCGCACCGTCGCCAGTTCGGCGCTCAGCGCCGCCCGGCTGACGATGGTGCGGTCGGTGAGCCGCTCCAGCGGGCCGGGCGGGATCTCGGCAGCGCCGAACGCCACCAGCACCTTGCCGAGCGCGGAGCAGTGCAGCGGAACCGTCAGCCCGACCCAGTTGGTCGCGCCGAGCAGGTAGCGGCTCTCCACCTGGGCGATCGGCTCGGCCACGCCCCGGCCGCCGTCGGCCGCGGTGACGATCCCCAGGTTGATGGTCTCGCCGGTCAGGTCGCCCAGCTTCTCCAGGTAGGGCTGGGCCACCGCGACCAGGTCGGTGCCCGAGGTGCCGCGCCAGGCGTACCGCACGAATACCTCACCCGGCCAGTACTGGCCGTCACCGTCGCGGCGGATCAGGTGGTGCCGCTCCAGCGCGGTCAGCAGCCGGGACGTGGTCGACTTTGCCAGCCCGCTGGCCGCGGCGAGCTCAGCGAAGCTGACCGCGTCCTGGCCATCGATGACGTGGGTCAGCAGCGCCACGGCCCGGTCGATGGCCTGGGTTCCGTTCTGGCTGGCCACACGATCATCCTTCCGGGATTGGTTCCATATTTCGGAACACGGTTTTACTATGTGATCCTAGATTTCATCCCGATAAGGGTCAAGAGCGACCTATCTGCGCGGCCGATGCCGGTCCGCGAAGGTCACGGCGGACTGAGGTGGCCATGTTCCGGAATGTGATGCCCCGCTACGAGATCCTTTCGCAGGACGCGGTCGCCGTCCTGGACCGCGGCTGGCGGCGGATCGTCACCGAGATCGGCGTCCAGTTCGCCAAGCCGGAGGCGCGGGACCTGTTCCGGGCGGCCGGCCAGCAGGTGGACGGCGAGGTGGTGCGGCTTGATCCGGACTTCGTGCTTGAGCAAGTCGCCAGGGCGCCGGCCGAGTTCGACGTGCAGGCCAGGAACCCGGCCAACAGCGTGCACATCGGCGGCGACTCGATGGCGTTCGGCGCCGTGTACGGGTCGCCGTTCGTGCGCGACGGCGACGTCCGGCGGGACGCCTCGATGGAAGACTTCCGCAAGCTGGCGATGCTGTCTCAGTCCTTCGGCGAACTTGACTCGGCCGGCGGGGTGATCTGCGAGCCGAACGACGCGCCGCTGGACTCCCGGCACCTCGACATGATCTATGCCCTGCAGACCCTGACCGACAAGGTCTACATGGGCAACGTGGTGTCCGGCCCGAACGCAGCCGACACGATCGCGATGACCGAGATCCTCTTCGGCGGCCGGGCGGCGATCGAGGCCACTCCGGCGACGATCTCGCTGATCAACTGCAATTCGCCGCTGCGCTGGGACGACCGGATGCTGGACGCCCAGTTCGAGTACTGCGCGGCCAATCAGCCTGTGGTGCTCACGCCGTTCCTGCTGATGGGCGCGATGTCGCCGGTCACGGTGCCGGCCGCGCTGGCCCAGCAGCTAGCCGAGGCGCTGTCCGGGATCGCGCTGGCTCAGCTGATCCGGCCCGGCTGCCCGGTGATCTTCGGATCCTTCCTGTCCAACATCGACATGCAGTCCGGCTCGCCTACCTTCGGCACCCCGGAGTCGGCGATCGGCCTGCTGTGCACCGGCCAGCTTGCCCGGCACTACGGCCTGCCGTTCCGGACCGGCGGCGGGCTGACCTCCAGCCAGTCCTGCGATGCCCAGGCAGCGTACGAGTCGCTGATGACGATGCTGCCGACGTTCCTGGCCGGGGCCAACTGGGTGATGCACGCGGCAGGCTGGCTGGAAGGCGGCCTGGTCTCGTGCTACGAGAAGTTCATCGTCGACATCGAGATCCTCCGGATGCTCCAGGTCGAGTTCACCCCGCTGGAGATCGACGAGGAGTCGCTGGCCTTCGGGGCGCACGCCGAGGTCGGTCACGGCGGGCACTTCCTCGGTGCCCAGCACACCATGGAGCGGTTCCGGGACTGCTTCTACCGGCCCATGCTGTCCTCGAGCGCGAACTATGAGCGCTGGCTGCGCACCGGCGGAAAGGACGCGGCCGCCCGGGCGGGGGAGATCGCCGCGAAGCGTCTGGCGGAGTACCAGGCGCCGCCGCTGGACGACGCGATCCGGGCCGAGCTTGATGACTACGTGACCCGCCGGCGCGCAGAGCTAGGCGACTAGCCGCGCCGGCGCGGTCCCGGCCGCTCGGGTCCGGTCGGCTGCCCGGCGGCTAGCCGTTGCCGAACGAGCCCGGCCGCCAGGTCCGGCCGCCGTTCGTGGTTGTCCACACGGTCCCGTCCTGAGCGATCCGGGCGGTCCGGCCGTCCTGGAAGCCGACCAGGATCAGGCCGGGCGTCCCCGGTCCGGTGGCGGTCCCGTCGGTGGCTCCCGCGGGCCGCAGCGTGGTCGACCAGGTCCGGCCGCCGTCGGTGCTCAGCAGCACGTAGCTGTCCGTGCTGCCGGTCTCGGTCACCAGCAGCCGCCCGGCGCTGGCGGCGGCGATCTGGTAGCCGGTGATGAATCCCTTTTCCGCACTGGCCAGCGACGGCACGGTCTGGTCCGGCCCGAAGGCCGCGCCGCCGTCGGTGGACACCCGGACCCACGCCGGGCCGTACCGCCCCGACGGCAGCGGCATCTGGTGCCGGCAGAGCAGGACCAGCACGTCGGGAGGGGCGATGGCCACGCCGGAGGCGTAGCCGTCCTTGCCGCCGCACCGGTCCGGCCCGGCGGACCAGGTCCGGCCGTCGTTGGCCGAGCGGTCGATCCGGGCGGTGGCCGGCACACCGCCGGCGGCGTTCCCGTACCCGACCAGGACGAGCCGGCTGCCCTGCCGGTACAGCACCGGCGGGCAGATCATCACGATCGGCGGGGCAGGCAGCGCGGCCCAGGCGGTGCCGCCGGACGGGCCGGACTGCACCTGGTAGGGCAGGCCGGAACAGCCGGGCCTGGGCGAGGCGACCCGGACCACCGTGCCGTTCGCCGCCTCCAGCGAACTCACCCCGGCCGCGGGCAGCCGCCGCCAGCTTCTGCCGCCGTCGGTCGTCATCAGCAGCGACGGGTCGAAGGCGTAGCCGATCCGCGGCGTGGCGAACCTGACCTGCTGCACGCACGGCGAGCCGTGCGCGCAGATTCCGTAGCTCGCGGCCGTCCTGGTCGGCGGCGTCAGCGCCCGCCAGGCCGCGCCGCCGTCCGTGGTGGTCAGCAGCGCGACGCACCGGCCGGCGCCGCACGGGACCGTGCCGAGCGCGAAGCCCTGGCTGTCCGAGACGAAGCTCATCGACAGCACGAGGAAGCCGGATCGCTCGGCCAGCCCGGCGGGGGAGTTCGCGGGGGACATGGTGCGGGTCGCGGCGGCGGACGGGCCCGGCCGGCCGGCCGACGTGGCGCCGGGCGGCCCTCCGGGTGTCCCAGCCGGCCCGCACGCCGCCAGGATCCCTCCGAGAGCCGTGGCGCCGCAGGCCAGCAGGACCGGGCGGAGCCCGCGGCAGGGAATGCTGAGCCAGTTCATCATCGGGCTCCGATCTGGCCGCCGGTTCGGTTACGGTCGTTCCGAAGGTCAAGACCCCGGACGGAACCGATTCGTTGGGCCAGGCGATGCCCGATCCCGCTGCGGCCGCCCGCCCGGTCGGC
>JAJYTW010000245.1 GCA_021792855.1 Actinomycetes bacterium
ATCTCCCCGGTCGCGGTCGATCAGGTCCCTGGCCGCCAGTCCGAGCAGGTGCGGCACGAGGCCGGTGGAACGGCGGAGCACCCAGCCGGTTCCCTTGGTCGCCAGCCAGCCAGCCTCGGCCAGCCGTGACGGCGGCGGGCTGACCGGTTCGGCGGCGGGCGGGGCGAGCAGGGGGTAGCCGGCGTCCGTGAGAAGGTCATGGAAGCGGCGCGCGAGATGCCGATGCCCGCGCTCGTTGGGGTGCAACCGGTCGGCCGACCACATCCGCCGCTGATAACTGGTCGGGTCGGACGCCGCGTCGAAGTGCAGTGTCCGATGCCGCTGGGCGGCGTCGTCCAGCACCTCGTTGACCTGCTCGGTGCGCCGCGCAAGCGGCCTGGCCAGCACGCCGGGCAGGCCGAGCATCCGCCCGGCCGCAGGGAGCCTGATGGTCAGCACGTCGGCGCCCTGTCCGCGCAGCGAGCCAAGAATCTCCTCGATCGCCTCGGCGAACTGCCCGGGGTCGAAGTCCGGCCGGAGCATGTCGTTGATCCCGACGATCACGCTGGCGAGCCGCGGACTGGCGGCGAGCGCGAGCGGAAGCTGCCGGTACCGGACGTCGGCCGCCCGGGCCCCGCTAGCCGCGAGCATCCGCAGGTCCGGCTCGGGCAAGCAGGTCGCCAGCAGTTCGGCCCAGCCACGCCAGCGGCGGCAACCCGGCCTGGCGCCGGGCACCGGATCCCCGATGCCCAGGGTGATCGAGTCGCCGAGCGCCGTGAACGTGGTCATCCACGTACCCCGGCCGTCGGCCGGCCGGCCGCTGCTCCCTCGATACGGCCGGTGCCGCCTTCGGCGGTGACGGTCCTCGGCCGGACGCCGCCCGGGGCCACCGGCCCGGCTCCGGCGACCGCCTGGTAATGCCCGACCAGCTCATCGCACCGGCGCTGCCAGGTACGTCCGCTCGTGGCCGTCCTGGCCGCTAGTCCCTGCCGGGCGCGGAGTTCCGGGTCGGCCGCGAGCCTGGCCACCGCGCGGGTTAGCGCGGTCGCGTCACCAGGCTGGACCAGGAAGCCGGTCACCCCGTCAGCCACCAGGTCCAGTGGCCCGCCCGCGGCGGGGGCCACCACCGGCAGGCCGCTCGCGGCCGCCTCCTGGAGCGTGTTGCCGAAGGTGTCGTGCGGCCCGGCGTGTACGAAGATGTCCAGGCTGGCGTAGGTCCTGGCCAGGTCGGCGCCCTGACGCTGGCCGAGGAAGACCGCGCCCGGCAGGGCACGACGCGCCGCCGCCTCGGCCGGCCCGGCGCCGACGATCACCAGCCGAACGCCCGGTAGCCGGGCAACCTCGCCGAGCAGGTCGAGCCGCTTCTCCTGGGCCAGCCGGCCAACATAGCCGACGATCACCTCGCCGCCGGGCGCGAGTGTCGCTCGCAGCGACCGGTCCCGCCGGTCCGGCCGGAACCGCGCGGTGTCAACCCCGCGGCTCCACAGCCATACCCGCGCGAAACCGCGCCGCCGCAACTGCGTGACTACCGCGGTCGACGGCGCTAGCGTCCGGCCGACCGGGTCGTGGATCCGGCGCAGCCGGCGCCAGCAGGCCGCCTCGCCGACCGGACCGGCGTGGTACATCCGCGCGTAGGCGGGCATGTCGGTCGCGTAGACGGCCACGGTCGGCAGCGCCAGCCGGTCCGCGACCTGGCCTGCGGCGGCACCGAGCAGGAACGGGCCGGCCAGGTGCACCACGTCAGGACGGAACCGCTCGATGGTCTCCCGCAGGCCCGGCCAGGGAACGCCGATCCGCAGGCCCGGATAGACCGGTAGCGGGACCGACGGCGTCCGGACCACCGGAAATCCTGGGTCCGGCGCGGGCCGGTTCCGGGCCGGGCGCGGCGCGATCACGAGCAGGTCATGGCCCCGGTTCAGGACGTGCTCGGCCACGCGCATGGCCGTGTTCGCGACACCATTGACATCGGGCGGGAAGGACTCGGTGACGTAGGCGATCCGCACGTCACCACGGTGCCCCCCAAGCGGCATCGGGTGGGCGCACCCGGAATGACATCGGGCCGAATTTCGGATGTCGGGTCCAGATCAGCGGAGCCCGCCCGGCCCCTGGCCACCCGGCCGCCGGATCAGCGCGCCGCGGCGAGCACCCGGGCCGCGACCCGCTCGCTGCGCGAGACCCGGACCAGGGCCGAGGTGATCCTGGCCAGGTTGCCCGCCCCGGCCAGCTCCGCGAGCGCGGCCGGCTCGGCTGGCAGGCCGGTCTTTCGTGCGCCGTCGGCCACTCTGGCGTCCGCGTAGGGCGCCACCGACGGCCAGACATCCTGCACCTCGCGCAGGAAGATGTCTGCGCCGGCCGGCCCGATGCCTGGAAAGTGCATCAGCAGGCCAGCGATCCGGCGCGGCGCACCACCGGCATCCTCCCTGAGCAGCCGTAGGTCACCATGCCAGCGGCTGATCAGCAGGTCGGCGCCGTCCGCGAGCATCGTCGCGGTCCGACCGTCATAACGGGCGTAGCGGCCGCGGTCCAGCGCGTCGACCAGGTCCTGCCAGGTGGCGCCGCGCATCGCCCGCGGTGACCGGTATCCGGCCGCGAACAGTTCCCGCGCGGCGGTGACCGCCACGCCGGCCGATATCCGCGCGCTTGCCAGCGTCGCCAGCACGAGGAGCTGATACAGCGGACCTGGCGTGTCCGCCAGCCGGATGCCGGCCTCCTGCGCGAAGGTCCGTCCCTCGGTCGTCAGCAACGCTCTGACCAGGGCATCTTCATCCACTGTCGGCATCTTGAGGCGTTACCCGCTACCGGGGCGGCTAACCGGTCTGGCGCTGTCAGGGTTCGCTTTCGGGCCGGCGCGCGCGAATTGAGCCGGTATCGTGCCAGTACCGAGAACCCACGGAAGCCGTGGGTCGGCCGCCCCCCGCGAAGCGATGATGAGCCTGCGATGCCACCTGCTGTGAATGCCGGCGAACCGGAGGACTGGTACGCGTTGCTCGGCCTTAGCCCGACCGCCACGGCCGAGCAGATCACCGTGATTGTCGACCGGCTTGCCGCC
Organism: Actinomycetes bacterium; assembly: GCA_021792855.1. Lineage (GTDB taxonomy): Bacteria > Actinomycetota > Actinomycetes > Streptosporangiales > Streptosporangiaceae > Chersky-822. Next base: position 3,029 of record JAJYTW010000245.1, read on the forward strand.
CTGGCCGAGGCCGAGTCGGCGACGTCCCCGGAGCGGTCCCGCGACCTGTATCTGCAGATCGCCGCGATCCGGGCCGACCTGCTCTCCGGACCTGATCGCCGGCGTCGGTACGACGAGATGCTGGCCCACCGGGAGTGGGCGGCCGCCACCCGGCCACGACAGCCGGCCGACGCCCTCCCGCCGCCACCGATGCCGTTCCCCGGGTCGCCGCAGGCTGGCCAGTCGTACCCGGCGTCGCCACCGACCGCCGGAGCCTGGGTACTGGCACCGGTCCCCGATCGCGTATTCGACGCCGCGACCGAGATCCAGTCCGCGAATGGCACGCAGACTTGGATCGGTGTCCAGGCGGGGGCCGGTGCCCAGGCGGGGGCCGGGATCGACCCGTCGGCTGGATTCCAGCCTGGCGCGCCGGTTCAGTCGCCGGCCGGCCCGGCGTTCCGCCTCGGCGGCGCGGACGGCGCCGACCCCACCATGACCGCTGGTGCCGGGACGGGCACTGGTGCCGGGACGGGCACTGGTGCCGGGACGGGCACTGGTGCCGGGTGGCAGGCGGCGCCGACGGGCCGACCGGAGGCCGCCGCTTCCCGCGCCGGGCGGACGATGGCGCGCCTGACGCATTTCTTGCGGACCGCGTGGACCTGCCCGGCCTGCGGGCACGGCGCGCTTCCGGCCGACAGGTTCTGCCAGAAATGCGGTGGCAGAGTCCCGCCACCACGCTGGTCCGGTGCCGAGGAAGGGGCGCATTCCCGATCGCCGATAAGCCCGCCGGTGCTCTGCGTTGGCTGCGGGAGCCGAATTACCGCAGGAAATATGTACTGCACGCAATGTGGCACTAGGCGGCCGTGACGTGTCCGCGAGTTGGTTGCGGCCCCGCGAGGATTTGCCCTAACATGCACCAATCCATGCGTAGCCTCAGAGAACGGGCATTGCATCATGGCGGCCTGTCGTAACGGGCACCCCGTTCCTGGTGACGCGGCCTTCTGCGGTGCCTGCGGGGACGACGTGCGGCCGCGCTGCCGCCATGGCCATCCGAACCGGCCCGGCGCGTTCGCGTGCGTTACATGCGGCGCCCGGGTCCTGGCCGGAGCGGACGCCCCGTTCGGCGCGATGCCGGCCGAGCCGGCGCTCGGCCTGGCTGACGGCTACGTGCCGCCCGACTACCCGCCGACGAGTTACCCGCCCTACCCGGCAGATGGCGCCCCGGACGACGACCCAGCGCCCGGCTACGGCTACCCAGCTGGGGCATACCCGGCTGGGGCATACCCGGCTGGGGACTATCAGCCCGCGGACTATCCGCCGGCCGGCTACTCGTCGTCACCGCCGGATACCCCGGCATCTTCGCCGGGTGCCCCAACACCGTCGGCGCGCGCCGAGTCACAGGTCAGGGGACCCGAACCGGTCACGACGGCGGACTCGGCCGGGTGGCCGCATGAGCAGCCAACCACCATGGTGAGTCCGGGCGGTGACCGTCCGGCCGGAGATCACCCGACCATGTGGCTGCCGTCCGCGGCCGCCGGGCCGGCCGACGGCTACGACGACACCTCCGACTGGTCGCCGCCCGGCTTCTACGCCGACGGACCCTACCCAGGCGGTCCCTACACCGGCGGGCGCGACACCGGCGGGCGCTACGCCCGGCCAGGATCGCGGACGGGCCGACCGGGCGGGGGACTCGCGGGAGGGCAGATCCCGCGCTGGCTCATCGTCACGGTCGTCCTCGTCGTGCTGATCGCGCTCACCGGCGCCGCCCTGCTGCTGCTCGGCTCCGGCGGCGGTGGGCATTCCGCCACGCCGGCCCGGCCGCCGGTCACCGCGTCCGCCGCCGCGACCAGCACGCCGTCGGCTGCCCCCTCCGCGTCGGCGTCGGCGACACCGTCACCTAGCCCGTCGCCGGTCAGCACCGGCCCGGCCGGATGGACCACCCCGGTCCCGATCGACCAGGCCGCCTACCGGAGCGGTAACGGTACGATCTCCGGACTCGCCTGCGCCTCGGCGACCTCTTGCTTCGCCGTCGACACCGGCGGCAACATCCTCAGCTACCAGTCGACAACCCAGTGGTCCGTAGTCGGCACCGACCCGTCCGGCGGCCTGAGCGCGATCTCGTGCGCGCCCGGCGGCGCCTTCTGCGCGGCCGTGGACGCCGCCGGGAACGCACTGGTGTACAACCAGGGGTCGTGGGGCGCCCCGGTCGCGATTGACCCGCAGTCGGCTCTGACCAGCGTCTCCTGCCCGAGTCCCACGTTCTGCGTCGCGGTCGACAACGGCGGTAACGCATATCTCTACTCAGGCACTGCTACCCAGTGGGCGCCGTCCACGGTAGACGGCAACGGCGGTCTCACCTCGGTCTCCTGCCCCGCCCCGGGGCTTTGCGTCGCCGTCGACACCGGCGGACGGGTCTTCGACTACGCCAACGGCGCCTGGGGCGGCGGCGCGGTGCTTGACCAGAACGCCGGACTGACCCAGATCTCCTGTTCCAGTCCGCAGTTCTGCCTGGCCGTGGACGGAAGCGGCGGCTACGTCGTCTATAACCAGGGGCAATGGTCACAGGGATCGGTCGGCATCGCCACGACCTCGGTGTCCTGCCCGACCGACGGAAATTGCATCGCGGTTGGCGGCTCAGGGGAATTCGCCGTTTTCCAGAATGGCAATTGGTCCGCCCCGCTTACTATCGACGGGACGAACACATTCCGGACGGTATCCTGTCCGACCGCTGCCAACTGCGTCGCCGCGGATAACAACGATAACGTCCTGTACTATGCTCCGCCGCAGCCAGGCGGTAACTGACAATTGCCATCCGGCAAATTCGCTGACTTCGCTGCGTGAGAGAGGTGCGCGATGTGCCCTAACTGCCAGGCTCCGACTCGGGCCGACGCCGACTTCTGCATCGCCTGCGGCATCCCGTTGCGTCGGCAGGACGAACGTCCGGCGACTGGTGCCCGGGAGACAATCGTCGGCGGGCCCGGGTCCGCCGAACCACAGTTCGGCCAGGCACAGTTCGGCCAGGCTCCGCGTTACGGGCAGTTCGCCTTCGACCTCAAGCGGCTCAGAACCCCGGAACTAGTGATCGGCGG
>JAJYTW010000246.1 GCA_021792855.1 Actinomycetes bacterium
CCGACCACCGCGCTGGACGTGATCGTGCAGGCCCAGATCCTGGCGCTGCTCAGCGACCTGGTCGCCGAGCGCCGGATCGGCCTCCTGATGATCAGCCACGACCTGAACGTGCTCGGCGAGACCTGCCAGCGGCTGGCCGTGATGTACGCGGGACAGATCGCCGAGATCGGGCCGTCCAGGGAACTGCTGCACGACGCCAGGCACCCGTACACCCAGATCCTGTCCCGCGCGTTCCCGCAGGCCGGCGACCCGACCTCGCGGTTCGCGCCCGCCGGTCTGCCCGGCGAGCCGCCGGACCTGAGCGAGGACATCACCGGCTGCCCGTTCGCGCCGCGCTGCCCGGAGGTGACCGACCGGTGCCGGACCGCGGACATCGCGCTGTGGCCGGCCGGGCCGGGCCGGGACGCGGCGTGCGTCCGGGTGCTCGACGTGCCCGCCCAGCGAGCGGCGGAGATTCATCCGCCAGATCTGGGCACGCCAGATCTGGGCACGGCAGATCTGGGCACGGCAGATCTGGGCACGGTGGACACTGTCGCCGGGCCGGACGACCGGCCGGCGGTGCCCGCCCAGTCCGGGCCGCCCGCGGCGAGCGTGCTCGAGGTCCGGGACCTCACGGTGGTGTTCCCGGCCCGGCGCGGGCGCGGCCCGGCGCGCGCGGTGGACGGCGTGAACCTGACCCTGGGCCGCGCCGAGATCGTGGCCCTGATCGGCGAGTCGGGGTGCGGGAAGAGCACACTGGCCCGGGCCCTGATCGGGCTGATCCGCCCGACCAGCGGCGAGGTCAGGTACGAGGACAAGCCACTGCGCTACTCGGCCCGGGCGCTGCGCGAGTACCGCAGGCACGTCCAGCTTGTGCTGCAGGACCCGGCCGGCGCGCTGAACCCGCGGCAGAACGTGTTCGACGCGGTCGCCGAGGGACCCAGGCTGCACGGCCTGCGCAAGGACCTCACAGCCCGGGTGGATTCCGCCCTCTCCCGATCCGGCCTGCGCCCGCCCGGCCAGTTCGTCGCCAGGTATCCGCATGAGTTGTCCGGCGGCCAGCAGCAGCGGGTCGTGATCGCCGGAGCGCTGGCGCTCGGGCCGTCGGTGCTGGTCGCCGACGAGCCGGTGTCCTCGCTCGACGCCTCGGTCCGCGGCGAGATCCTGAAGCTGATCCTGGACCTGCGCGACCAGCTTGGGCTGTCCGCCCTGATCGTCAGCCACGACCTGGGCGTCGCCTGGAACATCGCCGATCGGGTCGCGGTGATGTACCTGGGCCGGATCGTGGAGGTCGGCTCGGTCGCCGACGTGCTGCTCCGGCCCCAGCATCCGTACACCCAGGCGCTGATCTCGGTGCTGCCGGACAGCACCAGGGAGCACCCGCCGCCCGCGCTGGCCGGCGAGCCACCTGACCCGACCGCGATCCCTCCGGCCTGCCGGTTCCACCCGCGCTGCCCCAGACTGGCCGCACTGCCGCCGGGCGATCCGCGGGCCGACCTGTGCCGGGGTGCGGACGTCCCGGTGCTGCCGCATGGCGGCGACAGCGGCCGACTGGTGGCCTGCCATCTGGCCGGCCAGGTCGATCTGGCCGGGTCGGTGATCGGGGTCGGCGCGTCCGCCGACCGGGTGCGAGAGGAGCGCTGAATGCAGAGCACGGAGGAGGACGCGCGGCCCGCGTCCCTGGCCCGGCCGCGGGCGCTGCGGCCGGGCGACAAGGTGGCGGTGCTGTCGATGAGCAGCCCGGCGGATCTGCCCGCCCTGGACGTGGGCCTGGACGCGCTCCGGTTCGCCGGTCTCGACCCGGTGGTCTACCCGTCCGCGCGAGACCGCGGCAGCCTGCGGTCCTACCTGGCCGGCGACGACGCGATGCGGGTCGCCGACCTGCGGTCCGCGCTGACCGACCCGGACATCGCCGGGATCATCTTCGCCACCGGGGGATCGGGGTCGCAGCGCACCCTGGAGGCGCTGGACCTTCAGTCGATCCCGGCCGGGCCGCCGAAGGTGCTGGCCGGCTACTCCGACGTCACGGCGGCGCTTGAGGCGGTCGCGAGCCGGCTCGGCTGGGCCAGCCTGCACAGTCCGATGGTCTGCTCCGACGGCGCGTCCGCGCACTATTCGTTCGGCTCGATGCTGCGCACCCTGATGCACCCGGAGCAGGCGATGGAGCTGACCTTCCCCGGGGCGACCACGATCCGGGGCGGCCGGGCTACCGGCGTGACCAGGGGCGGCAACATCACCCTGCTGTCGGCCTCGGTCGGCACCGACACAAGCTGGCCGGCCGACGGCGCGATCCTGCTGGTCGAGGACGTGGACGAGGAGACCTACCGGTTGGACCGGATGCTTACCCAGCTACGCCGATCCGGGTACCTGCGCGGGGTCGCCGGAATCGTGGCTGGCACCTTCGCCGGCTGCGGCGACCCGGCCGAGGTGCAGGCCATCCTGACCGAGCGCCTCGGCAGCCTCGGCGTGCCGATGATCGCCTGGGCGAACATCGGCCACGGCGGGTACACCCAGGCCTTCCCGATCGGCATCGCCGCCGAACTGGATGCCGACGCCGGCACGCTGCGGCTGCTCGACCCGCCGCTGCTGCCCGCCCGGCCGGACTAACCAGAAAGGACGGGCATGAAGATCCTCATCTCCGCGGACATGGAGGGCGCCACCGGGGTGACCTGGCCGGGCGACGTGGCGCCGGGCACCGAGCAGTGGCAGCGCTGCCGGGCGATGTTCACCGCCGACGTGAACGCGGCCATCGTCGGCTTCTTTGACGGCGGCGCCGACGCGGTGCTGGTGAACGAGGCCCACTCGACGATGCGGAACCTGCTGCTCGAGCGACTGGATCCGCGGGCGGCCATGCTGACCGGGCGGCATAAGGAACTGTCCATGGTCGAGGGCATCCAGCACGGCGACGTGGACGGCGTCGCGTTCGTCGGGTATCACGCCGCGGCCGGCGCCGAGGGCGTGCTCGCCCACACCTACCTGGCGAACTCGATCACGTCCATCAGCGTGAATGGCGTCCGGGCCAGCGAGGGACTGCTGAACTCCTACGTCGCCGATCAGTACGGGGTGCCCATCGTGCTGGTCACCGGGGACGACCGGACCTGCGCCGACGCGGCCGGGTACGCGCCGGACGCCCCGGCCGTCGCGGTGAAGGAGTGCGTCAGCCGGTACGCGGCGGTCTGCCGCCCGCCCGAGGTGACCGCCGACGCGATCCGGGTGGCCGCGGCCCGCGGCGTCGCGCTGGCCGGACGCCGCGCCCCGGCGCCAGACGGGGACTACCTGACCGAGATCGAGGTGGACGCAGCCCAGCTTGCCCAGGCCGCCGCGATCGTCCCCGGGGTGCGCCGGACCGGTGACCGGACCGTCGAGTACCGCAGCACGAACGGCTACGACCTGATCCGGTGCTTCAAGGTCGTGTGCACGATGATCTCGTCGGCGATGGAGGAAGACTATGGCTGATCGGCCGGACGAGGTCGTCGCGATCGCATCCGACCTGATCAGGTTCGACACCACCAACCGCGGCGGCGGGGACGGCCGGGAGCGGCCCGCGGCCGAGTACGTGGCCGGACTGCTCGCCGAGGCCGGCCTGGATCCGGTGCTGCTGGAGTCCGCGCCTGGCCGCGCCAACGTGGTGGCCAGGGTGCCCGGGGCCGACCCGGCCAGGGCCGCCCTGCTGGTGCACGGCCACCTCGATGTGGTGCCGGCCGACACCGCCCGGTGGTCGGCCGACCCGTTCGGCGGCGAGGTCGCCGACGGAGTGCTGACCGGGCGCGGCGCGGTGGACATGAAGAACGCCGTGGCGGTCACCCTGGCCCTGGTACGGGACTGGGCCCGGACGGGCCGGCGGCCGGACCGCGAGCTTGTGCTCGCGTTCACCGCCGACGAGGAGGACACCGCCGCCTACGGCGCCCGCTGGCTGGTGGACAAGCACGCCGACCTGTTCGAGGGCTGCACCGAGGCGATCGGCGAGTCCGGCGGATTCACGTTCCACGCCGACGGGCGGCGGCTGTACCCGATCGCCTCCGCCGAGCGCGGCTCGGCCTGGCTGCGGCTGATGGCCCGCGGCACGGCCGGGCACGGGTCCAAGCCGAGCACCGACAACGCGATCGTCCGGCTTGCCGACGCCGTCACCCGGATCGCCGGCTACCGCTGGCCGGTCCGGCTGATCCCGGCGGTGCGGGCCGCGATCGAGGCGATCGCCGCCGCGACCGGCAGGGACGGACTGCCCGGTGGCCCGGACCTGGTCGGCGCGAGCGCCGCCGATCTGGATGCCGAGGCCATCCTGGCGGCCCTTGGCCCGGCCGGCGAACTGGTGGCCGGCACCCTGCGGAACAGCGCCAACCCGACCATGCTGCAGGCGGGCCAGAAGGTCAACGTGATCCCTGGTGAGGCGGTCGGCTACGTGGACGGCCGGGTGCTGCCCGGCTACCAGCGGGAGTTCGAGGCGACTCTGGACGAGCTCACCGGGCCGGACGTGGACTGGGAGTACGCGCACTCGTCCCCGGCACTGCAGGCGCCACTGGACGGCCCGCTGGTCGCGGCGATGAGCCGGGCCCTGCTGGCCGAGGACCCGGCCGGGACGGTGGTGCCGTACTGCATGAGCGGCGGCACCGACGCCAAGGAGTTTTCCCGGCTGGGCATGGCCTGCTACGGGTTCTCCCCGATGGTGCTGCCGCCGGGGTTCGACTACTACGCCATGTTTCATGGCGTGGACGAGCGGATCCCGGTCTCCGCGCTGCACTCCGGAGTCGCGATCATGGACCGCCTGCTGGCGGGCGGCGGCTGACCGGCCCGGCGCGGTCACCGGGTCCCGTAACCTGTCCGGCATGTCGGTGCTTACCGAGCTATGGCACAGGCTGATCGGGACCCAGCCAGTCCCGCCGTCCTGGGTGGTCGCCGCCAGCGGCCTGGCCGCGCTGGCGATCGTGGCGAACCGCGGCACCTGGCGGCTGTCCAGGAACGTGATCACGATCGCGCACGAGGGCGGGCACGCACTGGTGTCGGTGCTGAGCGGCCGCCGCCTGGACGGGATCAGGCTGCACGCCGACACCTCCGGGGTGACCTACTCCCGTGGCCGCGGGTCTGGCCCGGGCATCGTGGCGACCACCGCGGCCGGCTATCTCACTCCCCCGCTGCTTGGCGCCGGATCGGCCTGGCTGCTCGCCTCGCGGCACGTCACCGCGATGCTCTGGCTCGCCGTGCTCCTGCTCGCCGTGACCATTCTGGCCATCCGGAACGCCTACGGCGTGCTCGCGGTGCTGGTCACGATCGGCGCTGTGATCGCGGTCACCTGGCTGGCCAGTCCGGTCATCCAGGCGGTCTTCGCCTACGCCTGCTCCTGGTTCCTGCTGCTCGGCGGGGTGCGCCCGGTGCTGGAACTGCGCGGCCGCCGGCACCGGATGTCCGACGCCGACCAGCTTGCCCGGCTGACCGGCGTTCCCGCCGGACTGTGGGTGCTGACCTTCGCGGTCGTCGCCGTGGCGGCGATGCTGCTCGGCGCCCGGCTGCTGATCCCCGGACAGGTGCACCTGCCCGCGGCGGCCGGCCTGCCGCGGCTGTTAAATCCGGCGAGCCGATACCGGTGGTGACCGCCAGTGACGCCGGATCGTGCCAGATTGCCCGGCTATCGTCCGGGTGGCCCGGGCCGGGCTAGATTGCTGTCATGAAGCCTGCCGACATCGCCCTCCTGCACACCCTCGGCGCTCCCGCCGTCTCCCCCGACGGCCGGTTCGCCGTCGTCGCCGTGACCAGGCCCGACCTGGACGCCGACGAGTACACCGGCCAGCTATGGATCGTCCCGACCGACGGATCGGCCCCGCCCAGGCAGTTCACCACCGGCTGGCGGGACAGCGCCCCCGCCTACTCGCCCGACGGGGCCTGGCTCGCGTTCCTCCGGGTGGCCGAGAAGGCCCAGCCGGGGGCGAAGGCCCAGCTCTACGTGATGCCGACCGGCGGCGGCGAGCCCCGGCGGGTGACCGACCACCCGCTCGGCGCCGGAGCGCCGGCCTGGAGCCCGGACTCCCGCCGGATCGCCTACACCACGCGGGTGCCCGAGGAAGGCCGGTACGCGGGCAAGCCGGAGGCCGAGGCGCCGCGCCGGATCACGACGATGCAGTACC
>JAJYTW010000247.1 GCA_021792855.1 Actinomycetes bacterium
GAGCGGATCGTCCTTGGCGCGGCCCGGGTCGGGCAGCACGTGTTCGCGCTGAGCGTGCTACGGAACTGCGGCGGGCAATGCGTGTTCTGCGGCCTGCGCCCCGCCGGGTTCGGTGCCCGGCGCATGCTGCTGGCCGGCCACATCAAGCCGTGGCGGGACAGCACCTCGGCCGAGCGACTGGACCCGCGGAACGGTCTTGCCGCGTGCCCGGCGCACGACGTGGCGTTCGACACCGGCCTGCTGGCCGTGAACGGGGGCCTGCGGATTCACCTTGCCCGATCGCTGGCCGACGCGGTCAGCGCCGACCCGGTGGCCCGGCACTACTACGGCCGGCCGCCGCTCGGTGAGGTGCTGATCCTGCCGCCGGAGGCGGCTCACCCGGCGCGCAGGTACCTCGACTGGCATCGGGAGAAGATCTTCCAGTCCTAGGGCCGCCCGGCCGGACACGACCTCGCGCATGGGTATTTGCCCTGATAATTGGACCCGTGCTCATCACCTCCACGAATCCGCTGGTCGGCAGGGACGCCGAACTCGGCATGCTGCTTGACCGGCTGGACGCCGCGACGGCCGGTCAGCCGGTCGTGACGCTGATTGGCGGGGACGCGGGCGTGGGCAAGACCCGGCTGGTGAGCGAACTAGCCGACCTGGCCGGAGATCGCGGATTCACGGTGCTCTCCGGGCGGTGCGCGGAACTGGGCGACGCCGTGCCGTACCTGCCGCTCGCCGACGCGCTCAGGGACGCCACGACCGGGCCGTCCGCGAGCGGGGACCTGCTGGACGCCCTGGCTGCGCGGCCGGTGCTGGCCAGGCTGCTGCCGGACCGCGACGACAGCCAGCCCGCCGGCGGAGATCTGCCCGGCCTGGTCAAGCAGCAGCTTTTCGGCGCGGTCCTTGGCATGCTCGCCGAACTGGCAGCGGCTAGCCCGGTGCTGCTGATCCTGGAGGACCTGCACTGGGCCGACCAGTCCACCAGGGACCTGATCACCTTCTTGTCCCGGATGCTGCACTCCGAGCGGCTGGCGCTGGTGGCCACCTACCGGACCGACGACATGCACCGCGGGCACCCACTGCGCCCCCTGGTCGCCGAGTTGCTCAGGCTGCCTGGTGTGAGCGGGCTTCAGCTCGGGCCGCTGGCTGCCGAGTCGATGGCCGAGCATCTGACCGGCATGTCTGGCCGCCGCCTGGACGCGGTGGCGATCGAGGACATGATCCGCCGGGCCGAGGGCAACGCCTACTACGCCGAGGAACTCCTGCAGGCCTCCGCGGCCGGCACCGATCTGCCTGCCGGGCTCGCCGACCTGCTGCTGGCCCGGATGGAACGGCTCTCCGAGGACGCTCAGCGGGTGCTGCGAACCGCCGCCGTCACCGGCCGGCGGGTCGATGACGATCTCGTCCGGCAGGCCTCCGGCCTGGGCCAGCAGTCCTACGACGAGGCAATCAGGGAGGCGGTGGCGCACCAGTTGCTCGTGCCGGACGGCGAGCAGGGCTACCTGTTCCGGCACGCGCTGCTCCGCGAGGCCGTCTACGCCGACCTGCTGCCCGGCGAGCGGACCCGGCTGCACGCCCGGCTGGCCGAGTTGCTGGACGACGAGCAGCGGCTCGCGCAGGTCCCGGGGACCGCCGCCGAGCTAGCCCAGCACTACCTGGCCAGCCATGACGTTCCTGGCGCGTTCACCGCCTCGGTGCTCGCCGGGCAGGAGGCGGAGCGGCTGGCAGCCCCCGCCGAGGCGCACCGGCACTATGACCAGGCACTGTCGTTGTGGGCCAGGGTCCCCGAACCGGAGCGGCTTGGCGGGATCAGCCGCGGCAAGCTGGCGCTTCGGTCGGCGCTGAGCGCGGCCGACGGCGGCGACCTGGCCCGGGCGGCCGCCCAGCTCCGCAGGCTGCTCGGCTACCTGGGCGAGGACACCGATCCGGTGCTCCGCTGCCGGGTCAACGAGCGGCTCGCGTACTTCCTCAACGACCTAGGCGAGGAGCAGGCGGCGATCGCTGCGGCCGAGGCGGCCGTGGCCGCCCTGCCTGCCGACCCGCCCCGCTGGGAGCACGCTCAGGCACTGGCGACGCACGCCAGGGCGCTGCTGTCGCTGCCGGATCGCGAGCCTGCCCGTGACCGGGCCGAGCAGGCCAGGGCCGCGGCCGCGGCGGCCGCCGCGCCATGGGTAGCGGCCGACGCGCTGGTCACGCTGGGCCTGATCAGCGAGCGGGCAGGCGAGATCGACGCCGCGATCGGGCGGTTCACCCGGGCCCATCGCCAGGCGGCAGAGGCCAGCGTGCTGGGCGTCGAACTGCGCGCGGCGTTCCAGCTTGCCCGGGTGCAGCTTGAGCAGGGCGACCTGGCCGCGGCCTCGCGGACCGCCCACCTAGGCACCGAGCGGGCCACCGGCGCCGGGCTCGGCCTCGCCCAGTACGGCATCGACCTGCAGTACCTGCACTACCTGGCACACTTCGCGGACGGCGACTGGGACCACGCGGAGCAGATCGCCGACGGCTTCGCGGTCCGGGTGACCAGCGTCGCCGAGGCCAGGCTGTCGGCGATGGCCATGTTCATCGCGGTCGCGAGGGGCCTGGCGACCGTCACCGAGCGCCGCCGGTGGCTGGAGCCGATGTATGCCAGGGACCGGTTCGTGGAGTACATCGCCCGCGGCCTGCTGGCCGAGCACGCGCTCTGGCAGGGCGACCTGACGACCGCGATCGCCGAGACCGAGGCGACCGTGGCAGCCGCCGAGGCGATGGAGGATGGGCACCGCACCCCGTCGCTGATCCGGGTCGCCGCGGTCGGCATCGGGGCGCTCGCCGACGATGCCGCGCTGGCCAGGGGCACCGGGGACGAGGGCCGGGCCGCCGCCGCCGTGCAGCGGGGCCGGGCGCTGCTGGAGATCGCCAGACAGGGCGCGGCCAATTCCAGGCTGCCAGGTTTCGCGCTGGGAGTGGACGGACGGGGCTGGCTAGCCCGGGCCGAGGCGGAATGGGGCCGGCTCGTCGGCGCCGACGACCCGGGAGCCTGGCGGGCGGTGGTGGCCGCGTTCGGCCCGGGATTCGTGTACGAGACCGCCCGAGCGCGCTGGCGACTGGCCGCGGCACTGGCCCAGGCCGGTGACCGGGCGCTGGCCCGGCGGGAGTGGCTCGCCGCCGCCCGCGCGGCGGACCGGCTTCGGGCGGCGCCGCTCCGCCGGGCGCTGGCCGATCTGGGTCGCCGGGCGCGGATCGGCGGCCGTGAGATCGGCGGAGCGAATGGGCAGCACGGCGCCGGCGACCTGGCTGGGACGGGCTATCAGCCGAGCGGCCCGCTGGCCGCCCTGACCGGCCGCGAGCGCGAGGTGCTCAGGCTGCTCGCGTCCGGCCAGAGCAACCGAGAGATCGGGGCGGCGTTGTTCATCTCGCCCAAGACCGCGAGCGTGCACGTGTCCAACATCCTGGCGAAGCTGCACGCTGCCAGCCGGACAGAGGCGGCCGCGATCGCCTACCGCGAGGGGCTCTAGGGCTCAGGCAGCCGGGAGTTCCGGCCGCCGGCCGCTCCGACTCATGATCACGGAGAGTTTGTTGACTATGCCTAGCCAAACTTTCCACGCTAGTCGCGCCGGTAGGCGGGCAGTGGCCGCGGCGTGGTCAGCCCGGCGGTCGGGCCGTTAGGCGGGCAGTGGCCGCAGGGTGGTCAGCCCGGCGGCCGGGCCGCGCCGGGCGCGGCGTGCCTGACGGACACGCCGCGCCGCGGCGACCTGGGTGCGAATGTCCCTGAAATGCTCGTTAGCGAGCATGGCCACGACATCGGGATGCATGCTGACCTCCTGGATCCGCCGGATCCCCATTGACCCGGCACGATTCAGGATCGTCGTAAGAACCTGCATCGCGCATCGGCAGCATGCCTTATCTCTGGCGGGCTGGCCTACTTAGCCGACCGGGCTGGCCAGGGGGCGAGCAACCGAGTCACTTCACTGGGATGCCACTCGCAAGCATCGCGATTAGCGCGCCACCGAGCAGAAACGGGCCGAAGGCGATCTGGCCCTGCATGGTGGTCCGGCGCATCGCCAGGAGCGCCAGGCCGCCGACGCCGCCCAGTATGAAACCGATCGCGGCTCCGGCCAGCAACGTCGGCCATCCCAGCCAGCCGAGCGCGACGCCGAGCAGCGCCGCAAGCTTGATGTCCCCGCCGCCCAACTGCCCGGGCCTGATCAGGGCGAGCAGCAGGAACGTGGCGGCAAAGACGAGGCCGCAAAGCAGCGACCGGATCAGTGGCCCTGTCTTGCTGCTCGTGATCGCCGCCCCGGCCAGCAGCAGGGTCAGGGCCGGAATCGCGGTCAGGGTCAGCCGATCGGGCAGGCGCTGGACGGCCACGTCGATCACCGCGAGCGGTACGCCAACGGCGCCGAGGAAGGCGAAAGCCGCGGCATCGGGTTGATCCGCGAACCTGCCGAGCACCAGCGCAAGCACCACCGCGGTCGTGACCTCAAGCACGGCCGGCGTGCCGAGGCTGCCGCCGCACCGTCGGCAGCAGATGCCCGGCCAGCGGCGTAACGGAGCCGAGCATCGCTCGCAGGCTGACCGGTCCGGCGATCCGGTCGGCACCGACAGCCGGTAGACCGGTCCGCGCAGCGCCGCCCCGGTCACCAGGCCGCTGGCCGCGCCGGTCATGGCCCACACCATGTTCATGGTGGTCCACCATAAGGACGGTCTCGATGACTAGTTAGTTGATCGCCCAGATCTGCTGCGGCTCGCCGTAGCAGTCGCCGAGCACCAGGCCGCCGGTGGCGGTTCCGGTCAGGCAGCGGTGGGCCAACAGGTTCCACAGCTGGCCGTTCCCGGCGGGGAGCCAGACCTGACTGGTTGAGTTCGCGTCGCAGTAGGTCGCGATCACCCTGGTCCCATCCAGGCCGTTGCTGGTCGCCCCGCCTGCCACGTCCAGGCACAGGCCGGCCCCGTTGCTCACCAGCGCGTCGGCGCCCAGGGTCCATTGCTGCGCGGCCGAGTTCCGGCCGCAGCCGGACAACGTCACTGGCGCGCCGGCGTCGGTGGTCACGCCCGGCCCGGTCAGGCACCGCGCGGACTGGCCGTAGACGACCTGCGCGGGCGGCACCCGCCAGGCCTGGAAGACCCCGAGGTTGCACCGGGCCACCCGGGCCGCCGCGCCTGCCGTCAGAGTGCGCACGCCCAGGCACATTCCGGTAGCCGGGTTGAGCAGTCGGCCGAGCGCCAGGTACTGCCAGCGCTGCACGGCCGACGAGTCGCAGCGGTCGACCATCACCTGAGTACCGGAGACGGTCAGGCACCGGCCCCCGGAGATCAGCACGCCGGTCCAGTTGGGCCCGCCAGTGGACCGGTAGGCCCAGGTCTGGCCGCTCCCGGCGGAGCAGCGGCTGATCCGCGCCGGGCGGCCGGACCCGGCAGGTGCCGTCAGGCAGTCCTTCTGCTGATTCAGGCTGAGCGGGCCGGCCGGCGGCTCGGCCAGGGCCAGCGACCTGACGCCGACAATCACGAACCGGGTGCTGGCCCTGGCCGCTCCGGCCGCGGCCCGCACGGTCACCTCGAACCGGCCCGGATGCCTGGGCAGCGTGCCCGTGATGATGGCGTCCGTACTGTGCGGCCGCCGCCGGATCGACAGCCCGCGCGGCAGTCCGCTCGCGCTGAACCGCAGTCCGCCGGCCGCCCGGGCGGTGTCCAGCGCGGTCAGCACGAGCCGGAATCTGGTTCCGGCCGACCGTGCCTGGCTGCCCGGATTGACCAGCGTGACGTGCCGGCCGCGGATGGCACGGAAGGCGCCAATCCCATCAGGGGTACCGAGGCCGGTTGGTCCGTTATAACCGCGCAGGCTGTGCGCGGCGTTGCACAGATACTGCCGGTTCGGCTCGCAGATCCCGTTAGCGCCAGACCGAACTCCGAACAGCAGTCCCGGACGCAGGTAGGGGTACTGGCTGGGGTAGGTCCTGGCCGTGGGTCGGCCCGCTAGCGCATAGGTCGCGGTGATGATCGGCGTGGCCGCGCTGGTGCCGCCGACCTGGTGCCAGCCATCGAACCGGTAGGTGTCGTAGACGGCGACCCCGGTCTTCGGGTCAGCGACGGCCGAGACGTCGGTCTCGGTCCGGTTCAGGC
>JAJYTW010000248.1 GCA_021792855.1 Actinomycetes bacterium
GTCAGGGGGAGCGGGCCGGGATCGTGATCGAGGTCCGCACGCTCACCCTGGGCGGCATGGTCAAGACGGTGACGCCGCGCCGGCCACGCTGGCGCTCCGGCCCGCGCGGCTAGCCCGGCGGCCGCCGCGGCCCTAAGGTTGCTGGCATGACCTCGCCGTGGGCGGACCGGGATGTGCTGACCGGGAGCCAGTACCGGACCGACGCCAATCTCGAGGCGAGGCGGTCGATCTACGCGTTCGGACGGCCGTGGGTCGACCTGCCCGGGGTCGTACTAGACCTGGCCCGGCTGAACGGCACCGAGACGGTGGCCGACATCGGCTGCGGCAACGGCGCCTACCTGGCGGAACTGGACCGGCGCGGGCATCGCGGTTCGGTCGTCGGGATCGACATGTCGGCCGGGATGCTGGCCGCCGCGCGCGGGGCGGTCCCCGGGGCGGCGGTGCTGCGGGGCGACGCCGGACGGCTGCCCCTGGCCGATGCCTGCGCCGACCTGACGCTGGCGCCGCACATGCTGTACCACGTGCCGGATCCGATGACCGCGGTCGCTGAGCTGCGCCGTGTCACCAGGTCGGGCGGGTGCTGGTGGTCCTGAACGGCGCCGACCATCTGCGGGAACTGCGGGACCTGGCGGCGGCGCAGATCGGACTGGCGCGGGCGGAGGACTGGGCCGAACGGCTGCGACTGGACGATGGCGAGCAGGTGCTGCGGGCCGTGTTCGGCGCGGTCGAGCGGCACGACTTCACCGGCGAACTGGCGCTGACCGACAGCGCGCCGGTGAAGTCCTACCTTCGCAGCATGGTCCCGGTGCAGGAACTGCCGGATCCGGACGGCGCCGCGGCCGCGGCGGCGCGGGCGATCCCGTTCGGCCCGGACGGCGTGTTCCGGGTCCGGACGCACTCCGGCTGCCTGATCGCCCGCTGACCGGCCGCGCATCCGGCCGGTTCGGTCAGTAGGGCACCACCGAGTACCGGGAGACCTTCCAGAGCGCGTGCTCGCTGTGGATGGTGCGGATCGTCCCGGACCGCGCCCGCATCACCAGCGAGTGCGTGGACGCGCCGCCGGACCGGTACCGGACGCCGCGCAGCAGTTCGCCGTCGGTGATCCCGGTGGCGGCGAAGAACGCGTCGTCGGAGGAGCACAGGTCGTCGGTGGTCAGCACCCGGTCCAGGTCGTGCCCGGCGTCGATGGCCCGGTCCCGTTCCTCCTCGTCCCGGGGCGCCAGCTTGCCGAGGATGATGCCGCCCAGGCACTTGATGGCGCAGGCGGTGATGACGCCCTCGGGGGTGCCGCCGATGCCGAGCAGAAGGTCCACGCCGGTTCCCTCGCGGGCGGCCATGATCGCGCCGGCCACGTCACCGTCGGTGATCAGCTTGATCCTGGCTCCGGCCTGGCGGACCTGGGAGATCAGCTCGTCGTGCCGCGGCCGGTCCAGGATCACGACCGTGACGTCGTGCGGATCGCAGTGCTTGGCCCGCGCGATGGCCGCGACGTTCGCGGCGGGCGGCGCCTCGATGTCCACCACGTCGGCGGCCTCGGGACCAGCTACGAGCTTGGACATGTAGAACACCGCGGACGGGTCGTACATCGACCCGCGGGCGCTCACCGCGATCACCGAGATGGCGTTGGGCATCCCGTTGGCCGTGAGCCGGGTGCCGTCGATCGGGTCGACCGCGACGTCGCACTCCGGCCCGGTCCCGTCGCCCACATGCTCGCCGTTGAACAGCATTGGGGCGTGATCCTTCTCGCCCTCGCCGATCACGACCCGGCCGTCCATCGACACGGTCCTGATCAGCGAGCGCATGGCCGTAACGGCCGCGCCGTCGGCCCCGTTCTTGTCGCCCCGGCCGACCCAGCGCCCGGCGGCGAGGGCTGCGGCCTCGGTAACGCGGGCAAGTTCGAGCGCGAGGTTGCGGTCCGGAGCGCTGGGCTCGGCGGGCGGCATGGCCGGTCCGCCCTGGGGTTGGGTTCCGTCATGCCTGGCCGCGGTCTGGTCATCGGTCATGTGATCGCGTGGCGCGTCGCTCCGGGGCTGCCAGAGGAGAGCCGTCGCTTCACCTCCCCGGAGTTATGGATGTTCCCGGCGCGGTTGCGCCGCTGCTGGATCGGCCCGGACGGGACGCGCCCTACGGGTCTGATGGCATCCTACGTAGCCGCCGCGATCTTGTCTGTGCCCGAAGGTCCCCGCGCCGAACCTCAGAATGGCGCCGCAGCACCATTTGGCCCGTCGTCGCCGGGTTCCCCGTCCGCTGGCTGGCTTGCGGCCTGCCCGGTTGCCGCGGCCAGTCGCGCTCTGGCACCTTCGAGCCACTCCTCGCAGATCGCGGCTAGTCGCTCGCCGCGCTCCCAGAGTTCCAGCGACTGCTCCAGTGTCAGCCCGCCGGCCTCAAGGCGCCGGACCAGGTCGGCAAGCTGATCGCGGGCCTCCTCATAGCTGGGCCGATCCGGCTGCTCCTGCTGCCCGGCGTTCTTGGCGGCCATCGTCACAGCCCCGAGCGCGCGGCGTGCTCAAGGAACCCGGTCGACGCGGAAGGCCGAGCCGGCGGTGCCGGAACCGGCGGCGGGGTCCGCAGCGCCCTGGCCACCACGGCCCGCACGACCTTCGCGTACAGCACGCCGCCGATCGGCTGCGGGTGGATGCCGTCGCCCCACAGCAGGTTGGTGTGGTGCTCGATGGCGTTGTGCCAGTTGATCATCAGCACGTTGGGATAGCGGTGCGCCGCCGCCACGATGGTGTCGTTGACCTCCTGCTCCCATGGCCGGGGCACGAAGGTGTTCACCAGCAGCAGCCAGCGATGGTCGCCGATCGCCGCCCTGAGCTGTTCGATCTGGCTCAGCGCGATCGGCCCGTTGGTGCCGAGGCCGACGATCACCACCCGGCGCAGCCGTCCTGACCTGGCCATCTGCTGGATGATCCCGACCCCGGCGATCATCGCCCTGCTGACCTGGGCGTTGATGTAGATGCCCGGGAGTGCCTGGGCAAGCTCAGGCGCCGACGCCAGCATCACCGAGTCGCCGATGGCCAGCACGTCATGGCCGGATGGAATGAACCGGTGCACCAGATGTGCGGCGGGGACGCCGGCCGGGCGAACCGGCAGCGGGCCGTCCTGACGCCAGGCGTGGTCAAGCTGGCCAAGCTGGATCGTGGCCAGGCTCGCGGGCAGTTGCCTGCTAACCGAGCTAACCTGCTCGCCGGCCGCGATCTGGTCCTGCAGGGTCGGCCCGGTCTGGCGATAGACCAGGCCGTAGCCGGCCGTGCAGGCGACCGCGAGCAGTGCGACGGCCACACCGACGCGCAGCGCCGCCGCCGGCGACCGGCGGCAGGTCTGGATCGACTCCCTGAGCAGTTCGGTGCGCTGCCTGAGCACGGGGCGGAACCCGTTACGCAGGATGGGTTCCTCCAGCCAGCGCCACGAGGCGGCCGCGAGCGCGATCGGCAGCACGGTGTCCAGCAGGCGGACCGGCCAGGTGGTGGCCGCCCGCTCGTCGATCCCGGTGCTGATCGCGATCACCGGCCAGTGCCACAGGTAGATCGCATAGGAGCGGATGCCAAGCCAGCGCAGCGGTCGTACGGACAGCGCGGCGCCGATCCGGCCGGGTGCAGCGGCGGCCAGGACCAGCGCACCGGCCGCGAGCGCGGCGAGCACCAGGCCGAACGGATAGACGGCCGGGTTGGCGCCGGAGAAGTGCCACATCGACCAGGCGAGCAGCACGATCCCGGCCGCGCCGGCCACGTCCAGCCACAGCCGCATCCGGCCGGCTGCCGCCGCGACCCTGGCCAGCGGCAGGGTGAGGGCCAGCGCGGCGCCGACCATCAGCGCGCTCGCGTGCGTGTCGGTGCCGTAATAGACCATCGAGGGATCCGAGCCCGGCACGTAGATCGCCAGCATGATCAGGGCCGAGACCAGCGCGCCTGCCCAGGCGACCAGGGCCCGGTGGGCCGGTCGGCGGAGCACGCCGAGCGCCACGATCAGGATCAGCGGCCAGATCAGGTAGAACTGCTCCTCCACGGCCAGCGACCACAGGTGCTCCAGCGGGGCCGGCGGCCCGTAGCGGGCGAAGTAGGAGACGTGGGTCAGCGCCTGCCACCAGTTGCTGGTGTAGGTCACCGCGCCGAGCAGGGCGGTACGCAGCGAGGGAAGCTGGTCGGGCTCGGTGATCGCGACCGTGGCAGTGACGGCCACCAGCACCACCGCCAGGGGCGGCAGCAGGCGCCTGGCCCGGCGCTGCCAGAAGCCGGCCAGTCCGATCCTGCCGTTGCGCTGGTAGCCGGCCACCAGGATGTCGGTGATCAGGTAGCCGCTCAGCACGAAGAAGACATCCACGCCGAGGAATCCGCCGGGCAGCCACGGCAGGCTCTCGTGAAACGCCAGCACCGCGAGCACGGCGAGAGCGCGCACGCCGTCCAGGCCGGGCGCCCGGAAGGCCTTCCTGGCCGGCGGCGCAGGCTCGGGGGCTGTGACCGGCTCCGCAGGCTCGACTGCCGTTGCAGACGCGGTCGCGGGTGCCTCCTGCGCGGGTGCCTCCGGTGCCGTGCTCTGCTCGCTCTCCGGCGGGGCAACGGGAGTTTCGGTCAAGTCACCGTTCGGGGTGGCCGCGGTGGTCACGGTCTTCTCGTCAGCCTGAGCCGGGGCTGGCTGAACCGGCACGACATTCCTCCCTCATCCGACTCGCGGTAACGACACCAGGGCGGAACGCACAACAAGCATGGGAGGTTCCTGGGGTAGCTCTAACGCGCGTTCCGGCGGGGTTCCGGGGTCCGTCCGTAGCGGACGCGAATCGCTCCTGGCTCAACGACAGCATAGTTTTAGTCTCCGGGCGCCGCCGTGAAACGCCACGCTCGGTTAGTAAGTGCTGGCTCTAAGGTGAGCAGCTGAAATGTAATTGATTACTAACTAACAGTAACAGTGATCTGGTCGTCGGCGAAACGGACGAGTAGCCGATCGGCCGGATTGACTTCAGCGGCCGACCGCACGACGGCCCTGTCCGTTTTCTGTACGATCGCGTAACCGCGGCGCAGGGTCCCCGCCGGGGAGAGTGCGATCAGCCGGGCCCGGGTGTGCACGAGGTCGGCGCCGGCCCGGTCCAGGCTGGCGGCCACGCAGCGCCTGGCCCGCTCGGCAAGGGCGGCGACCTGTTCCTCCCGCCGGTCGATCTCGGCCGCTGGCCGGGCCAGCACCGGCCGGGACCGGACGCCGGCCAGCCAGGCGGCCTCCCGCTCCAGGCGACCCGATAGCTGACGGCTGGCGCGGGACCGAAGCTCCGCGATGATCGTTAGCTGCTCGCCGATGTCCGGGACGACCTTCCTGGCAGCGTCGGTCGGGGTGGAGGCGCGGACGTCGGCGACCAGATCAAGCAGCGGAACATCTTGCTCGTGCCCGATCGCGCTGACCACCGGTGTCTGGCACGCGGCGACGGCCCGAACCAGGGACTCCTCGGAGAACGGCAGCAGGTCCTCGATCGAGCCGCCGCCCCGGGCGATGATGATCACGTCCACGGCCGGGTCCGCATCGAGGTCGCGCAGTGCGGCGGTCACCTCGGACAAGGCCCGGGTCCCCTGCACCGCCACCTGCCGGACGGCGAACCGGACCGCCGGCCAGCGCCGGGCCGCGTTCTTGAGCACGTCGCGCTCCGCGGCCGAGTCGCGGCCGCAGATCAGCCCGACCTGTTGCGGGAGGAACGGCAGGCGCCGCTTCCGCTCGGCCGCGAAGAGGCCCTCGGCGGCCAGCGACTTCCGCAGCCGCTCGACCCTGGCCAGCAGTTCGCCGATCCCCACCGCGCGGATCTCGATCGCGCTGAGCGAGAAGGTGCCGCGGGTCATGTTGAACTCGGGCTTCACCCAGGCGACCACCCGGGATCCCTCGGTCGGCGCCGGTTCCGCGGACTCCAGCACCTGGCGCGGGCAGATGACCCGGGCGGACACCGCGGCTACCGGGTCGCGCAGCGTCAGGAAGACGGTGCCGCCGCGCCGGCTGATCTCCGCGATCTGGCCCTCGACCCAGACCCGGCCGAGACGGCCGATCCAGTCGCCGACCATCCGCAGCACCGTGCGTACCGG
>JAJYTW010000249.1 GCA_021792855.1 Actinomycetes bacterium
CTAGTGGCCGAGGGCGCACGCCTCGAAAGCGTGTGAAGGGGCAACCCTTCCGTGGGTTCAAATCCCACCTCCACCGCCACTGACCTGCGACGACGCACTGGCCCGCTGGCGGCCTTCTGCCCGCTCACCGGGGCCTGGTCTCAGTTCCGGTCTTATTCGTGGTGGTCCCGGCGGCGTGATCTCCGGGAACAGCCGCATATGTCGTGCCTGGTCAGGTGCGTGCCGGACGCCCGTGAACGGACATGCGCACGCCGGCGGGGCGTGCGCCCCTGCCCGGCTATGTCGGCACGCCGGGCGGCCACAACCGTTGTCCGGCCCGGGGCCATGTCCGGTGATTCCGACAGACCCGCTGCTGGAGGTGGCCGGCCGCGATTATCGTTTGAGCCTTCCGATCTGCCGCTGCCAGACTCGGCGTATGACCGATCCAATCCGGTCGGCGAACAGCGCCAGGCACCCCGAGCACGATGCAGTCAGCCGCGAGGTGCGCAGCTGGTACACCACGGCCGTTCCGGAGATCAGCCTGGACGGCGCAGCGTACTGGTTCGGCTTTGCCTGCATGATCGGTGCTGACCGGGCCAGGGTCGTGCTCAGCATCGCTGATCCGGCCGAGGTGCCAGCCGCGGCCGCACAGGCTGTCTGCGCCGCCGGCAATTTGATGATCATGGTCGATGACCGTTGCCGCGCTACCCGGCTGGACGCGGCGCTGCGGGCGCACGGGTGCAGCTATGACGAATCCACTACCTACCTGGCCCTGACCGGGCCGACGGTGCCGCCAGCATCCGGCCCCGGGCAGCTGGAGGTAACCAGCATCAGCGGCGCGGAGCTGGAGACCTGGGCACGGGTGAAACTGCAATCCTTCGCCGACTGCGAGGATGCCCCGGCAGCCGAAGCGGTCACCGCCGAGGTCGAGGTGCGTCGCCGCGAACTGCCGGTCGCGGAGTATCAGCTCGGCATCGTCGACGGCCAGCCCGCAGCCGTGCTGGCGCACTATCCGGGCGCCGACGACCTCGTGTTCATCCTGGGCACCCGCACCCCGTACCGGCACCGCGGGATCGCCTGGGCCATGCTCACCCGCTGGGCGTCCGCAGGGGCCGGTGGCCGCTCGCTGATCATCAACGCCGCCGACGGCGGAGCTCCGGCGGCGCTCTACCGGCGGCTTGGCTTCACCGACGAGGTGTACTGGTATCGCAAACACCACCTGCAAAGCGAGCAGCAGGGCCCATGAACTGGACTACAGCCAGGTCCGCCGCCGGACCGGCTGTGCTCCTTGGCCTGGTCTCCGGGCCGCGCTTCCCCCGGCGGTCGGATGACCGTTGGCTCTGGCCGCCCTGGGCGGGCGGCGGAGCACGCGGGTTGTTGTTGAGCGCAGAGTCCCGGTTCTCGGGCCGCGGTTCTCGGGCCTGGTATCAGTCCTCGTCGGTCCGGGCGAGGTCCGCTTGCAGGTCACGGATGATTGTGCGGAGCTGGCCTGAAGCAAGAAGCCCCGGCCCGAGAGGGCCTGACGAGTTCTCGCCCACCGGCGGGAGGGTCCGCAGGGCAGCGCGAACCTCCGCCGACATATGGTCGAGTTGCCAGCGGATCTCGTCCGCAATAGCTTCTGGCCGGTCCGGGTCCGCAAGGCCGGCGGCTCTGACCGCGTACGCGGCCGTACCGAGTGCGTGCGCGCCCATGTGGCAGACAGCTACGGCCTGGCCGGCGGCCCGGGCCGCAGCCGCTCCGGCTGGAGTCTTGAACTCGCCAGCACCGACGCCGCCGGAAAACCGGCGGCGAATCTCCTCGGCAGTGCTTAGCTCGCCCCAGGCGAACGCGCGGGCCCGGGCGATCAGAGTCCGGGGGCGGTCGTCATCTGGGGCCTCAGCCTCAAAGAGCGGTAGCACCCGTTCCGCGCAGTCGGCGGCCCATGCGGCGACAAGGCGCCGGTCGGCCTCGCTCAGCGTCTGCGGAGATCCCACCACGCCCTCCGCTACGTAGCCAACCCGGCCCACCCTACCGACTCCTTGCAGGTTCTCATAGATCCTGGGTACCAGGCCGCCGCGGCGATCCACGACGCGAAGGTTTCCTGCAACCAGGGCGGAGGCAGCGGAGGCGTGCGCCATCTCGGATGCTGCGGAGTAGGCGACCCGGTGGCGTCAGGCGGGGCGAGCGGAGAACCAGGTGTGGTCCTCGGTCAGCCAGTCGCCAAGCCGGAGGCCTGCGCCGGCGAGGTTGCCGGCGAGTTCCTTGTCGCTGATCTGGTAGCTGGTCCAGGCATGCGTCCAGACGCTGGCGCCGACTTGGTATTCGATCTCGATGTGCATGCGTGGTGGTTCCCAGCGGGCTGAGCGGATAATGCGCCGGATGCCGCCGGGGTCATCCCGGACTGGCTCGGCTCCGGTGAACGTCTCGAACCACTCCGGCGGGTTCTGCTGGAACACGGCGATGCCGTCGTCGCGCAGGTGATGGCGCACGGTGGCGAGGAACCCCTGGCGTGTGACGGGATCGGCATTGACCATGGTGCTGGCCAGCAGGACCGCGTCGAACCTGCGGTCCAGACGCAGCGACTCGATCGAGGAGCACTCCGTTGGCAGGTCCTGGCTGCGTGCGAGCATTTCCGGGGAGTCGTCAACCCCGGTGACCGGGTGTCCCAGCGCCGCGAGTGGCCGGAGGATCCGGCCTGTGCCGCAGCCGAGTTCGAGGATCGACGCGCCCGCCGGCACGGCTGCGTGAACAATCTCGGGCTCGCCGAACACGGGCAAGAGCGCGTAGAACTCGACCGCGCATCCATCGCTGGTTATCGCCCCTGGCCCAGATCCCGCATTTTTCTCCACACGGTGAGGAACGCCGCTCTGCCCGCGGGTGATTCCGCATAGATGCCTGACAGGCGCCTGCTTGTGCGAGTCCTGCATTCCTCGGCCAGGTCGCCGTTGCGTCCTCGGTCGCAATGGCTGCCTGGATGCAGCGTATGGACGGCACCTTTTCGTGCGTGATCGCGCCGTGCCGGGTGCTGAATATCGGCTACCCGGTAGCGACCCGGCCAGTGCTGCCGGTGCAGGCGTCCAGCCCGGCTGGCGTCCACCCGGTGGTCAGCGCGGCGGTGACGGCGGGGGCGAGGCTGGCCCGCTGGCAAGCGGTGAGCGGCCATGCCGGCCCGAGGACAGCGAAGAGCTCACCCGCCGGTCAAATACGCACTCCCCGGTACCGCCGGCCGGGCCACGATGTCCCGCTGCCCATCGCCAGGACGAGCTGACGAATCTGGGGAATTTGGCTAGGAGGGCAATCGCGGCGGACCAGGTTGCCCGGCTAATGCACTTGCATTATTGTTCGCTGCATGATGCGGAGTAACGTCGCAGTCAGGGCGTACATTCGTAATCTGGGACGTAGCGGAGTGATCGCGGGCATCGCGGTCGCTACGGCCGTCGCCGGTCTGGTCGTGTCCGGGGCTGGTCCGGCTGCCGCTGCCGTGCGGAAAGCGGCTACGACGACTACTATCGCCGCGTCGGCCAGCCCGCAGTTCGGCCAGGCCGTCACCGTGACCGCGACGGTCAGACCGCTGACCGCGACCGGGTCAGTGACCTTCAGGGCGGCGGTCGGGCGGGTTAAGGTCAGCTTGCCCGCCAGTTGCGCGGCTGTGCCTCTCGTCGCTGGCCAGGCGTCCTGCACGTTCGTCCCGGCCCATGTCGCGAAGTACCGGTTCCGCGCGAGGTACTCCGGAAGCGCGACGCTGCGGGCTTCCGCCGGCAAGATCGCGTTCGCTGTGACCAGAGCGACCACTAGCACGACAGTAAGCATCAGTTCCCCGGTCGACGCGGGCGGCACCGCGGCCGCGACCGCGACGGTCAGCCCCGATCCGAGCGGCGGGACCGTGACGTTCACCGCTGCCGCGGGCGGCAGTCCGGTGGCCCTGCCCCCGTCGTGCGCCGGGATCGCCCTGTCCGGAGGCCAGGCGGCGTGCACGTTCACCGCGGCCTCCGCCGGCAGTTACAGCATCACCGCGACCTATTCCGGCACTGCCGACGACCTCGGCTCGGCCGGGACCGGGACCTTCACGGCGCGGTCGGCGTCGATGACCGTGATCTCGTTCTCCGCCAACCCGGCTGCGGGGCAGCCAGTCACGGCGACCGCGACAACCACGCCCGCACCAGCGGGCGGGACCGTCGCGTTCAGCGCGACCCTGAACGGCGCGGCCTATCAGCTTCCGGCGGCCTGCACGGCGATCACCCCGGTCGCGGGCACCGCCACCTGCACGTTTACCCCATCAGCAGCCGGCACCTACGCGGTAACCGCTTCCTTCAGCGGCGACAGCGGCGACGCCGCCTCCTCGGCGACCAGTTCCGTGGTGGTCACGGCGCCCATCGCCACCTCGGTGGCCGTCAGCGACAACGCCGCTGCCGTCATCCAGGGCCAGCCGATCGTGTTCACAGCGGCGGTATCGGCCGCCGACGGTTCCATTCCGCCGGGCGGCCTGACCTGGTCGGTCGCCCCGAACACGGCTTTCGCCGACTCATCATGCGCGAGCACGTCCTACAACAGCGGCACCGGAATCGCGACCTGCACGGTGAACACCTATCTGGACCCCACCGGTGGCTATGACGGCAACGGTCACGACTGGATGCCGGGGTCCGTGAACGCGAGCGCCACCTTCACTCCGGCCGGCGCTGGCTATGCCGGTTCCTCGGGGTCGGATTCGACGCTGAAGATCACCAGCGCGAGCATTTCCCAGCCGTGCGGTTCAGTGACGAATTGCAGCGTGGCCGTTACTCCCGGAACTACCGCGCAGGCGACCCAGTCAGAAACTGGTCTCCCTGCCAGCCAGGTGTCGTACTTCTGGGGCTGTCAGACCACATCGGGCGACTGTAGCTGGGTCCTCAGCGCGAATCCCGCCTCACCGACCGTGAGTTTCGTGGTCACCGCGGATCTGACGGCTACCTCGTATGTGTGCGCGGCTGGCGATACACCGGTGGGAAGCTTCACCTGTCTGCAGGGCAGCACCACCATGTCCGTCATCGTCGTCGGCGGGTCCGGCCCAATCCTGGGCGGCTAGGCAACAATCGCGGCTATCACGACTCGGGTCAGCTCCGTAGTCAGCGCGGCCAGACTGGTACCGGACGGCGTCGCGCCGGACGCGTCGATCGTCCGTGCCCGGTCCGCTAGGGCGAGCAGGATTAGCCTGACGCCGAGGCGCAGCCGCGGGATCTGGCTATTTGCCGGGACGCGGTCGATTAGCGGCCCGGCATATTTCACGACCCGGGTCATCGAGGTCGCGAAGGCAGTGGCCGGATAGTCGCTGAAGCTGGGATGCACCGATGCCTGGAAGAGCAGCCGAAGGTACCGGCGCCCGCCCGGTTCGGCCAGCAGCGCGACCAGCGGCTCCAGTGCAGCGCGAACCGCGGATTCCGGCTCGATCGGCCCGGCCTGCTCTAGTTCATCCAGCAGCCGGGCACGCGCAAGCTCGACACCGTCCCGATGCCGCATCAGCACGGCCTCAACGAGACCCTTACGGCCGCCGAAGTGATACTGAATGGCGGAAGCGTTCCGGTGCCCCGACGCCGCGGTGACGGTACGCAGCGAGACACCGTCAATTCCGCGCTCATCGAAGAGCCGCTCGGCGGCATCCAGAATCCGGACTCGCCCGTCGGCGTCCTTCGCGTCCGCGCCGCCTGCGGCCTGCGCCCGCTGCGATGTCTCGCGGGCCAGCCTGGCCGCGCCCCGGGTCATATCCCGACGCTACACCCGGAAAGGGCCGGGTTCGCCGGGGTGAGGTCCCCGCTGGTGGTGTGCGTTGCTGGTGCTGACGGCGCGCCGGTAGGGGGCGGCCGAGGTTGATGACCGGATCCGCCAGGCGGCCGGGGCGCTCGCCGTGGTCGTCCTGGCGGCTGCGGGCGCACGCCTGGGCGCGCGGACTGCCTCGGCGGTTTCGGCGCTGCGGTCTTGCGGATCACCGTCAGTAAGACGATGACCGGGCCTGTCCTGGCCACCAGGTCGCGTGCAGCGGCGATCTGCGCCGGTCGCAGGGAGATTTTGATCTCAATCACTTCTGGCCGAGCCGTCCG
>JAJYTW010000023.1 GCA_021792855.1 Actinomycetes bacterium
GCGCCTCGATCGAGGCAAGATCCCGCAGCACCCGCTCATCCCACCGCCAGTCGGAATGGTCGTTCGGGGCCAGCGGGTCGGTGCGCGTAGGCCGGATCTGCCAGACCGTGCAGGCAGTGCCAAGGCGCCCGTTGAGTGGCAGGAACGCACTGTGCCCGCTCGCGACGGTCTCCCTGGCACCGGCCGGCCGGGAGCGGTCACACCCGGAGGGGCTAGCCCGCGGTCAGCGCGGCCAGCCGGGCAGCGAGGTCCGCGGGCGGGTCGGCGATCTCCACGATCTTCACCCGCGCCCGGGCGCCGACGACCAGGCGCAGGTCGGTCCGGCGGACGCCGAGCACCCCGGCAAGCGCGGCAAGCGCCGCCTCCGTCGCCTGCCCGTCCACCGCGCGCTGGCGCACCCAGACGCCGAGCTGCGCACCCGCGCCGGCCCGGGCGACCGCCTCGGGCACGGCACCAGGCTCGGGACCGAGCCGCGGTCGCGCCGCGCCGGGATGGACCCGGATCGTGATCCTGGCTGATTCGGCCACGGCCCCTTCCTACCAGGAATAACGGCGAGCGGCCCGCCAGTCCCGTCGAGTCGGGCGGCACGGCAAGCCGGACCCGCCGTCGCCGATCGCCGACTATCCTCGGGCGGGTGCGCCTCCTCCCTGTGACAGCGGCGCTCGCCGCCACCCTCGCCCTGACCGCCTGCGGATCGCTGGCATCGTCGACGAAACCTGTCGCGGCTGCCACCCGGCCCCCGGCCGCGTCGGCCAGCCCGAGCAGCGCGCCGTCGCCCAGCCCATCGCCGAGCCCCACGCACCGGGCCGACGTCCCGGTGCCGGTCGCTCCCGGCGCCGGCCGGCGTCCGCAGACCACGGCCCGGCCGCGGGCCCGCGGCCGGGCGTTCCACGCGATGATCACCGACCTGTGGCTGGCGGTGCGGACCAACAAACCGCGGCTAGCGCGGGACGCGTTCTTCCCGGTAGATGCCTACAAGCAGGTCAAGGCCATCTACAACCCTGGCCTGGACTGGCGCGACCGGCTCTGGCTCGATTTCACGCTCGACGTGCACGCCGCGCACGCCCTGCTCGGGCGGCATCCGATGAAGGCGCGGCTGATCCGGGTGATCGTCGACTCACCGGGGGCGGCCTGGATCCCGCCGGGATACTGCTACAACAGCGTCGGCTACTGGCACGTGGCGAACGCCCGCGTCGTGTACCGGGAGTACGGGCAGATCCGGTCGTTCGGCATCGCGTCACTGATCTCCTGGCGCGGCGTCTGGTACGTGGTGCACTTCGGCGGCGTCCTGCGCGGCGCGGTCGGGATGACCGACGCCCCGTCGGCGGGGACCGGCTACGCCGGCCCGCAGGGCGGCTGCTGACCGGTTCCCCGAGGGGCACTGAGCCCCGCCGGGGAACCGGTCGGCCGGGGAACCGGCTCGCTCAGACGGCCGGCAGCACCTGCTCGGCGATCAGTTCCAGGTGTTCCAGATCGGACAGATCGAGCACCTGGAGGTACATCCGGACCGCGCCAAGCTCGGCGAACTGGCCGATCTTCGCGACGATCTCCTCCGGCGTCCCGACGAGACCTTCCTTGCGCAGGTCGTCGAGGTCCCGGCCGATCGCCGCCGCCCGGCGGGCGAGTTCGGCCTCGTCCCGGCCGCAGCAGACGGTCTGCGCCACCGAATAGGTCATCGTCGCCGCGTCCCGGCCGGCCGCGGCGACCGCGGCGCGCACCCGGTCGAACGCCGCGCCGGTGTCCTCGACGGTCTCGAAGCAGACGTTGTACTCGTCGGCGTAGGCCGCGGCCAGTCGCGGGGTCCGCTTCGGCCCGCTGCCGCCGATGATCACCGGCGGGCCGGGCCGCTGGGCCGGCTTCGGCAGGGCCGGCGAGTCGGAGATCGTGTAGTGCTCACCGCTGAACGAGAACCGCTCGCCCTCGGGAGTCCGCCACAGCCCGGTGAGCACGGCAAGCTGCTCCTCGAAGATCGAGAAACGCTCCCCCATGCCGGGGAACGGCAGCCCGTAGGCGGTGTGCTCGGCGTCGAACCAGCCGGTGCCGAGGCCGAGTTCGACCCGGCCGCCGCTCATCTGGTCCACCTGGGCCACGCTGATCGCGAGCGGCCCCGGGTGCCGGAAGGTTACCGGCGACACCAGGGTGCCCAGCCGGATCCGGCTGGTCTGCACGGCCAGTGCGGCCAGCGTGATCCAGGCGTCGGTGGGACCGGGCAGGCCGCTGACCGACCCCATCTTCAGATAGTGGTCGGAGCGAAAGAATCCGTCGAAGCCCAGGTCCTCGGTGGCCCGGGCGATACGCAGCAGCGTCGGGTAGTCGGCGCCCTGCTGTGGCTCGGTGAAGATCCGCAGTTGCATAAGGGCATCCTGCCCTATTCCGGCCCGGACCGGCGCATCGCCCGACCTGGCCGGGCACGGCTGGCGTGCGGCTAGTGCTCAGCCGGGGCCAGCACCGCCAGGCACTCCACGTGGTGGGTCATCGGGAACGCGTCGAAGGCGCGGAACCGCTCCAGGCGCCAGCCGAGGCGGGCGAACGCGGCCACGTCGCGGGCCAGGGTCGCCGGATCGCACGACACGTAAGCGATCCGGCGCAGGCCGGCCGGCCCGGCCGCACTGAGCGCGTCGATCAGCGCGGGACGCAGCCCGGCCCTGGGCGGATCGAGCACTGCGATGGTCGCGCCGGACGGCCCGATCCGGCCGATCACCTCGGCCGCGTCACCGCGGTGCACCCGGGCCCACGGCGTGCCGCGCAGGTTGTGCCGCGCGTCGCGGACCGCGGCCGCGTCCTGCTCCACCGCGATAACGGCGCCCGCCGGGCCGACCGCCGCGGCCAGCACGCCGGCGAACAGTCCGGCACCGCAGTACAGGTCAAGTGCCCGGTCACCGGGTTCGGGCCGGAGCGCATCGAGCACCGCATCGGCAAGCGCGTCGGCCGCCCCCGGGTGCACCTGCCAGAAGCCGCGCGCGTGCACCCGCCATTCCCGGCCGGCCGCGCGCTGGGTCAGGGACGACTGGTCGGTGCCCTGACGGGGACCGCCCTGCACGACCACCGCCCGCTCCCCGGTCCCCGGCGCGACCGCCACGTCCACCGATCGGGCACCCGGCCACCGCTGCCGGGTGATTCCGGCCTCGGTGACCAGCGGATGCGCGATCAGGCAGTCCACGATCCTGACGACCTCATGCGACCGGTGCCGGTACAGTCCGGCGGCGCCGGCCCGGTCCACCGCGAATCGCACCCTGGTCCGCCAGCCCAGTCCGCCGGCGTCCCCGGCCAGGGGCTCAACCGTCACCGGCAGGTCCAGGCCGGCGATCCGGCGGAACTGCTGGGCGATGATCAGCGCCTTGAACTCGCGCTGCGCGGCCAGGCTGGCGTGCTGCCAGTCGCAGCCGCCGCAGCCTCCGGGCCCGGCGTGCGGGCACGGCGGGCTGACCCGCTCCGGGGCCGCGCGCAGGATCTCTACCGCGTCCGCCCGGGCGAACCTCGACGTGACCTGGGTCAGGACCGCCCTGACCTGCTCGCCGGGCAGCGCGTGACGGACGAAGACGACGAGCCGGCCGGCGTCGCCTCCGGGCTCTGGCTGGGCGGCCAGGTGGCCGACGCACCAGCCGCCGCTCGCCGCCTCGCCGACGGAAAGCTCAAGCACATCCCCGGTCTGGGCCGGCCCGCTGGGCTGATCGCTCACCCCACCATCGTGCCGCCTGCCAGGACCTCGGTGACCTCGGGGGCCACCCTGGGCTAGTCCATCGCGCTATGGGGGCATAACGTGTTCACGCACCGCTGCTGCTGGAAGGATGCTCGTGCACATCGTGATCATGGGATGCGGGCGAGTGGGATCGACCCTCGCTCACATACTCGAGGACCATGGCCATTCGGTGGCCATCATTGACCAGGACGTCGAGGCGTTCCGCAAGCTGCGGCCCGGTTTCCGCGGCAGCAAGGTCACCGGCGTCGGCTTCGACCGGGATGTGCTGGTCGAGGCCGGCATCGAGCGGGCCGACGCGTTCGCCGCCGTGAGCAGCGGCGACAACTCCAACGTCATCGCCGCACGGGTAGTCAGGGAGTCGTTCGGCGTGCAGCGCGTCGCCGCCCGCATCTACGACCCCCGGCGCGCTGAGGTGTACCAGCGGCTGGGGATCCCGACGGTGGCCACCGTCCGCTGGACCGCCGACCAGATGCTACGCAGGCTGCTGCCCGAGGGCGTGGCCACGCTGTGGCGGGACCCGACCGGCGCCGTGGTGCTTGCCGAGCTTGCCTGCTGCGACGAGTGGTTCGGCGAGAAGGTCAGCGCGCTGGAACTTGCCGCCGATGCCCGGGTGGCGTTCATCTCCCGGCTCGGCGACGCACTGCTGCCCGGCCCGGGCACCGTCCTCCAGCAGGGTGACGTCCTGCACGTGATCGCCAAGGAAGAAGATCTCGACCGCATCGCCGCGGTGTTCGCCAAGCCTGCCGCGCCAGGGAAGGGAAGCCACTGATGCGAGTCGCCATCGCCGGCGCGGGCGCCGTGGGCAGGTCCATCGCCAAGGAACTCCTCGAGGCGGGCCACGAGGTGCTGCTGATCGACAAGAGCGCCAAGGCCATCAAGGTGTACAGCGTCCCGCGGGCCGAGTGGCTGCTGGCCGACGCCTGCGAGATCGCATCGCTGGACGACGCCGCGCTTGAGCGCTGCAACGTGGTGATCGCGGCCACCGGTGACGACAAGGTCAACCTGGTCGTGTCGCTGCTGGCCAAGACCGAGTACGGCGTGCCCAGGGTGGTGGCCAGGATCAACCACCCGAACAACGAGTGGCTGTTCAACGAGTCCTGGGGCGTCGACGTCGCGGTGTCCACGCCGCGGCTGCT
This sequence comes from Actinomycetes bacterium, assembly GCA_021792855.1. Lineage (GTDB taxonomy): Bacteria > Actinomycetota > Actinomycetes > Streptosporangiales > Streptosporangiaceae > Chersky-822. The sequence goes on from JAJYTW010000023.1 coordinate 4,837, forward strand.
CTCGGCCCTGGTCGAGGAGGCGGTCAGCGTCGGCGACCTGGTCCGGCTGATGACGTTCCGGCAGAGCGCGGCAAGCCTGGTCGAGCTCACCATGCCGACGGACGCCCCGCTGGTCGGCGAGCGGATCGGGTCGATCGAGTGGCCGGCCGACACGGCGCTGGTCGCGATCCTGCGCGACGGCCGGGTCATCGTGCCGAACAGCGACGACCCGCTCGAGGCCGGCGACGAACTGCTCTTCGTGACCAGCGAGGACGTGGAGGCCGAACTCGGGCAGCTGCTGGCGGGCGGGACGCACTAGCTCCGGGCCGGGACGCCGGCAACCCGTGGCGGCTACCGCGTCTCGGTGATCTCCGGGCCGCGGACGAACGGATTGGGCAGTTCCCAGCCCGGGTTCTCCTGCTCGAATTGCGCCTCGAGCGCCTGCCGCGCCTCCTCGGGCAGCCGGATCTCCAGCTGCTCGCGGGGCGGCGCCGGGTAGTCCCCGCGCACCACCACGACGTCGCCGAACAGCGACTCGAACGGCTCGGCCAGCACCCCGTCGGTGGCCGCGGGGCCGCTCAGCACGCCGCGCAGGAACCACCGCGGGCCGTCCACGCCAAGGAACCTGACCGGCTGGAGCACCGGCTCCTGCCCCTCCGCGGCCATCGGGACCTGGGCGTGCAGTTCGGCGCCGAACGGGCCCTCCCGCTCAGCCGCGCTGCCGCCGGTCTCGACGATGTTGACCGCGATCTCCTGGCGCACGTCGTCCCACAGTCCGTCGCTGCGCGGAGCGGCGAACGCCTGTAGCTGCAGCCCGCTGTCGCCGCTGACCACGGCGACCCAGGCGCCCTGGTCCTCGGCGACGTTGATCTGGACGTCGAAGCCGTCCCGAGCCGGGATCAGCAGGCTGCCGCAGTCGATCCGCTCCGCGCCCGGATACTCCTCGGCGACGTCCCATGGACCCATGGCCGTGGCCGCGCCATCGTCGTCGAACGGGTCGGCCCGGCCGACCGCTGCCTCGTCCGGGTCGAACGAACCGGCGTCGGACAGTCCCTCCGCGCGCGCGTGCCCCGCCCGCTGCCGATGCTCTCCGCCCTCGCGGCGGCGTCGTCGCAACACCAGTCCGCTCCTCGCTATTCTCCCTGGCCGGCCCTCGCGGACGGCCGTCTCCCCGGCAGGCGCGGCTAGGCCGCCGGACCGTCGGCGTGCCCGCCGGTCGACCCGAATCCGCCATCGCCCCTGGACGACCCGGGCAGCATCGCGACCTCGTGCAGTGCCACCCGCTCCACCCGCTGGACCACTAGCTGGGCGATCCGGTCACCCCGCCGCAGGCGCACCGGGCCGGCGCTGTCGGTGTTGAGCAGCGTCACCCGGATCTCCCCACGGTACCCCGCGTCGACCGTGCCCGGCGCGTTCACGATCGTTACGCCGTGGCTGGCGGCCAGGCCGGACCTGGGATGCACGAAGGCCGCGTACCCGTCCGGCAGGGCGATCGCGATGCCGGTGCCGACGGTGGCCCGCTGGCCCGGGCCGAGTTCGACGTCCCCGGCGGCGTACAGGTCGAGCCCGGCGTCCCCCGGGTGAGCCCGCCGCGGCAGCGGCAGATCCTGGTCGAGCCTGCGGATCAGGACGTCGACCCCATCCTCGTGCTGCGTCATGGCATCTCTCCCCCCGCGTCAGCGCGGCTGAACGTCGTCGTGATCGTGCCGCAGGTGCGGCCAGGCGTAGGAGATCACCGCCGCCGTGGGCACCGCCACGATCGCCCCAGGGATGCCGGCCACGATCCCGCCGACGGCGAGCACCACGATGATCCCGAGCGGGTGCAGTCGGACCGCCCGGCCGACCACAAGCGGCTGGAGCAGGTGGGATTCGAGCTGATTCTCGGCCAGGAACACGGCCAGCAGGATCACCGCCGCGATCCAGCCCTTGGTGGCGAGCGTCACCACGATCGCCAGCGCGCCGACCACCAGGATGCCGACCAGCGGCACATAGGCCGCCAGGAAGACCAGGATGACCAGCGGGACCAGCAGCGGCACGCCGAGCAGCCAGAGTGCGAGCCCGATGAATACCGCGTGGATCAGCGCTACCACCGTGGTGCCCCGGATATAGCTCACCAGCACGTGCCAGGCGGCCTCGCCGGCCTTGTTCCACCGTGCCCTGGCCGGCCCACCGAGCCCGCTGGTCAGCCAGGTCCAGATCCGGCGGCCGTCCTTGAGCAGGAAGAAGGTTATGAAGATGGTGAGGATCAGGCCGGTCACGGTCTCGATGAAGATCCGCCCGCCGGTCACCGCCGCCCCGGCCACCATGCTCTGGTGCTGGGCCAGGTAGTGCACCAGCTTCGCGGATAGCTGCTCGAGCCTGATCCCGGTCAGGTGGAACGGCGGGCCGGTCAGGTAGGTCTGCACCTGCCTGGTGGTCCGCTTCACCTCGGAAACCAGCGCCGGGTAGTCAGCCTGCACCTGGGTCGCGATCAGGATCCCCAGCCCGGTCAGGACCGCGATCGCGGCCAGCAGGGTGACCCAGGTCGCAGCCAGGGCGGGCAGACCGATCCGGCGCAGCCTGGCTGTCAGCGGCTGGAGCAGCGCGGACAGCAGGATCGCGGCGATCATCGGCACCACCAGCAGCCGGAGCGCTACGGCGGCCCGGAACCCCAGGTAGGCGACCGCGGCGACCAGCAGCAGCCGCCAGGACCAGTCGGCGGCCCGGCGCAGCGGCCCGGGCACCTGCGAGCCGGAGATCGCGCGCACCTCGGCGTCGCGCGGCGGGTCGCCGGCAGCGCCGGTCACCCTGGCGGCCCGCGCCGGGCCGGCCGCCTGGCCGGTCATCTGACCACCGTCCGCGCTCACCCCTTCATCAAACCAACTACCGTGGACGAATGCGCGTCTACCGTGAACGACTCGGCGTGCCGGCCTGGTGGTGGCTGGCCGCGACGATCCTGATCCTGCTCATCGGCACCATGCTATGGCTCGGACTGAGCCTCGTCTTCGCGGTCATCGTCTACCTCGTGTTCGGCGGCCTAACCGCCGCTGCGCTGAATGCGCTGGGCAAGGCCCTGATCGAGGTGACCGACACCGAGATCGTGGTGGCCGGGCGGCGACTGCCGCTGGCCGAGGCCGGCGAGGTGAGCGCGCTGGACGTGGCCCAGACCAGGGAACTGCGGTTCGCCCGGGCCGATCCGGCGGCGTACCTGCTGGCCAGGCCCTATCTGCCGCGGTCGGTGTACATCGAGGTGGCGGGCCGGCCGGCGGACTGCCCGTACTGGCTGATCGGCACCCGCCGGCCAGCCGAACTCGCCGCGGCGATCGAGCGGGCGCGGTCCGGGCCCGGCCGGGACGGGGCGTGGGATGATGCTGGTTCTACTCGCCTCGGGAAGGACTCCAATGCCTCGTAACGGCGGTGACTACGGTTCCAAGGCGGTCAGCGCGCTGGCCGGCGCGGCGGCCGCGTTCGCGATGCGCAAGGTGCTGGTGCTGGCCTGGACCAGGGCCACCGGGCACAAGCCACCGGAGAAGGCAGAGGACCCGCAGGTCGCCCTCGGCGAGGCGGTGGCCTGGGCAGTGCTGATGGGCGCCGGAGTCGCGGCCGCCCGGGTGCTGGCGGTCCGGGTGGCCACCCGGCAGGCGGCGAAGCGACTGCCGGCCGCCTCCGGCGGCCCCGCGGAGTGACCTCGGCCGCGAATCCCCGCCGGGCACGGCGTTTCTCGCCCGGGCGCGGACCGCGCCGGGCCCGGCAGGCTCTACTCTGATCGGGTGCACTCCAAGGACCGCTCCAGGCTCTCGTATCAGGTTCTCTACGCGCTCAGGCACCCGGAGAAGATCACCGGCTATGCCAAGCGCCGCGGTCGCGACGCGTGGCTGCGCGCCCGGTCGGCCGACCACGTCAGCTACTACCGTGCCGTGATGGCCTCGGATGCCGCACGCAGCCGGGAGGCCGCGGTCGGCAGCCACACCAGGCAGTCCTGGCTGGAGATCGGCCAGTTGCAGTTCGATTTCGCGGTCAGCCACGGCCTGAAGCCCGAGATGCGGATGCTGGAGATCGGCTGCGGGAATCTGCGGGCCGGCCGGCTCTTCATCGACTACCTGGACGCAGGGAACTACTACGGCCTGGACATCTCCCCGGACATCCTGATCGGCGCTCTGGACACGGTGGCCGACTTCGATCTGCGGGCCAAGCTGCCGCACCTGACCGTGGTCAAGGATCTGCGGCTGCACTTCCTGCCCGACGCCTCGTTCGACTTCATCCACGCGCACAGCGTGTTCTCGCACTCGCCGATCGAGGTCATCGACGAGTGCCTGGCGCACGTCGGCCGGATCCTGACCCCGGGCGGATTCTTCGACTTCACCTTCGACCGGACCGAGGGCACCGAGCACCAGGTGCTGCATGAGGACTTCTACTACCGGACCGAGACGCTGCTCGCCCTGGCCGCCAGGCATGGCCTTGAGGCGGCGTATCTGACCGACTGGGAGGCCACCGGGCACCCGCAGTCCAAGATCCGGATCACCCTGCCGACGCCCGCCGTCTAGCGACTCGCCTGGCCTCCTTCGCATACTGGCTCGATTCCGGCCATTACCATCACACTGAGTTCGTAGGCACGTCCCAGGCCGCCGCCGCCCGGCGCGGGTGCTACCCGCGCGATCCGCGGGCACCTGACGAGGTGCCGGCGGATCCGACGCTCGAGGTGCATTGGGGGACCAGATGGCCGAGCCGCGCATCCTCGCCATCGTGCTGGCCGGCGGCGCCGGCAAGCGCCTGGCGCCGCTGACAGCCGACCGGGCCAAGCCCGCCGTCCCGTTCGGCGGCCTGTACCGGCTGATCGATTTCGCGCTGTCCAACCTGGTCAACGCCGGCGTGCGGCGGATCTGCGTGCTCACCCAGTACAAGAGCCACAGCCTGGACCGGCACGTCAGCCAGACCTGGCGGCTGAGCACGCTGCTCGGCAACTACGTGACCCCGGTCCCGGCCCAGCAGCGGATGGGGCCGCACTGGTACACCGGCTCGGCGGACGCCATCTACCAGTCGCTCAACCTGATCTACGACGATCGGCCGGACGTGGTCGCGGTGTTCGGCGCGGACCACGTGTACCGGATGGACATGATGCAGATGGTGGACCAGCATCTGGCCAGCGGCGCGGGTGTCACGGTCGCGGCCATCCCGGTGCCCAGATCCGAGGCGACCAGTTTCGGCGTGATCCAGACCGGGCCGGACGGCCGGACGGTCGAGGCCTTCCTGGAGAAGCCGGCCGACCCGCCGGCGATCCCCGGCCGGCCCGAGATGTCGTACGCGTCGATGGGCAACTACGTGTTCAGCACGAAGGTTCTGGTCGACGCCCTGCACGCCGACGCCAGGGACGACGCGAGCCGGCACGACATGGGCGGTGACATCCTGCCGATGCTGGTCCAGGCCGGGCTGGCCCAGGCCTACAACTTCATGGACAACACGGTGCCCGGCGCCGATCCGCGCGACGTCGGGTACTGGCGGGATGTCGGGACGCTGGATTCCTATTTCGACGCGCACATGGACCTGTGCGCGGTGCACCCGATCTTCAACCTCTACAACGACGAGTGGCCGATCCTGACCAACGTTCCGTCCCAGCCGCCGGCCAAGTTCGTGCACGACAGCGGTGACCGGGTCGGCCGCGCGATCAACAGCGTGGTCAGCAACGGCGTGATCGTCTCCGGCGGACTGGTTCGTGACTCGGTGCTCTCCCCCGGCGTGCGGGTGAATAGCTGGTCCCAGGTGGAGCGGACGGTCGTGCTCGACAACACCATCATCGGCAGGCACGCCGTGGTGCGGGACGCGATCCTGGACAAGAACGTGGTGGTGCCCGAGGGCGTGGTCGTCGGGGTCGACAAGGAGCACGACCGGGCCCGCGGGTTCGTTGTCTCGCCGGGCGGGATCACGGTGGTCGGCAAGGGCACGGAGGTCCGCCCGTGACGTCCGCTGCCCGGCTCAGGGTGGCGCTGCTCACCAGGGAGTACCCGCCGGAGGTCTACGGCGGCGCCGGCGTGCATGTCGAGTACCTGGCCCGCGAACTGGCCGGCCTGGTCGACCTGACCGTGCACTGCCAGGGCGCGGACCGGCCCGGCGCGGTCGCGCACCGGCCGTGGGAGGCGCTGGACGGCGCCAACGCCGCGCTCCGCACGATCTCCGCCGACCTGTCGATGACCGCGGCGGTGCGTGGCGCCGGCCTGGTGCACTCGCACACCTGGTACGCGAACCTGGCGGGGCATCTGGCGTCGACCATGTACGGCATCCCGCACGTGCTGACCGCGCACTCGCTTGAGCCGCTCCGGCCGTGGAAGGCCGAGCAGCTTGGCGGCGGTTACGCGCTGTCCTGCTGGTGCGAGCGGGTGGCGATGGAGTCCGCCGCCGCGGTGATCGCGGTCTCCGACGGGATGCGCGCCGACGTGCTCGCGACCTATCCGGCGGTGGATCCGGACCGGGTGCACGTGATCAGGAATGGCATCGACACCGCGCAGTACGCCCCGGATCCCGGCACCGGCGTGCTTGCCAGGTACGGGATCGACCCGGGCCGCCCGACCGTCGCCTACGTCGGCAGGATCACCCGGCAGAAGGGGCTTCCGGTGCTGCTCAGGGCGGCCGAGCGGCTGCCCGCCGAGGTGCAGATCGTGCTCTGCGCCGGCCAGGCGGACACGGCCGAGCTCGGCGCCGAGGTGGCCGGCCTGGTGGACGGCCTGCGCCGGAACCGGACCGGCGTGGTGTGGCTGAACGGGATGCTCGAGCGGGCCGAGGTGATCCAGATCCTCAGCCACGCCACCGTGTTCGCCTGCCCGTCGCTGTACGAGCCGCTCGGGATCGTGAACCTGGAGGCGATGGCCTGCGGCACCGCGGTGGTGGCGTCGGCGGTCGGCGGCATCCCCGAGGTGGTCGCCGACGGCGAGACCGGCCTGCTGGTCCCGCCGGACGACCCGGCCGCGCTGGCCGGGGCGATCACCGCGCTGACCGCCGATCCGGCCCGGGCCGGCGCGATGGGCGAGCACGGCCGCCGGCGCGCGGTCGGCGAGTTCAGCTGGACCAGCGTCGCCGAGCGGACCGCCGCGCTGTACGCCGCTCTGACCGGATCTCCCGGCGCAGGTCCGACCGCCGGATCCTGATCGCCGGCATCTGCCCGGGCAGGCCGTCCAGGCCAGTGCCGCGGTCGGCCCGGTCGCCGCCCCTGCGCGGCTTGCGGGAGATGTCCACGCCGCCGAAGACGCAGATGCTGTGCACGTGCAGCACCGGGGCGTCGGGGCCGGCCGTGGCGTCCTCCGACGGCGTGCTGCGGCCCCCGAACAACGCGATCCCGGAGTCGGCCACGACCATCTCGGGCGGGACGGTGATCGACGCGCCGCCGAACACGCAGATCACCCGCAGGCTGATCGCCCGGCCGGGCAGCACTGCCTCGCGCAGGTCAAGCTCGGCGCCGCCGAACACGTTGACCGAGGTGAGGTGGCGCGGCACCATCCAGGCGCCGCGCTTGTCTGTGCCGCTGAAGATCGAGACCAGCCAGGAGGTCCGGCCGTCCGGCACCGCGGCGCGGTCGGGCAGCGGACCGGCCGACCCGCCGGCGATCGCCGCCAGCACCCGATCGGCTCCCGGCAGGTCGGCGACCAGCGGCGCGAGATCCGCCGCGGTCCTGGCCTCGTACACGGCGCCCAGCCGCTCGGAGTGCTCGTCGCTGCCCAGGCGCCCCTCGGCGAGCGCATCGCCGAGCAGAGCCGCGATCGCATCCCGGTCCGCGTCGGAGATCCGCAGCCGGGATGGGCCGCCCGGATCATCGATCGTCATGCCGCCATTGTCACACCGGCAGGATCCGGAATAACCAGAATGCCCGCCAGAACCGCAGGATCCGACCTGGCGATAACGCCATTCGCCCGCGCACCCTCCGCCCGCAGGCCGGCCGGGCGGCGGCGCCGGTCAGGTGACCGAGCCTGCCGCGGCTCCGGTGGCCTGGCTGCCCCAGCGGGCAAGCTCGGCATCGAGGTCGAGCGGGCCGATCATCGGCCCGGCAGCCATCTCCCGCTCCCAGGTATCGGCAGGCACCCGCCACATAACCTCGAACTCGATCCCGTTCGGGTCCTTCGCGTACAGCGACTTGGAGACCCGGTGGTCGCTCTGGCCGACCAGGGCGCCGAGCGATTCCAGGCTGGCCCGGACCTCGGCAAGCTCGGCCAGCGTGCCGACCTCCCAGGCCAGGTGGTACAGCCCGAGGTACTGCCCGCCCGGCCGGTGCCCGCCGGGCACCGCGAACAAGCCGAGATCGTGGTCGTTGGCTGACCCGGGCGCCCGCAGGAACGCGGCCCAGCCCGGGATCTCCGTCCGCACCTCGAATCCCAGCGCGGCCCGGTAGAACGTCACCGACTCGGCGACGTCGCGGACATAGAGCACCGCGTGGTTCAGTCGTCGTACCGCCATCTGGCCTCCCCTGCGTCCGGCGTTCCCGCCGGGACAACAGCGCCCGGGCGGGCGCGATTCCCGGTGCGCGGGCCGCCTGCCTCAGTAGGCCGGAACCGCGCCCTCGGTCGCCAGGCCGATCCGCTGCGCGACGCCGAAGTCGTCGTCGATCAGCACCACGTTCCGGCCCGTGGCGTCCAGCAGCGAGGCCGCGATCGAGGCCCGGTAGCCGGCCTGGCAGTGCACCCAGACCTCGCCGTCCGGCACCTCGCCGACCCGCCGGGGCAGTTCGTGCAGCGGGATGTGCACGGCGCCGGCGATCCGGGCCGCGTCCCATTCGGAGTCCCGCCGGACGTCAAGCAGCACGACCGGCTGTGCGTCGCGGATCCGCTGGTAGCCGGCGAAGTCGGTGACCGGATAGCTGCCCAGCGGCTCGCCCCCGCTCCACGCGGCCGGATCGCCGGTGGCCTGGGCCAGCACCTGGTCGATGCCGATCCTGGCCAGGTCTCGCTGGGCCGCCGCGACGTCCTCGGCGGTCGCGCCGATCAGGGTCAGCGGGGTGCCCCAGGGAATGAGCCAGCCCAGGTAGGTGACCATCGAGTCGCCAAGCTCGAACGCCAGCGCGCCGGGCAGGTGGCCGGCGGCGAAGGCGACCCGGGCGCGCAGGTCGACCACCCACTCGCCGGCCTCGATCCGGCGCCGCAACTCGCCGCTCTCGGCGCGGCGGGGCGGTTCAAGCGCGGGCGCCACCGGGCCGGCCGCGTTGGCCGGGGCCATGTGCGCGTAGTACGCCGGGTACACGTCCAATCCGGCCAGGATGGTCTCGACGTAGTCGTCCTCGTCCATGGTCAGCGCCGGGTTCGCCTTAAGCTCGACGCCGATCGTCGATGACTCGCCGGATGTCGGCGTCGCCGAGCAGAAGCTGCCGAATCCGTGCGTCGGGCAGACCTGGGTGTCCTCGGGCAGTTCGGCGGCCAGCCGGCGGGCCGACTGGTGCTGGGCGTGCGCTAGCTCGGCGCTGTGCGCCGCGCCGAGCAGGTCGGTGCGGCCGGTGGAGCCGTACAGCAGCGACCCGCCGGTGAACACCGCGATCGACTCGCCATCCCGCTCGAGCGCGTAGGCGAGGTGGTTGAAGGTATGGCCGGGAGTCGCGATGACCCTGACCCGCATCCGCCCGACGTCGATCACGTCGCCATCGCCGATCGGCGTCCGGTCGAAGGAGACCGTGTCGGCGGCGTTCACGTGGTAGGCCGCCCCGGCGGCCCGGGCGAGCGCCAGGCCGCCGGTCACGTAGTCGTTGTGGATGTGCGTCTCGAACACGTGGGTGATCCGCGTGTTCCGGTCGGCGGCCGCGGCCAGCACCCGGTCGATGTCCCGCTGCGGGTCGATCACCAGGGCGACCTCCCCGTCGGTCGCGAGATAGCCGCGATCACCTAGTGACGGGGTCGCGATGACAACGATCTCGATCATGTGCCGCCCTCCTTCCCGGTCGCCCGGCTCAATTTCGTGGGTACCTCAGCCGGCCGTGCGAATGCAACGCGTGCTGCTGCCCCGTGCGTCGCGGTTCATCCGGAGGCCACGGTCGGTCCAGTGTAGATCGCGCGCGGGCGGATTGGAATATTACGGGCATTTTTCGCCAATGCTCGCATTGTCGCTATGGCCGATGGGCAATCGGTCACGAAGTCCGGTCGGGTCCGGCCGACCCGGCGAGTCGGCGAGGGCTGGCGCTAGCGGCCGATCTGCTTGCGGCCGCGGATCCGGCGCAGCCGGGCCTTCTGGTTCGAGTCGAGCATGGCGTAGGCGATGCCGGGGATCGCGATCGCCGCGGCGATCACTATGAGAGCGATCAGCGGATCGACGATCAGCAGGATCAGCCCGATGGCGACGCCCGCGATGCCGATCTTCATGTGTGGGGTCATTGCCGGACCTTCCCTTCGCCGCGGGCGCGTCCCGCTCGGTTCCCGACGGGCCGGCCCGACCACGTCAGTCACCTTCCACGGTAGCTCGCCACCGGGGTGCGCCGGCCACTTCGCCGATGCGAGATGATGAGCGCGACGCTACGGAGGTACCGATGACGCTGTCGCTGCCGATCGAGGCCGAGGCGAACCAGTTGCTGTCCCGCGACGGCCTGGCCCTGCTGCTCGCCATGATGCTCGACCAGCAGGTGCCGATGGAGAAGGCCTTCGGCTCGCCCTACCAGCTGGTGCTCCGGCTCGGGCACGAGCCGACCGCGCAGGAACTCGCCGACTTCGATCCGGACGCCCTCGCCGACCTGTTCGCCCAGCGACCGGCCCTGCACCGGTTCCCGCGCGCGATGGCCGGCCGGGCCCAGGAGCTTGCCAGGATCGTGGCCGACCGGTACGACGGCGACGGCGCCCGGCTGTGGACCACCGCGTCGACCGGCGTCGAGCTCAGGGACCGGCTGGCCGAGCTGCCCGGGTTCGGGACCTACAAGGCGCAGATCATGATGGCGCTGCTCGGCAAGCAACTCGGGGTCCGGCCGGACGGCTGGCGGGAGGCGGCCGGCCAGTACGGCGAGGACGGCAGCTTCTACTCGGTCGCCGACATCGTCGACGACACCTCGCTGGCCGCGGTGCGGAACTACAAGAAGGAAATGAAAAGCCAGCGCAAGGCCGCCGCGGCGGCCGGGTAGCGCCGTCCGGGACGGGGGCCCCTGACGGCCGCGCGCACTGGCCCGGTCGCCACGGCGACCGCGGCGATCCGGGTCGACCGGTCCGGGCTGTCGCCGCTCGCCGCCATCGTCGCGGCCAGTGGCGTGGTGATTCCGCTGGCCGCCGGCTTCGCCGTCGGCCTGCCGGTGGCCGGCACGATCGCGGCGTTCGGCGCGATCAACATCGGCATCCTCATCATGACCAGCGGCCAGCGCACGCCGGTCACCGCCATGCTGGCGACCAGCCTGGGCATGGCGCTGGTCGCCTTCGCCGGGTCCCTGCTCGCCGCCCCGCTGGCCCTGCACCTGCTGCTTCTGGCCCTTGTCGGCTTCCTGGCCGGGTTGCTGGTCGCGGCCGGCCCCGACGCGGCCCAGGTCGGCGTCTTCCTGGCGATCGCGCTGATCGTGTTCGGCCGGGTGCCCACCGGGCCGGGCCCGGCCGCGGTGCATGCCGCCTGGTTTCTCCTGGGCTGCCTGCTGGCGACGGCGATCGCCGTGCTCGCCGGGGTGCGCCGTCCGCTGCGGTCCGAGCGCGCCGCCATCGCGGGCGCGTACCGGGCGCTGGCCGGCGCCACCGGCGGCCAGCCGCCGCTGTCGGTGGCGCAGGCCGCCGCGGCGGCCTCGGCCGCCATCGGCCCGTGGCATCGGGTGACCGGCCACCCGGAGACCGCCCCGCTGCGCGGCCTGGTCGATGAGGCCACCAGGATCCGCAGCGAGCTTCAGGGGCTGTCGTTCCAGCGGCCGGCGCTCGGGCCGGAGGCCGGCCGGCTGGTCGATGCGGCCCGTACGGAGATCGCGGCCGCGCTCGGCCGGCTCGCCGCGGCCGTCGAGCGGGCCCGCGGATCGGTCGGCCTGGAGCCGTGCTGCGACCGGATCGGCCGGCTCGCCCGCGAGCTTGACGGCGAGCCTGGCGCTGCCGCGCCGGAGCGGTTCTGCGCGGACCGGCTGACCGCTCTGACCGGGCAACTCCGGGCGGCCGCCCGGATGGCCGACACCCTGGCCGGCATCCGCCGCGCGAGCCTGCCGGTCACGGCCGGGCACACCGCCGACGCGGTGCTGCACGCGCCGGGCGATCTGATCACGCTGACCCGGCGCGTCAGGGCGGCCGCCGCGCCGGCCTCGCCCGCCTTCCGGCATGCCGTGCGCCTCGCGATCGTGCTCCCGCTCACCGCGGAGATCGCCGCGCTGCTGCCGTGGCCGCACGGGTACTGGCTCTCGCTCACGGCGGTGATCGTGCTCAAGCCGGACTTCGGCGCCACCCTCGGCCTCGGCGCCGCCCGGATTCTCGGCACCCTGGCCGGTGTCATCGCGACCGGCCTGATTCTCGCGCTCGCACACCCGCAAGGCGCCCTGCTGGTCGCGCTGGTCGCGGTGTGCACCTGGGCCGGGTTCACGCTGTACCAGGCCAACTACGCGCTCTACGCGATCTTCCTGACCGCGCTCGTGCTGCTGCTCATCGCCCCCGCCGAGCGGCAGGCCGTCGGCACGGTCGGCGCCCGCGCCCTGCTCACCGTGCTCGGTGGCGGCATCGCCGTCGGCGCGTACCTGGCCTGGCCGACCTGGCAGGCCATCCCGCTCAGGTCAGCGGCGGCGGACCGGTTCGAGGCGCTGGCCAGCTTCCTCGACGCTGCCCTGCGCGGGTATCTCGATCCGGCCGGGTGCGACGGCGCCACGCTCGCCCGGCTGGCGACGGCGGCCCGGCGGGCGCAGTTCCGCGTCCAGGCCAGCCTGGGACGCGCGGCCGCCGAGCCGGCCGGGGTACGGCCGGACATCGACGACTACGGCGGCGTGCTGGCCGCCGGGCGCCGCATCGCGGCCGGCGCCCACGCGCTGGCCAGCAATCTGCGCGATCCCGGAGCGCAGATCGCGGTGCCCGAGGCCGCGGTCATCACCGGCCAGGTCGAGTCGGCGATGACCGCGATTGTCCGCGCCATCCGCACCACCTCGCCGCCGGGTCCGCTGCCCGGCCTGCGCCGATCGCAGCAGGACCTCGCCGCGGTCGCGGCGGCCGGGCAGACGCCGCGGCACCAGCGGACCGCGATCCTGGCCGCGCTGCTCGATCCGCTGGTCGACGCGATCAACACCGCGGCCGGCCAGCTAGCCGATCTCGCGGCGGCCGACACCCGTTCCGGACGGCCGCCGGCCAGGCGGTAGTGTCTGCCGACATGGCACAGTCTGAGCATCCGGCCGATTCGCCGGTCCCGTCCACCGGCACCGCGAGCGTGCATGTCCTGCAGAGCGGGTACGCGCGTGAGGAGTCCGACGGCGAGCACGTCGGCAGCACGGTAACCCTGATCACCGACGGCGACGTGGTCGTGGTCGTCGACCCAGGCATGGTCGCCTCCCGGGCCGCGCTGCTCGACGCGCTGGCGGGACACGGCGTGACGCCCGACGCCGTCACCGACGTCGTCTTCAGCCACCATCACCCCGATCACACCGTTAACGCCGCTCTTTTTCCCGTGGCCCGGATCCACGACCACTGGGCGGTCTACGACGGCGACCTGTGGATCAGCCGGGAGGCCGAGGGCGCGGTGCTCAGCCCGTCGATCCGGCTGATCGCCACCCCCGGTCACTCCGATCAGGACATCAGCACCGTCGCCGCCACGCCGGACGGCGTCTATGTCTGCACCCACGCCTGGTGGGCCGCCGACGGCCCGGCCGAGGACCCGTTCAGCCCGGACCCGTCGGTGCTGTCCCGCAGCAGGGAGCGGATCCTGACCATCGCGTCGGTGATCATCCCCGGTCACGGCCCGATGTTCCGGCCGGGTCCGGACACGCCGCGCTAGGGCGGGTGCCGCCAAGCCGGCCGGGCCTGGACGCACCGCCCGGATCAGGGCAGGACGCACCGCCCGGATCAGGTCAGCACGCACCGCCCGGATCGGGCCGGATCGGGCCGCCTGGCCAGCACTATGCTGTGCGCGACATGCCGGAGCACACCCGGGCCCGCACCGTCCTCGCGGTGCTGCTGATCGTTGTGACGATGGCGGGAATCCAGTCCGTCGGGCCCGTCGTCGGTCCCGTCCTGCCCGGCCGCGGCGTGCTGCTGGCCGTCGGGGTCGCTGCCGAGCTTGTGCTTGCCGGCCTGCTGATCGCGCTGCACTGGCGCCGCGCCCCGGCGGCCGCGCGGACCGGGTCCGGGCAGGTGACCGCCGACCATGACGTCGGCGTGGTCCTGCGCCGGATCCTCAGCCGGGTGCTGATCGCCTTGCTGATCGCGATTCCGCTGGCCTACCTGCTGAGCCAGGTCCAGCCTCGATTCCGCCAGGTGAAGCGCCGGGCCCAGCCGGTCTCCTCGGTCCGGGGCCATCCGCATCTGGTCCCCGCCGGAACATACGACCTGGCCATCATCAGGTACGTCCTGCTCGGCGTGCTGATCCTGGCGCTGGCGGCCGGGCTGACCTGGCTCTGGCTGCGGCGACGGCAGCTTCGCTGGCTGCCGCGCCCCGACCTGGACGCCGATGAGCCCATTGGCGCGCCGGCCGAGGACCTGGCCCGCGCCGTCCAGTCCGGCCGGGACGCGATCCGGGAGGTGGATGACGCCAGGGCCGCGATCATCGCCTGCTACGCGGCGATGGAGGAAAGCCTGGCGCGGGCCGGAGCGTCCCGGGCCGCGGCGGAGACCCCGGACGAACTACTGGCCAGGGCGGTCGATGACGGCCTAGTGGCCGCCGGGCCGGCCCGGCGGCTGACCGGCCTGTTCTATGGGGCCCGGTTCTCCAGCCACCCGGTGCCAGAGGCGAGCCGGCAGCAGGCGGCACGCGCGCTGGCCGAGCTAGCCGCGACCCTGCCGGGCCAGGACGACGGCGGGGACGTCCGGTGACCGGCGGTGCCCGGTGGCGTGGCGCTCGCCGCGAGGTCGGCGTCGCTATCGCGCTGGTGGCCACGGTGACCGCGGCGACCTGGGTGCTGGCCGGGCCGACAATCGCCGGCCTGGTCGTGCTGGGCTGCGGCGCCGCCGCGCTCGCGGTGCTGCGCGTGCTGCTGGCGCCTGCCGCCGAGCCGGAGATCGCCCCGGTGCAGTTCAGCCACGGCCCGCCGACGAGCTTCTCCGGCCTGTGGCGGGCCCAGGCCGACCTGGCCGACGCCACCAGGTCGCTCGCTGCCTGGCACTTCGGCATCCGCCCGCGCCTGCAGAACCTGCTGGCCGCCCGGCTGGCCGAGCGGCACGGGATCAGCCTGGCCGCCGACCCCGATGCCGCCAGGCGGGTGCTGAACTCTGGCACCCGGCACGATCTGTGGTCCTGGATGGACCCGCGGCGCCCGCTGCCGCCCGACCCGAGCAGCCAGCCCGGCATCCCGCCCGGCCTGCTCGCCGCCCTGATCGACCGACTGGAGCAGCTGTGACCGAGCCGAGCCTCACCCCCGCCCAGACCGCGGAGCGCTGCGCAGCGGTGCTCGACGAGCTTGAGCGGGCGATCATCGGCCAGCGGGCCGCGCTGGAACTGGTGCTGACCGGCATCCTGGCGGGCAGCCACATCCTGCTGGAGGATCTCCCCGGCCTGGGCAAGACCCTCACGGCGCGGTCCTTCGCCCGGGTGCTCGGGCTGGACTTCGCCCGGATCCAGTTCACGCCCGACCTGCTGCCCTCCGATGTGGTCGGTGCCCCGATCTACGACCAGCGCACGGGTGAGATGGTGTTCCGCCCCGGTCCGGTCTTCACCCAGCTTCTGCTCGCCGACGAGATAAACCGGACCCCGCCGAAGACCCAGGCGGCGCTGCTGGAGGCCATGGGCGAGGGACAGGTCAGCATGGACGGGCAGACCAGGCCACTGCCGCTGCCGTTCATCGTGCTGGCCACCGCGAACCCGATCGAGTACGAGGGCACCTACGACCTGCCCGAAGCTCAGCTTGACCGGTTCGGTATGCGGCTGAGCTTCGGCTACCTGAGCGACACCGACGAGATCGCGATGCTTCAGCGCCGCCTGGACCGGGCCCGCGACGAGGCGGATCTGCGGCCGCTGACCAGCCCGGCCGAGCTGATCGCGATGCGCCGGTCGCTCGAGCAGGTAGAGGTCTCCCCTGACCTGCTCGAATACGTCGTCGCACTGGTCGGCGCCACCCGGCAGAACACGCAGATCCAGGTCGGCGCCAGCCCGCGTGGCGGGCTGTTCCTGGTGCAGCTAGCCCGCGGCCAGGCGGTGCTGCGCGGTCGCGACTACGTCATCCCGGACGACGTCAAGGCGATCGCCGTCCCCGCGCTTGAGCACCGGATCACGCTGCGGCCCGAACTCTGGGTCCGCAAGGTCACCAGCCGGGCGGTGATCGCACAGGTCGTCGCCGGCGTTCCGGTGCCGCGGACCGACCCGGCCCGCCCGGCCGCGCGCTGATGGCCATCCCGCCCGGCCCGGTGCCGGACCGGCCCGCCGGGCAGGCTCGCGAGACCGAGCTGTCCTGGCGGCTGTCCGGGCATGCCCGGCGGCTGGTGACGCTGGCGCTGGCGGGCCTGTTCGTCGCGGTGGTCACCAGGCGCGCCGAATTCGCCGGCCTGGCCGCCCCGGCGCTGCTGCTGCTTGCGCCGTGGCGGCCGGTACACCGCGAGCCGGTGACGGTGACCGTGGCGCTGGACGCCGAGCAGCTGACCGAGGGCGAGCAGGCCACGCTGCGCGTCCGGATCGACCACCGTCCGGCCACCGGGGGCCGGGCCGGGGACAATCCTGGGTGGGAGGCGCGGGTCCGGCTGCGACCAGGCTCCGCGGTCACCGCCGGGGACGCGGTCCCAGGCGGTGACGGCTGGTTCCGGATCCCGTTCCGCGTCCAGCAGTGGGGCACCAGGGACGTGGGGACGGCGGAGGTCACCCTGTACGGCCGGTGGCAGCTATCCGAGGCCACGGTCGTGGTGCCGGTCCCGCCGGTGCGGTGCCTGCCGAGGGCGGCCAGGCTGGACTCGCTGGTGCTGCTCAGCAAGTTCCCGGCCCGGCTGGGCGAGCACCCGGCGCGCGCGGCGGGCGACGGGACCGAGTTCGCTGGGGTGCGCGAGTTCGTGCCCGGTGACCGGCAGCGCCGGATCAACTGGCCGGCCACCACCCGGCGCGGAACCATCCAGCTCAACACCTTCGCCGCCGAGCGGGCGCAGTCCGTGGTGATCCTGATGGACGTCAGCGCTGCCGTCGGGCCGCCCGGCGCGACCTCGGCTGATCTCGCGGTGCGGGCCGCGCTCGGGACGGCCGCAAGGTACCTGTCGGCCAGGGACCGGGTGGGGCTGATCAGCTTCGGCAGCCGGGTCCGGTGGCTGAGCCCCGGCGCCGGCCAGCGGCAGGCACACCGGATCCTGGACCTGGTGATGTCCGGCCCGGAGGACGGCGACCCGATCGACTCTGTTGGCCGGCTGCCTAGGGCCGCGCTTCCGCCGGGGTCGCTGATCCTGGTGTTCAGCCCGCTGCTCAGCATGCTGCTGGTGGAGGCGCTGCGCGGACTGCGGGAGACCGGCTTCACCACGATCGTGGTCGACGTGCTCGGCGCCGAGCCGCAGCCGAGCCGGGGGCGGTACCGCCGGATGAGCCTGCTGGCGACCCGGATCTGGCGGATGGAGCAGCATGCGATCCGGTTCTCGCTGCGTGAGCTCGGCATCCCGGTGGTGCGCTGGGACGGCAGGTCGAGCCTGGACGAGCCGCTGGCGCCGTTCACCCGCAGGCCGCTGGGGGCCGGGCGATGAGCGGGCCGGCGGCCGGGGCCCGGCCGGGAGTGCTGCTCGGGCGCAGGATCGCGCCGGTGGCCGTGCTGGCCGCGGTCAGCGTGGTGTGGGCGGCGGTGCCGATGCAGGGCGCCCTGCCCGGCGCGCGGCCGGCCCTGATCGTCGCGATCGGGTCCGCGGCGCTGAGCCTGGCCAGGCTCGGCCTCGTCGTCGGGGCCGGGCGGGCACCCGAACTGGCCGGCGACTTCCCGCCGATGCTGGTCGGGGCGACCCGGTGGGTCCTCACCGCGGCACGGCGGATCCCGTGGGCGCAGGGCATGATCATCGCGGTTGTCGCACTCGAGGCGCTGCATCCGGCCCGGCCCTGGCACACGGCGGTGCTCGGCCTGCTCCTGGTCGGCTACCTGCTCGCGCTACGGCTGGCCGAGACCGGCGTCGGGACGTCGGTGCTCCGCCGTCAGGCGCCGCTGCTGGCGACCGGCGCGGCCCTGGCCGCGCTCTCGATCGGGGCCGCGGTCCTTCCGGCCGCCGGGCCGGGCTCCTCAGGGTGGCTGGCCGCCCTGGCCGCGGCGGCTGCCGTCGTGGCCGCCGCGCTGGTGCTGCCGATCTGACCGGCGGCCAGGTTCGGAGCGGTGCGGTGCGCGGCGGACCCGGCGGTTACCGGCGCCGGGCGGGACGCCAGGCGCCGGCGAGGTTTCATGCGCCCGGTGGCGGCTCCGGCGCGGGTGCGGCTGGCTGGGGCGCCCCCGATGGCCCGCTCTCCGGCGGCCCGGACGGTCCGGGACCCTGCCAGCCCGGTCCGGGACCCTGCCAGCCCGGTCCGGGCGCACCGTAAGGACCCCCTGGCATGCCGTACGGGCCGGGCGGCCCGTACGGGCCGTATCCGGGCGGTCCGGCCGCGGAGTGCCTGCTGACCACCTCGATCAGCCAGGAGATCGTGGCCGCGAGCGGCAGCAGCACCAGGAAGGTCAGGCCGCGCAGGGCGATCGCCGGCCGCCACTGCTGGCCGAGGAAGATCGTGAAGTCCCACAGGAAGTGCACCGCGATCAGCGGCAGGATGCTGCCGCCTCGCAGGTAGATCCAGACGAACAAGGCGGCCCAGATGGCGATGCCAATGATGCCTAGCCCGTAATAGTCGTGATAGGAGCAGCGCAGCACGACCGCGACGGCCAGGATCTCCAGCACCGGCCGGCCGGCCTGGCGCAGCGTCGTGACCAGGAAGGCCAGGACAACGGATTCCTCGATGATTCCCGCCGCGATCGACGCGGCCGTGGCATAGACCAGGTAGGCCGGCCCCTGGTGGGTGGGCTGGTTCAGCTGCCCGGTAGCCAGTAGGGAGGTGATGAGGCCGCCGAGCAGGAGCGCGCCGATCGCCCAGACGGCCAGCCGGAATGCCTGGGCATACGCGGGTCGGCCATCCGGCTTGCGCGGCGGGCCGAATCCCAGGAAGCGCGGTGTTACGCCACGCCGGGCCGAGAGCAGCACGACGGCGAGCAGCGCCAGCGTCGCCGAGGCCAGTTCGCTGATCGTGGCCGGGCCGAAGACCGCCCAGCTTCCGGACGGCGCCGGGTACCGGCCGGCCAGCGTCTCGGCCCCGGCCACGACGCTGGCGCCGAAGAACAGCGCCCAGACCACGATGACCTCAAGGTAGGCGCGGCGGGCCGAGATCTGCTGCACGGCCGGCGGCGGCTGGATCGACCACCAGTGCGGGCCGGCCGGGCGGCCAACCGGCCGTGGCCACGACGAGGACTGGCCGGGGGCGGGTTCGGTCATGACCCGCTGCGGCGCGGCCTGCAGACCGGGGCCGCCATTGCCGGGCGGCGGCCACGGCACTCCCGGAGGCCAGGAACCACCCGGCGGCGGAGGCAGCCCGGGGCCAGGTGGCCACGGCGCGCCGGGCGGCGGGCCCCACGGCGCACCGGGCGGCGGCCACGAACCGGCGGGCGGCCCGGGGTAGGCCCATGGACCGGGCTGCGGCTGACCTGGCGGCGCCCAGTTGCCCGGCGGCACGGGCGGCGCCCAGTTGCCCGGCGGCACGGGCGGCGCCCAGTTGCCCGGCGGCGGAACCGGCGGCTCGGCGGACGGGGCAGACGGCTCGGCGGATGGGCCGGTCGGCTGATCAGGCCCGGGGTCGCTGCCCTGCGACTGGCCCGCCGTGTCCTCGGAGTCGCCGCCCACGTCGCTACCGGCCAACCGCGTAGCCCTGCATGCCGCGCGGATTGGCCCCCGCGTAGAGGAAACCGCCGTCGATGCTCACGGCGCTGATCCTGCCCAGCGACCACGGGCCGGACACCGTGACGTCGTGCCCGCGGTCGCGCAGCAGGGCGATGACGTCCGCCGGCAGCCGCTCCTCCACGGTCAGCGAGCGCGGCTTCGCCTGCCTGGGATAGAAGGATGACGGGAAGTGGTCGGTGTGGAACGCCGGGAAGTCGATCGCCTCCTGGAGGTTCATGCCGAAGACGGCATGGTTCAGGAAGAAGCCCATCGTCCACTGATCCTGCTGGTCCCCGCCGGGCGTCCCGAAGGCGAGGTACGGTGCGCCGTCACGCAGCACCAGGCCCGGCGAGAGCGTCGACCTGGGCCGCCGGCCCGGTGCCAGCGAGCTAGCGAACCCCGGCGTCAGCGTGAACATCTGCCCGCGAGTGCCCAGGCAGAACCCGAGACCGGGCACGATCGGCGAACTCTGCAGCCACCCGCCGCTTGGCGTTGCCGAGACCAGGTTCCCGAACCGGTCGGCGATGTCCAGGTGACAGGTATCGCCCGGGCCGAGCGCCACGGATCCGAGGGTCGGCTCGCCGGTGCCGCCCCGAACGGCGCCCTCGGCCCCGGCACCCGGCCGCCCGGCCGGCCCGCCGAAGGCGGCCAGGGCGTACCCGGGCAGGGCAGGCCGGCGCCCGCCCGGGCTGCCTGGGTTGAGGTCGCCGGAGGCCCGGTCGCCCACCAGGCCCCGGCGCTGCGCCGCGTACTCCGGCGCGAGCAGGTCGTCCAACGGCACGTCACTGGCCTGCGGGTCGCCGTACCAGGCCTCGCGGTCGGCGAAGGCGAGCTTCGCGCACTCGGTGATGGTGTGGATCAGTTCGGCGCTGCCCGGACCCATCCCGGCCAGGTCGAATCCATCGAGCATGGCTAGCTGCTGCAGGAACACCGGGCCCTGCCCCCAGCTACTGGTCTTGCACACGGTCAGCCCGCGGAAGTCGAGCGTCACCGGGCGCTCCACGCTCGGCCGCCAGGCGGCCAGGTCCGAGCCGGTCAGCAGGCCGCGCTGCGGACGGCCGGTCGCGTCCATGATCTGAGCGCTGGCCAGGTAGCGGTCGATCGCCTCCGCGACGAAGCCCTCGTACCAGATCCGGCTGGCCGCCTCGATCTGCTCGTCCCGGTCGGCCGAGGCCGCCTCGGCCTCGGCGAGCACCCGGCTGTAGGTAGCCGCGAGCGCCTTGTTGGCAAACCGGCTGCCCGCGGCCGGAACACCGTCGGCCAGGTAGATCTCGGCCGATGTCGGCCAGTGCTCGGTGAAGGTGTCCGCCATCGCACCGATGGCCTCGCTGACCCGGTGCAGCACGGGATAGCCGTCGCCCGCATACCCGATCGCGTACTTCAGTACCTCGCGCAGCGGCATGGTGCCGTACCGCCGCAGCAGCAGCATCCAGGTGCCGAACGCCGCCGGGACGGTCGCGGGCAGCAGTCCGTTGCCGGGAATCAGGTCGATGCCCAGCGCCTCGAAGGCCTCCGGCGTGGCCGCCGCGGGCGCCACGCCCTGCCCGTTCAGCACGAACGTGCCGCCCTCGGCGGCGCTGTAGCCGATGACCGGGACCTCGCCGCCCGGGCCGTTCAGATGGGGTTCGACGATCTGGAGCACCAGGCCGGTGGCGACCGCGGCGTCGAACGCGTTGCCGCCGGCCTCAAGCACCGCCATCCCGGCTCCGGAAGCCAGCCAGTGGGTGGACGCCACCATCCCGAATGTCCCCGCGAGCTGCGGACGTGTGGTGAACTCCTGGCTGTCAGCCACTGGCGACTCCGATTCCACGACGTGATCTGCCCGGGCACGTCCCGCGCACGCTGTGCACGCATGCCGCGGCAAGAAGGATATTCCCGTTATCTGACGGCCCCAGCCTAGGGCACGGTGCCATACCACAAGAACATCCCAGCGGCGTATCGATGCCTACGTGTTATATCAGCCGCTTATTGCCGATAATCCAAATAGCGGACAACGGCGAGCCGCGATGGCCCGCTCATGCCGATATCAGATACTCGCTATCGGGACCGGCTTCCGCCCAGTGGCGGCCGATGCTTCGCCGGCCGCCACGCTGCCAGCCAACCGAGGGAGACGATCAGCATGAGCCCGCTCAGTTCGGTCGCGCGGCGCGGTGCCGCCTGCTGCGCCATGGCCGTCGTCGCCACCCTCGCCGCGGCGTGCTCGGGCGGCGGGTCGGGTACCGGCGGCGCCACCCCGCACAGCACCACGTCATCGCCAGGCACGCCGTCGCCCAGTGCCAGTGCGCCCGCGCCCAGTGCCTCGCCGTCGGCGACCGGTTCCGCGACGGTCACCGCCTGCGCGACCGCCGGACTCCGGGTGACAACCGGGCAGAGCCAGGGCGCGGCCGGCACCAGTTACACGAACATCGACTTCACGAACGTCTCCGGGTCCACCTGCACGCTCGGCGGGTACCCGGGGGTCTCCCTGGTCACCGCGGGAAGCAGTGCCGGGACTCAGATCGGCGCCGCGGCCAGGCGGATGCCGACGACCCCGGTCCGCACGATCACGCTGGCTCCGGGGCAGGTCGCGCACGCGAGCCTGGGCGTGGTTGATGCGGGAAACTTCAGCCAGTCTGCCTGCAAACCGGTCACCGCCCACTGGCTCAAGGTGTTCCCGCCGAACCAGTACACCGCCGCCTACCTGCCATTCACCACGCAGACCTGCTCGCTCGCCAGCCAGAAGACCCTGATCATCCAGGCCATCTCGCCGGGAGCCTGATTTACGCCGGAATTAACGGCGTGGCAATCATTGGGCATCGCCATGTCCCGCGTTACGGCGCGAACCGGATTACCGGGTCATGCCGCAATCTTCCGGTCGCCGACGAAAGTGACGACAACCACAGCGCCCCGATGATCGTCTTCACCGATGAGACGAGCCTTCCGGGGCTCGCTCGCGGGGGTGATCTCGAAAGGGGGCGGCGGCATGAGCATTCTCCTCGGCCGGTTCGGTGGTCACGAGAGCGGGCGCCGGCCCGGCACCAGGTCGGCACGGTGGACGCTCGGCGCGATCGTCGGCTGCGGCTGCCTGCTGACGGCTGCCTGCAGCGGCCCGGCACCGCACTCGGCCGCGGCCGGGCAGGTGGCGGGCCACACCTCGGCGGGCGGGCATGACTCCGGCGGCGCGGCAGGCTCGGGCACCGGCGCCGGGTCGGGGACCGGGAGCGCTCCCGGTCCGGCCAGATCGGCCCGCGCGAGCGGCCGGCCCCGTCCGCAGCCGACCAGCGCCCAGCAGCTTGCGGCGCCGCAGCCCACCACGCCGCCGGTACCGACCTGCCAGACCGGATGGCTGCAGGGCGCTGTCGGTGCGCCCAACGGTGCAGCGGGGACGTTCTATTACCCGGTGGAACTCAGCAATGTGTCGGCCGCGGCCTGCACTCTGTACGGCTATCCGGGCGTGTCGGTCATGACCAGCCCGACCGGCACCCAGGTCGGCCCGGCGGCCGCCCGGATACCCACCTTCGGCCCGCGGCTCATCACCCTGGCGCCCGGCCAGAGCGCGCACGCCTCGCTGCAGCTACCCGACCCCGGTGACTTCGGCCCTGGCGTCTGCAAGCCGGCCACGGTGCACTGGCTCAGGGTCTATCCGCCCGGCCAGGCGGCGCCGCTCTATATCAGCGTGCCAACGTCGATCGACCCCATGCAGATCTGCACCGGGACCAATCTGCACGGCGTTATCGCCCTCGGTATTTTTGTCGTTCTTTCCGGGGCAACCGGACCCTGACGGCTATTTCGAGCACACCCCGGTCAGTGCCGTAAAGCGGATACCGAACAACCGTCAAGAGTTATTCAGCGTCGTTACAGATGAGGCCGTGCCGCGCGATGCTGGCGGTATTGACCGTGGTCCGTCGCGCAGCGGCCGGACCAGGACGGGGTTAGGCGGCGATCCACGATGGACCAAACGACGAGGAACAACGGCCGGGCCCGCCGACGGGCGGTTGCCCCGGCTATCCGGTGCGGCCTAATGTGCGGGGTCGCGCTCGTGGTCGCCGCGTGCGGGCTGCAAAAGGGGCCGCAGGCCGGGCATCCGCATACCGCGGGCACCCGTGCCGCCGGATCGCACACCCGTGCGGCCGGCCCGGCCTGCACGCCCGGTGACCTGAAGATCACCCTGGACGTGCATGCCGCCGGCGTGGCGGCAGGCACGTCCTACCTGCCGGTCGACTTCACCAATAGCTCGGCGAACGACTGCACGCTCGACGGGTTCCCGCTGGTCACGCTGACAACCGGGCAGTCCGGCCAGCAGGTCGGCGCGGCCGCCACCGCCGACCATAGCGTCACGCCGCCGAACCTGAACCTGCCAGCCGGTCACACCGCGCACATCTGGCTGCATGTGACCAGCGTCGCCAACATGCCGGCCGCTCAGTGCAGTCCGGTCACCGCCGCCGGATTCCGGATTACCCTGCCCGGCCAGGCCGGCGCGATCTTCCTCGGCTTCCCGGTCACCACCTGCGCCAAGCCCGTGCACGGCACGGACGTCCTGACCGTGGAGCCGTTCCAGGCCGGCAAGGCGCGGCGCGGCACCGCGCAGTAACCGCCGGCGACAGCATTCCGTCGTTCCCGCTGAAATAACTATCTGAATCACACACCAGGAGAAGGTAATCATGCGAATGACCACCCGGGCCGTCATCGCGGCGGCCGCCATCGCCTGCTCGGCGGCCGCCGCCGCACCCGCACTCGCCGCGCAGGCATCGGCCGCGCGAGGAACGGCTGCGGTGGCCACCGCCAGGCACCACGCCCCGCCGCACTGCGCGTCCTACAACACCACGACCTGGTTCGGCCTCGGCCTTGGCGGCGGCGCCGCCGGGACGATCTACTACCCGATTGAGTTCAGCAACACCGGACACCGTGCCTGCACGATGTACGGATTCCCCGGCGTCTGGGCGGTGACCAACTCCGGCCGCACGATCGGCTACCCGGCCACGCATCAGGGCAGGCCCCGGCTCGTGACGCTCCGGCCGGGCCAGACCGCGCACGCCATCCTCGGCATCGTCGAGGCCGGCAACATCGCCGGGTGCCGGATCGCCCACAACGCCTACCTGAAGATCTACGCGCCGCATCAGCGCGCGGCAACGCGAATCCCGGCGTTCACGTTCGACGCCTGCTGGAACCGCAGCGTGCTGCGGGTCGGCCCGGTCCGCCCGGGCACCGGCATTCCGGGGTACACCACGTCCTGACCCGACTGGCGGGCCGGCCGCCGCGCGGCGGCCGGCCCGCGCCACGCTGCCGACGGCCTTTCGGCGCCGGGGCGACACCGCCGCCCCGGCGACCCGCCGATGCTCGGGGGCGGCTCCGGCCCCGCCGGCGCTCGGGCGGCACCGGCCCCGCCGGTAACCCGCCGGCGCTCGGGCGGCACCGGCCCCGCCGGTAAGGTTCTTGGCATGAGCGATCTGGCGGATCTTGACGCGCTCTCCTCGCGCGAACTGCACGACCTCGCCGTGCACCGGGCCCGGCATCACATGGACCTGGCTTTTCTGTGGGAGTTGCTGCGGGCACTGCCGGCCGGCGAGGCCGCAGCCGGCCGTCCGGAGCACGCTCAGGCCGACGCGATGAAGCTATCGCTGCTGATCGGGGACGCGATCGACGCCGGGGACGAGGATGTGGCGGACGCGCTCCGGCCCCTGTACCTGGATTACCTGACCAAGCACCGGGCCGATCTAGACGAGATCTGGCGCCATATGCACGACCAGGACCAGCAGAAGCCGGAGCACTCCGGAGCCTGACCGCGGCGGTCCTGGGCGCCGGGATCGGCAGAACGGGCTGCGGGGCCGCCGGCACAACTGTGCCGGCGGCCCCGCGGCGCTGTCAGCGCATAGGCCGGGCTGGCGGCCGGGCAAGGGCCGGCCGCCAGCCCGAGATGCTGGCCGGGATCAGGCCTGCAGCACGGCCTCGATCTCGAGGCTGATGGTGACCTTGTCGGAGACGACGACGCCGCCGGTCTCCATCGCCGCGCTCCAGCTCACGCCGAAGTCCTGGCGGTTGATCTCGCCGGTGGCGGTGAACCCGGCGCGGGTGCCGCCGTAGGCGTCCGGGCCGAAGCCATTGACCTCGAGGGTCAGCGGGACGCTCTTGGTCACGCCCTTGAGGGTGAGGTCGCCGTCCACCACATAGTGGTCGCCCTCGGCACGGATGCCGGAGGACTTGTAGGTCATCTTCGGGTGGTTCTCAACGTCGAAGAAGTCAGCGGAGCGGATGTGCCCATCGCGCTGCTCGCTGCCGGTGTCGATCGAACTCAGCTCGATCTCGGCGGTCACCGAGGAGCCGAGGATGTTCTCGGCGGTCACGATCTCGCCCGAGAAGGCGGTGAACTTCCCCCGGACCTTGCTGACCATCATGTGCCGCACGGTGAAGCCCACCTCTGAGTGCACCGCGTCGATGGACCAGGTGCCTGCCACGTAACCGGGAATCGTCCCAGCCTGCGTCGTCGTCATGTCTCGCTCCGATGTTTGCTAAGCATGCTGCCCCGAGTGTCCCCCGGAGAATTTGTTGAATACACAACTATTATCAGGCCCGGCGAGACTTGTCAAACGTTCAACTACATCGGGTATCCTGATGTCATGACCGCACCCACACGCTGGCTGACCGCCGAGGAGCAGCGCTGCTGGCGCCTGCTGCTGAACGCGTGCCAGTCGCTGTTCGGCGCGGTCGACGCTCAGCTGCTGAGGGATTCCGGCCTGCCGCACGGGTACTACGAGGTGCTCGTTCACCTGTCCGAGGCGCCCGACCGCTCGCTCCGGATGAGCCAGCTTGCCGCGGCGTCGACGTTCAGCAAGAGCCGTCTGTCGCACGCCGTCGCCCGACTGGAAGAGCGCGGGTGGGTGACCAGGCGGGACTGCCCCACCGACCGGCGCGGCCAGATCGCCCAGCTCACCGACGCCGGGTACGCCGTACTCGTCACCGCCGCGCCCGGGCATGTCGAGCAGGTACACAGATCGCTCATCGACGCGCTGACCCACGAGCAGGTGAGCCAGTTGATCGAGATCAGCGAGGCCATCATCGCCGCCTCGCCCGCCGGGCGGGGCTTGGGCTTCCCGGAATCGGAGCCGACCTGCGCCGATGCGGAGGCCGAGGCAGGCTGCGCGGAGGCCGAGGCAGAGGCGGATTGCGCCGCCGCGGAGGCCGATCCGCCGACCGCCGGAGACTACGCCCGGCACGGCGGGGTCGCGCCGATCGCCGACCTGGCCGCCGGAGACGCCGACCTGGCAGGCTAACGCCCGGCCAGGCGGCCAACGCTGACCGACCGCCCGGCTATCCTCGTAGCCGCGGCTACCCGCACCAACGCCCCGGCGCGGCCCTTCCCGCACGCGGCGGGCGCCCCGGCTCTCGGGCCCGGCGCATGCGGCCGGACGGCGGTGCTGGAGCGGGCGGCCGCGGCGGACTCCCAGAATGAGGCGAGGCAGAACAGCGATGCCGGATTCGGACGGCGCGCGGCGCTGGCGGGGCCGTCCCGCGGCCCGGCGCATGGCGGGCCAGGGCGCGGGTGCACACGGCGGCCCGGCGGTACCCGGCTGGTACCGGAGCGCGCGGACGCGGTCCGCCGCCGTGGCGGCCGGCGTCCTCGCCACCGTCGGCGTCGTCGCTGGCTGCTCGAGCGCGGTGCCGCTCGGCCAGCCCATCAGGGTGGCCAGCGCCTACATGATCCTCGCGGGCAGCCAGCGGACCGTCGACGGCTACCTGGTGATCCAGAACATCGGCCCGGCCGATCAGCTTGTGTCGGTCAGCAGCAGCAAGGGCGGGAAGGTCACGTTCGTCCGGTCCGGCACGGTCGGTCCCGCCGACGGCATGCCCGCCGCGTCCGGACGGGGACTGCTGATCCCAGGTCACAGCACTATCCGGCTCGACCCGGCCGGCACGCACCTGGTGATAAGCGACTCCGCCCGGCTCAAGGACGGGACGTACATCACGCTGACGCTGGACTTCGCCCACGCGGGCCGGATCACCGTCGATGCGCAGGTCACGAACCCGCAGAACGGCAACTACACATACTTCGGGCCCTGATAGCCAGGGTGGCGGCGGCACCATGGTTGCTGCCGCCACAGTTGCGATATATCGTATGAGCAGTCTGCGTCTCGGGTTGCGGGCCGGCCGCTGCGGAGGAAGTCATGGCAATGCCCTCGGGTCTGCGAATCGGCGATGCCGAGCGCGAGGCGGCGGCCGCAAGCCTGCGTGAGCACTTCGCGCTCGGACGGCTCACGATGGAGGAGTTCCAGCAGCGACTCGACGCCGCACTGACTGCCAAGACCGACCGTGACCTGGCCCGGCTGACCATCGACCTGCCGCAGTCCGGGACCGGCCAGGGCGCCGCGACAGGGCCAGGCCCGATGGGCGGCACGCAGTCTGGGAGCCCGCAGCATCCGGCAATCGGCTACCGGCGCAGGCCCGGGGGGTCCTGGGTCAGGTTCGGGATCGTGATCGCACTGGTGGCCCTTGTCGCACTGCCGGCAACCCGGCTGTCCTTCGGCGTGTTCCCGGGCAAGGGATCGATCTTCATCCTGCTGCTGATCGCGTTCCTGGGGCGTCGGGCGCTCTTCCGCCTGCTCCATCCCCGGCGCGGGAACGGGCGACCACGGCGTCCCTTCTGACAGCCGGCTCCGCTGACAGCCTGCTAGGCGCGGTTAGGTACCCGCAGCGGCACAAGCAGATAGCGGAACGCGGCCACGGCGTCATCCCGAGCCTCATCCGCACCCGATCCGGCTTCGCGATCCGAATCCGCGTTCTCCTCGGTTCCAGCGGAGTCCACCGCT
>JAJYTW010000024.1 GCA_021792855.1 Actinomycetes bacterium
CGTCTCGATCGTCTTCGCCGCGACCTGCGCGATGGCCTTGGTAGTCCGGGCCGACTTGGATCGCGCGGCCGGGCTCTGCTTGGCCGGCGCCGGATGCGCCCCGCCCCGGCCATGCTGGTGCGGCAGTTCGTCGAGGTCCACCGAGACCAGCACGCCGCGGCCGTTGCACACCTCGCACGGCACCGAGAAGGCGGCGAGCAGGCCCGAGCCAACCCGTTTCCTGGTCATCTGGACCAGGCCGAGCGAGGTGACCTCGGCGACCTGGTGCTTGGTGCGATCCCTGGCCAGGCACTCGATCAGCCGCCGCAGCACCAGGTCTCGGTTGCTCTCCAGCACCATGTCGATGAAGTCGATGACGATGATGCCGCCGATGTCGCGCAACCGAAGCTGCCGGACGATCTCCTCCGCCGCCTCCAGGTTGTTCCTGGTGACCGTCTGCTCCAGGTTGCCGCCCTGGCCGGTGAACTTGCCGGTGTTCACGTCGATGACCGTCATGGCCTCGGTCGTGTCGATCACCAGCGAGCCGCCGCTCGGCAGCCAGACCTTCCGGTCCAGCGCCTTGGCAAGCTGCTCGTTGATCCGGTACGCGTCGAACGGGTCCTGCTCGCCGGACCACCGCTCAAGCCGGTCCGCGAGGGTCGGCGCGACGTAGCGGACGTACTCGTCCACTAGGTCCCACTCACTGTCGCTGGCGATGACCAGCTTGGTGAAGTCCTCGTTGAAGATGTCCCTGACCACCCTGATGGTCAGATCGGGCTCGCTGTACAGCAGATCCGGGGCGCTCGCCGTCTTGGCCTTGCGCTCGATTGCCTGCCACTGCGCGACCAGCCTGGTCACGTCGTGCTCAAGTTCCTCTTCCGAGGCGCCCTCGGCCGCGGTCCGGACGATGATCCCGCCGTCTTCGGGCGCGACCTTCTTCAGGATCTGCTTGAGCCTGGACCGCTCGGTGTCCGGCAGCTTGCGGCTGATGCCGGTCATGGACGCGCCGGGCACGTACACCAGGTATCGGCCGGGCAGGCTGATCTGGCTGGTGAGCCTTGCGCCCTTGTGCCCGATCGGGTCCTTGGTGACCTGCACCATGACGGACTGCCCGGACTTCAGCGCGGACTCGATCCGCTTGGCGACGCCCTCCAGGCCGCTCGCGTCGAAGTTAACCTCGCCGGCGTACAGCACGGCGTTCCGGCCCTTGCCGACGTCGACGAAGGCCGCCTCCATCGACGGCAGCACGTTCTGGACCTTGCCGAGGTAGACGTTGCCGACGTAGGACTGGTGGCTGGCGCGGTCGACGTAGTGCTCCACGAGCACGCCGTCTTCCAGGACCGCGATCTGGGTCCGGTCGTCGTGCTGGCGGACGACCATCACCCGCTCCACCGCCTCCCGGCGGGCCAGGAACTCTGACTCGCTGATGATCGGCGGGCGGCGGCGGCCGGTCTCCCGGCCTTCCCTGCGACGCTGGCGCTTGGCCTCGAGCCTCGTCGAGCCCTTGATCGAGCGGACGTCGTCGGACGGCTCGGCCGGCCGCGGCTCGCGGACGTGCACGACGGTGTCGGCCGGCTCGTCACCAGATGGCGCCTCGGCGCCGGCGCCCGAACCGCCGCGCTGGCGCCGCCGGCGGCGACGGCGGCTTGAGGTACTGGTGCCGCCCGCTTCCTCGGCCGACTCCGCGCCATCCTGCTCCGGGCCGTGCGACGCGGCTTCCGGCTGAGCCGCGGCCTGGCCGCCCTGCTCGCCGTCCGCCCCGGACCGCTCAGAATCGGCCTGCGCGGCGCCCTCGGCACCGCTCTTGCCCCGCCCGCGCCCGCCACGGCGACGCCGCCGCGAGCCTGCCGTACCGCCCTGATCCTCGGCGTCGGCACCGGATGCGGCACCTGGCTGCGCCGCGGCAGCGGGCCGCTCGGTCTCGGCCTGCGGCCGCGTCCCAGTGATCTCGGGCGGCTGGAAGATGACGACCGGCGCCTGGAAGGCGGCCGCAGGCGCCTTGGCTGGACCGCCTTCAGCCGGGCCGCCGGACACCGGGGTCGCCGCCGGGGTGACCGGCACCGACGGCACGGCCGGAGCGGCCTCGCCACCCTGCGGCCGGCCGGAACCGCCCGGTCCCTGCCCGGACTGTCCCTGCCCGGGCTGGCCCTCGGCGGGCGCGCCGGAGCGGAAGGTCGGCACGGCGGGCCTGCTCAGGCTGCGCCGCGCCCGGCGGAGCAGTCCGCGCCGCTGGCCGCCCTCCTGGCCGGCGTTCGGGCCTGAACTGGCCGCCTCACCTCGCTCATTGCGGCCCGAATCGGGTCCAGTCGGTTGATCGCTGGAATTGGGTTGTAGATTCTGTGGCTCGGTTTCGAGCATCCGGGCAATCTCTTCCGTAAGGCTCCCGGGCGCGCGGATCGGCTAGCCGGTCCCGCGTGCCGCGCGAGAGCTGTTCGTTCGCACGTGCCTGCACCGCCGACGCCACCATCGCGTTTCCGGCTGTCAGGCACATTGCCTTGTCTGTACTAGGTCTTGCGGTCTGGCCGACCGAGGGCGCGGGACCTGAGCCGGGCTCGCCGGACCCGGCTGGCGCCGAGCCGGGGCCTGCCGTTACCTCGGCTGCCTCGGCCAGGGGTCCCTGCGACAGCCGGGTCACCACGGGCGGTGCCGACGGCGCGAGGGACGACGCCTGGCGAAGCGCGGCCAGAATGTCTTCAGGACGGACGGCAGGAGTCATCTGCCGAACAATCATTCGAAGTATGGCACATTCGGAAGCCGACCCGGCTTCGCCGCGCCGCTCGACCGATAGGCTCACCACGGCGGCCCGGGCATCGACCCGCCGCAGACCCTTGCTGGTCAGTCGCTCGACCTCGGCCGACGGGGCAGCCAGAAACACCTCGGCGGCCCGGGCAGCGGCATCCGCAGCCACGCCGGGCCAGACGACCTCCCATTCGGAGGCCGCAAGCTGCGCGGTGGCTAGCTTGCCGTCTACCTCAGCGACCTCGATCACGTCTATCCCGTCCGGCAGGGCCCCATCGAGCACTCGGCCCACCTCGGCTGGCTCGCACCGCTGGGTGAGCGAGATCTCGAGGTACTCGGCCTCGCTCGCCGCACCCGTCGGGGCGCCACCCACGTACGAAATCTTCGGATGCGGCGAGAACCCCGCGGAGTAAGCCACCGGCACGCCGGCCTTGCGCACTCCGCGCTCGATCGCGCGCGCCACGTCCCGGTGGCTCGCGAAGCGCATCCTGCCTCTTTTAGCGTACCTGATCGTCAGTCGCTGAACGATCGGGGCAGGTGGCGGGCCCGCGGGTTGCTGGCGGGCCATCTAGGCGCGCTCCCCGGAACCCGCGCCGCCCCGGACGGCGGACGCGCCGACCACTGCCAGCACCTCGTCCCCGGACTGCTCGGCCCCCGGCGCCGGGGTGCGGCCGAGCACGGTCAGCGGCAGCAGCCTGGCACCGGTGGGACCGGTCTCGATCTGCGTGCCCATCGCCGGGCAGACCCCGCACTCGAAGCACGGCGTCCACCGGCAGTCCTCGACCTCCTCAGCGCCCGACGCGCCGATCGCGGCCTGCCAGTCCCCCCAGAGCCAGTCCCGGTCCAGGCCGGCGTCCAGGTGGTCCCACGGCAGGACCTCGGAATACGGTCGCTCCCTGGTCGTGTACCAGGCGAGGTCGACGCCGTCGTCGGCCAGGGCCGTGGCGGCGCACGACTCCCACAATTCGTAGGAGAAGTACTCGCTCCAGCCGTCGAACCGGCCGCCGGCCTCCCAGACCGCCCGGATCACCTTGGCCACCCGCCGGTCGCCGCGGGACAGCAGGCCTTCCACCATCGACGGCTGGCCGTCGTGGTAGCGGAACCCGATCGAGGATCCGTAACCGCGGTCGGCGCGCATGGCGGCGCCCAGGGCCTTGAGCCGGGCGTCGACGGTCTGGTAGTCGCACTGCGCCGCCCACTGGAACGGGGTGTGCGGCTTGGGCACGAAGCCGCCGATCGACACCGTGCACCGGATGTCCCGCCTGCCGCTGGCCTTCCGCCCGGCCTCGATCACCCGGTGCGCCACCCGAGCGATCGCGAGCACGTCCTCGTCGGTCTCGGTCGGCAGGCCGCACATGAAGTACAGCTTGACCTGCCGCCAGCCGTTGGCGTACGCGGTCGAGACCGTGCTGATCAGGTCCTCCTCGGTGACCATCTTGTTGATCACCTTGCGGATCCGGTCGGTGCCGCCCTCGGGAGCGAACGTCAGGCCGGACCGCCGCCCGTTCCGGCTCAGTTCGTTGGCCAGGGTGATGTTGAACGCGTCCACCCGAGTGGACGGCAGCGAGAGGCCGGTGTTCGTGCCCTCGTAGCGGTCCGCCAGGTCGGTCGCGATCTGATCGATCTCGCTGTGGTCGGCGCTGGACAGCGAGAGCAGGCCAACCTCGGTGAATCCGCTGGCCGCCAGGCCGCGCTCGGCCATCTCGCCGATCGTGGTGATCGACCGCTCCCGGACCGGCCTGGTGATCATCCCGGCCTGGCAGAACCGGCAGCCGCGGGTGCAGCCGCGGAAGATCTCCACGCTGAACCGCTCGTGCACCGATTCGGCCACCGGCACGAGCGGCTTGCTCGGATATGGCCAGGAGTCCAGGTCGGTGACGGTGTGCTTGGCCACCGACCGCGGCACGCCAGGCCGGTTGGGCACGACGGCGGCGATAGCGCCGTCCGGGCGGTAGCTGACGTCGTAGAACCGGGGCACGTACACCCCGCACCGGGTGGCAAGCGCGAGCAGCAGTCCGTCCCGGCCGCCCGGCCTGCCATCCCGCTTCCACGCCCGGACCTGGTCGGTGATGGCCAGCACGGCCTGCTCACCGTCACCGAGGACGGCGCCGTCGATGAACTCGGCGATCGGCTCCGGATTGAAGGCGGCGTGGCCGCCGGCCAGCACCACCGGATCGTCCAGCGTCCGGTCCGCGGCCGAGAGCGGGATGGCCGCAAGGTCCAGCGCGGTCAGCAGGTTGGTGTAGCCGAGTTCGGTGGCGAAGCTGACACCGAGGACGTCGAAGGCCCGGACCGGCCGGTGCGCGTCCACCGTGAACTGCGGCACGCCGTGCTCGCGCATCAGTTGCTCGAGGTCCGGCCAGACACTGTAGGTGCGCTCGGCGAGCACGCCCTCGCGCTCGTTAAGGACCTCATAAAGAATCTGCACGCCCTGATTGGGAACGCCTACCTCATAGGCGTCCGGGTACATCAGCGCCCAGCGGACCTCAGCGGAGTCCCAGTCCTTGACGACGCTATTCAGTTCGCCACCGACGTACTGGACCGGCTTGCGCACCAGGGGAAGCAGTGTCTCGAGGCTGGAATAGACCGACTGCACAGACATCGCTACAGCTTACCGATCGTTGCCGACAGATCGGCGACACGCGGCCCGGTCGGGCGGTGACAGCGGATGGCTAGTCATAATCTCTAGTATTTAGATCGAAATACTTACTTTCTAGCGTGAGCCGGCCCCGCCCGGATCCGGAACGGATCGAGATGCACCTCAACCTCGGCATGGTGCTCGGCAGCGCGGTGGTCGGCCTACTGGTCGGACTGACCGGCGCCGGCGGCGGCGCGCTGATGACGCCGATGCTGATCGCCCTGTTCGGCGTCAGCCCGGCCGCGGCAATCTCCAGCGACCTGGTCGCCTCGTTCCTGATGCGGCCGGTCGGCGCGGCCGTGCACCTGCGGCGCGGCACGGTCAGCCTGGCGATGGTGGGCTGGCTGGTGCTCGGCTCTGCGCCGATGGCGTTCGGCGGCTCCTACCTGCTCCGGATCACCGGGGCCGGACGGGCGGGCCAGCCACTGCTGCGGCTCGCCCTCGGCGCGGCCCTGCTGGCCGGCGCGGTGGCCATGCTGGCCCGCGGGATGCTGGACCGGCGGGCGGGCAGGCCCCGGGCCGGCACCCTCGCCGATCTCGCCATCCGGCCGGTGCCGACGCTCGTCATCGGCGCCATCGGCGGGCTGATCGTCGGGCTGACCTCGGTCGGAGCGGGCTCGGTGATGATCGTTCTGCTGCTATTCGCCTATCCCGCGATCAGCGCGGGTCAGCTTGTCGGCACCGATCTGACCCAGGCGATCCCGCTCACCGGCGCAGCCGCGCTCGGCGCCCTGATCTTCGGGCAGGTCGACGCCGCGGTGACGGCGTCGGTCACGATCGGCAGCATCCCGGCCGTGCTGGCCGGCTCACTGCTGTCCGCCCGCGCGCCGGAGGCCATCATCCGGCCGGCCGTGACGCTCGCCGTCTTCGCCGCCGGACTGCGGTACGTCGGAGTCGGCGGCGGCCTCGTGGCGGTGATCACCGGGACACTGCTCGCGGCCGGCCTGGCCCGGGCCGCGATCAGACACCGGACCGCCCGCCGGGACCGGGTCGCGACGCCGGCCGCCGAGGTGCGGGCAGCCGAGATGCGGGCAGCCGAGATGCGGGCAGCCGAGATGCGGGCAGGCGAGGCACCCGCCGACGGGGCGGGCCCGGCGCCGGCTCAGGCCGCGAAGACGTTCCTGCGGCGGTGAATCGACTGCAGCAGGCCGATCGCGATCATGTCGGCGAACAGCGCCGACCCGCCATAGGACACGAACGGCAGCGGCAGGCCGGTCACCGGCATGATCCCCACAGTCATCCCGATGTTGATGAACGACTGCACGGCGAACCAGATCGCGATGCCGGACGCGACGAGCATGCCGAACTGGTCCTCCGCGCGGGCCGCGATCCGCAGCGCGGTGAACAACATCACCGCCAGCAGTCCGATCAGGATCATCGTGCCGATGAAGCCGAGTTCGTTGCCGACCACGGCGAAGATGAAGTCGGTCTGCTGCTCGGGCACGTAGTTGCCGGCGATCAGCTGGCTGTGGAACAGCCCGACGCCGTGCAGGCCGCCCGAGCCGATCGCGATCTTCGCCTGGGCGGCGCTGTACCCGGTCCCCCTCGGATCGGCCGACGGATTGATGAACGCGGCCAGCCTGCTCACCTGGTACGCCTTGAGCAGATGCAGATTGATGATCGCGGTGATGCCGAGCGCGGCTGCCGCCAGCATGCCGAACAGCCACCGCAGCCGGACACCGGACAGCGCGATCAGGCCGAGCATCAGCACGGCTAGCAGCATCGTGACGCCCAGGTCGGGCTCGGCGACCACGAGCAGCACCGGCACCGCACCGAGGCCGAGCGTGACCATGATCGCCTTGGTGGCTGGCCGCCGATGACCGGCCGCCACCTCGGACAACACCATCGCGCTCATCAGGATCAGGCCGAGCTTGGCGAACTCCGACGGCTCGACCTGGAAGCCAGCGCCGAGCGAGATCCACGACCTCGCCCCGTTGACCACGGTGCCGAGCGGTGACAGGACGGCGAGCAGGCCAAGGCAGGCCGCCGCGTACAGCACCGGCGCGTAGAGCTTGATATGCCGGGTATCCAGCGAGCTGACGACGAGCATCAGGATCACGCCGATGGTGATGTTCAGCAACTGCTTGTACAGATAGGCGTTGCCGAGTACCTGCCTGGTCGCCGACCAGATCACCAGCGTCCCGAGCAGGGACAGCGCGATCACCGCCCCGAACAGCACCCAGTTGGCCTGTCGGAGCACCGACTGCCGTCCCGCCAGCCGGACCGCGGCCCGGCGGGTCAGGCCCCACAGCGGCTGGGCCAGGCCGCGCGGCTGATTGCTGCTGACCCAGCTCATCCGTGACCTCCCGGCGCCGACGTGGTCGGGCTGGCCGACGGCGATGGTGACCTGGTCGGCTTGGCTGGCTTAGTCGGCTTGACCGGCGGCGGACCGAACCCGGGCGGCGGGACAAGCTGCCCGGCCCGGTTCAGGTGCGGCAGTACGGTAGGCAGGTTCCCGCCCGGCAGCGCGGCCTTGTGCCCCTCGAGCCCGAAGATGCCATCCCAGATCTGCCGCACGGCCGGGCCGGAGACATCCGAGCCGTAACCGGAGTTCGGGATCATCATCACTACCACGTACTTGGGATGGACACATGGCGCGAACGACGCGAACACCGAGGTCGCCTGCAGTCCCGCCACCTGCGCGGTACCGGTCTTGGCTGCCACGCAGACCTTGTTCAGCGGGAAGCCGGCGAACGTCCCGGCCGCTGTGCCGCTGGTGACCACCCCGGCCAGGGCGTTCCTGATGTAAGCCAGGGTGGATTTGGCGACCGGCAGATGACCGACCACCGGCGGGTTGATCCGCCGCACGACCTTGCCGGTCGGGCTGATCAGGGCCTCGCCGATTCGCGGGCTGTACAGCGTTCCGCCATTGGCGAGTGCCACGTAAGCCCGGGCAAGCTGCAGCGGCGTCACGCTGACATAGCCCTGGCCGATGGCGGCGATCACGGCCTGGCCGGGCGTCCACACGTTGCCGATCCGGCAGTCGTCGTACTCGATCTGCTGCACGTACGTGCCGTTGATCCGGCCGTTCTTGCACCAGTTCTGCCCGGCGTGCGCGTTGGCCTTCCACAGGTAGTACAGCCACTCCCTGGTCGGGACCGAGCCCGGGTTCTCGGCGGGCAGGTCCACCCCGGTGTTGTGACCGAAGCCCCAGGCCAGCTCCATCTTCTGCATTTCCTGGATCGGCGCCTTGGGCGAGGTGACCACGTTGGCACCCGGGTGGTCGTGCTGCCAGATGTCGTAGGCAAGCTGGTAGAACACCGTGTCGCAGGACAGGACCAGGGCCTCGTGCAGGCTCATCGGGCCCAGATTCGGGTTGCCGTCGTTGGCGTAGGAATGCCCGCCGATGGTGACCGTCGCCGGGCAGTTGTAGCTGCCGGACAGCGAATAGCCGGCCGCGACGGCGGCGGCGACCGAGGTGATCTTCCAGGTCGAACCTGGCGCGTACTGACCCTGGGTGGCCCGGTTCAGTACCGGCTCCCCGTATGCGGTGCCGAACAGCCGGTTGAACTCCCGCTGTGAGATGCCCCGGTTCCAGATGCTCGGGTTGTAGGTCGGGTAGCTGGCCATCGCCAGGACCCGGCCCGTGGTGGTCATGACCACCGCGGCGCCGCCGTTCTTGGTCGGGTTGCCGGCTAGC
Organism: Actinomycetes bacterium; assembly: GCA_021792855.1. GTDB lineage: Bacteria > Actinomycetota > Actinomycetes > Streptosporangiales > Streptosporangiaceae > Chersky-822. The sequence goes on from JAJYTW010000024.1 coordinate 8,997, forward strand.
TGGCTCCTGCCGACCGCGGCGGCCAGCGCGCGCTCGGTGTCCATCTGGACGGCCGAGTTGATGCTGGTCACCAGGTAGTCCCCGGCGGTGGGCGGGACCTTGCTGATCGTCCCGGTGACCTGCCCCGCGGCGTCCACGGCCAGCTTCTGCATGCCGGGCACACCGCGCAGCGCGCTGTCATACTGCAGTTCCAGGCCAGCCTGGCCGACCAGGTCCACGCCGGAGTAACCGGTCGACGGCAGCCCCTGCGCCTTCAACTCGCTGGCGGTGATCGGCTGGAGGTACCCGAGCACCTGGGCAAGCGAGGTCGAGATCGGCTGCTGGTAGTGCGTCACCGGCTGGACCGCAGCCGTCACGCCCGGGTATAGCCGCTGATTCTCCAGCACCTGCAGGGCGGTCGTGGCCGACACGTTCTCGGCCACCGGCACCGGCTGGTACGGCGAGCCCGCCCAGCAGGGCGGCCGCACGCCGACCGTGCACAGCCGCACGTCGTCCCGCATCACGGACTGCTTGATGTGCAGCAGCGTCGCGAGCCTGCTCAGGACCGCCTCACCGCCGTCGCTCTGTTGCCAGAGGGCCGGCAGGCTGACCGAGATCACCAGGGCGGGCGTGCTGGTAACGATCGGCGCGCCGAGGTCGTCCACGATCGAGCCGCGGGTCGGCGGCGTCACAACCTCGCGGATCCGCTCCGAGCTTGCCAGCGCCCGGTACACCGGGGCGTTCTTGACCTGGATGTCCCAGATCCGCAGGGCCAGCCCGGCCAGCAGCGCGAACACGGCCACGTACAGTGCGATCAGCCGGGGCCGGGATGCCGGGATCATCGGTAACCTCCCGGCAGCCTGCCGGTCCCGATTCGCCACACGCTCGACCGGCCACCGGCCCGCCGGGTCCACGGCAGCCACGACGTCCGCCTCGAACCGGACCGCAGTCGCGGCGCCTTGCCCGGGCGCGACTTGCTCGCCGGGTATCCGCCGAAGCTCGGGCCACTCCGGGAGAACCTGGGCTGCTTCGGGTGGCGCACCGGGGATCGACTCCCCGCCAGCCAGGCGCCGCTGGCCGACCGGGACGGCCCGGTCCGTCCCTTCACCGACCGGAAATGCGGCTGGGCGGGCCGGTGCTGGCCGGGCCGGCTCGCGCCGGGCAGGCTGCCCGTACCGAACGCGATCCTGGGCACGGCGGCGCCGGACGGACGGGCCGACCTGGGCAGCCCGGCAGCGCCGAAGTTGATCCGCGGCACGCCTGGACGCCAGATCGGCGTGCCCGGCGCGACCAGGCCGGTGCCGAAGGTGATCCGCGGCACGTCCGGACCGTTGACGCCGTGCGCGCCCGCGCCGTGCCATTCCGCGCCAGAGCGGCCCGCCGGATACCGGACCTGGGCACCGCGCCGCGGCCCGGGAATCCGCACGCCGAGCAGGTAGACCGGCACCCGACCCTGGCGGCGCCTGGCCGCGGCGCCGGCCCGGCGCTGGCGGCGCTGCTCACCGGCCAGGCCAAGCCTGACCTCGCGGCCGGCCGCCGTCGGGCCGGGCCTGGCCAGAGCCGAGGCCGAACCCGGCACGCCGGCCCAGGAGCGCAGCCTGACCGGCTGCGGCGGGCCCGGCCGGTACCCCGGGTACCGGCCAGCCGATCCGGTCGGCCGGTAGCCGACCCAGCCGTCCTTCTTGCTGCCTATGGCGCCGGCCAGCGTCGCGGCCAGCCTGGCCTGCTCCCGGCGGGCCCGCCGGGAGTTCGCCGGGCCGGACAGCCAGCCGACGGCGCCGACCGCGGGGGCGACCCCGGCGAGATCGCCGCTCAGCCACGAGTCGGTCGCGACCCCGCGCCAGGCGAGCCTGGCCGGCTGCGGCGCTCCCGGCCGGCCTAGTCCGGCCAGGCCGGGCGGGGCTGCGCTGCCGCCGGACTCGAACACCGGCGAGTCGGCGATGGTGGAGAAGCTCACGCCGAGTGCCCCGGCGAGGCGGACCGCGACGAACAGCGCGACCGGCAGCACGATCAGGTCATACAGCACCGACACCGGCAGCACGTGTGCCACCGTGCCCGCGGTGACCGGAGGCCGGCCAAGCGCGACCGCGAGGATCGCCGTCGCGACCTCGGCGCAGAGCACGGTCACCGCGCCGGCGGCTACGCCGAGCAGCGCGGACCGCAGCAGGGCCGGCCGCATCCGGCCGCTGAAATACCCGGCCATCGAGAAGACCAGCGCGTACTCGCCGACCAGGCCAACCGCGGGTGGCGCGAGGTCGAGCGCGAGACCGGCGCAGAATCCGGCGATCAGGCCCGCCCGGACGCCGCCGGCCAGTCCGATCGCCACCACGCATAGCAGCACCAGATCCGGCGCCCCGCCGCCTGGCAGTGCCAGGCCGTTGATCACGGTCAGCTGCAGCAGCACCGCGAAGAACAGGATCGCGATCGCGACGGCCAGGCGCTTCATCTCAGCTCTTCCCACTCCAGCCTCACCAGCGGCGCCGCCAGGTCCGTGCCTGCGGCCGGCCGACGTCCCGCTGCCACGTCAGTGCCCCGTGTGGACAGCGACCGGCAGCACCTTGTACTTCGGGTTGTGCCGTGGCGGGCCGACCACGATGCCCACCACGTCGAGCGCGCTGAAGTTCGCATCTGGCCGGACCAGCGCCTGGCCGGTCAGCGATCCCGCCTGGCTGAGCACGGTCACGACCACGCCGACCGGGACGCCGGGCACGAACGGGCGGTCGTTTACCGACGCCGCGGTCACTAGCTGCTGCCCGGGCCGCAGCGGCACCGCCGGGTTGAGCACGCTGAGTTTGAGCAGGCCGCGGCCGGTTCCGGCCGGCCCCTGGCCGGTCACCCAGCCGATCTCGCCGCTCGGAGCCATTCGGATGCCCACGGTCGAGCCCGGGTCGTCGGCGAGCAGCACCGTGCAGGTGTGCGCGGTCACCGAGATCACCTGGCCGACCAGGCCGCCGCCGGTCAGCACGGTCTGCTGCGGCCGCACGCCCTGCGCGCTACCGGCGTCCACGGTCACGGTCTGCTGATAGCCCTGGCCGAAGCCGATCACGGTTCCGGCCACCACCCGGTAGCTTCCCGCCCGGGCGACCCGCAGCACCTGGCTGAGCTGCCGGTACTGCGACTTGTCCAGCGAGGCCGCGCTCAGTTCCGCGCGCAGACTGGCGACCTGCCGTTCCAGCGCCGTGGTCCGGCCAGGCGAGCTGCCTTGCGACGACCCAAACAGCCGGGCGACCGGCGCGATCACGCCGCTCACCGCGCGCTCGGCCCCGCCGAACACCGACCCGGCCACGTTCCTGGCGGTTCGGATCACCGGCGACGCGCCGTTGGTGTAGTCGATGGCGACCAGGCCAAGCGCGACGATCAGCACAACGCTGAGCAGCAACCGGTTCCGTCGCGAATCACGCACCGCGGCAGTCCTCTCAGCGGCGAGATTCGGGCACCAGCACCTGGCGCAGCGTGTCGAAGTCCTCGACGCACTTGCCGGTTCCTAGAGCGACCGAGTCCAGCGGGTTGTCCGCGACGTGGATCGGCATCCCGGTGTCCTCGCGCAGTCGCTGATCCAGACCCCGCAGCAGGGCGCCGCCACCGGTCAGCGCGATGCCCCGATCCATCACGTCGCCGGCCAGCTCCGGCGGACACTTGTCCAGGGTGGTGCGGACCGCGTCGATGATCACCGACAGCGGCTCGGCGATCGCGTTCCGCACCTCGGCCGCCGAGATCACGACGGTCTTGGGCAGACCGCTGACTAGGTCACGGCCCCGGATCTCCGCACTCGGCTCATCCTTGGACGGGTAGGCGGACCCGAGCGCCATCTTTATCTCCTCGGCCGTCCGCTCCCCGAGCGTCAGCGAGTACTCCTTCTTCGCGAAGGTGATAATCGCCTGGTCAAGCTCGTCTCCGCCGACCCGGATCGACTGCGCGGTCACGATCCCGCCCAGCGAGATCACCGCCACCTCGGTGGTGCCGCCGCCGATGTCGACCACCATGTTCCCGGTCGGTTCGTTCACCGGCAGGCCGGCCCCGATCGCCGCGGCCATCGGCTCCTCGATGATGTACACGCGGCGGGCGCCGGCCTGGTGACCGGCCTCCTTCACCGCGCTCTGCTCAACACCGGTGATACCGCTCGGTACGGCGATCACCACCCGCGGCTTCGCCAGGCCACCACGCCTGTGTACTTTCTGAATGAAATAGCGCAGCATGCGCTCGGTTACGTCGAAGTCGGCGATAACGCCGTCTTTCAGCGGCCGGACCGCGATGATGTTGCCCGGAGTACGGCCAATCATCCGCTTCGCTTCGAGTCCTACTGCTACAATCTGCCCCGTATTTGTGTTAAGGGCGACTACGGACGGTTCGTTGAGGACGATCCCGCGGCCACGGACGTACACCAGCGTGTTCGCGGTCCCCAGATCGACGGCCATGTCACGGCCCAGAAAGCCCATCGCGTTGCTCATCTCGAACGAGACCTTCCCTATGGTCGAACGAGTGCCCGGTACAGCCGCATAGGAAGCCGCATCGATCACGCAAAGTGCCCGTAACACCCCAGCGCGGGCAGCGGCGTCTGTAGAGTCCGAGCCTACCCGTCCATGTGGTCTCGTTCAGCACCGGGCGGGCCAAACACGCAACGGTGAGATAGATGTTGCTATACCGTTACTGTGAGCTTTCCACCCGATGACCCAGCCAGATTCCGGTACACCAGAGCAGCGTAAATATTACCCCGAGAATATACATAACGGAGATTACGCTACCGGACGCGATGATAAGTGCCTGAAGCAGGCTTCCGCCCACCAGAGTCACCATCAGCATCCGCCGGGCGAGCACCGCGAGGATGATCGCCACCACCGCCGCGATCCCGGCCGCCAGTCCGGCCGTGCCGGGAGCCACATGCTCAAGCTTGACCGCGGGAACGATGGTCAGCGCGATGACCACGGCCTCCAGGTAGAGAACGGTCGCCGACAGACGGCTCATCCCTGCTCCTCCCGCTCCGGCTGATCCGCGAGATTACTCGCCGGGCCGGCGGACTCCGCCAGGTCGGCCGGGCCCGCCGGGCCGACACCGGTTAGCAGCAGCCGGGCGTCACCGGCGGTCACCACGGACCCGGTCACGAGCACGAGGGCGCCGGCCCCCACCGCCGAGTCGGCCTGCGCGCCGGGCAGTCCGGCCAGTTCGCCGCCAATCATCGCCGCCGCCTCGTCGGCGAGGCCGACCGCTATGTCGACCGCGTCATCCAGCCTGGCGGCCAGGTGCACCCGGTCGGCGCCGAACACCGGCCGGGAAAGCTCAGCGAGGTCGGCCGCGGGCATCGACCGGGGCGAGGAGTTCGCCGTGGCCACCACCGCGGCGGCCAGCGGCTCGAGTTCGTCCAGGATCGCCGCGACGTCCTTGTCCGCGCTCACCGCGAGCACCACGATGACCTCGACCGGCCCGAACGACTCGCGGAGGGCCTCGGCCATCGCGGCCATCCCGCCCGGGTTGTGCGCGGAGTCGACCACCACGACCGGACTGCGCCGGACGATCTCCAGGCGGCCCGGCGAGGTCACCATCGCGAACGCCTGCGCGACAAGGTCCGGATCCAGCCCGGTCGCGTCGTCCTCGCCGGGCCCGGCGAAGGCCTCGACCGCCGCGAGCGCGCAGGCCGCGTTGCCAGCCTGGTAGCTGCCAAACAGCGGCAGGAACAGGTCGTGATACTCACCGCGCAGGCCGCGGAGCGCGACGCGCTGGCCGCCGACCGCGAGTTCCCTGGCGATCACCCCGAACTCGATGCCCTCCCTGGCCACCGTCGCGCCCACGTCGGCCGCCCGGCGGAGCAGTTCGGCCGCGGCTTCCACCGACTGCTGGCCGATCACCGCGACCGCGCCGGGCTTGATGATCCCGGCCTTGTCCGCGGCGATCTTGGCCACCGTGTCACCGAGATACTGGGCGTGATCCATCGAGATCGGCGTGATCACCGCCACCGTGCCGTCGGCCACGTTCGTGTTGTCCCAGGTGCCGCCCATGCCGACCTCGATCACCGCGACATCCACCGGGGCATCGGCGAAGGCAGCAAACGCCATCCCCACCAGCACCTCGAAGAACGACAGCGGCACCGGCGAGGCGTCATCCACCAGTCGCAGGTACGGCTCGATCTCCCGGTAAAGCTCCACGAACCGCTCGGCGCTGACCGGCGCGCCGTCCAGGCAGATCCGTTCCCGGATCGAGATCAGGTGCGGGCTGGTGAACAGGCCGGTGCGCAGACCGCGGGCGCGCAGCAGGGTCTCGGTCATCCGGGCGGTCGAGGTCTTGCCGTTCGTCCCGGTGATATGGATCACCGGGTAGGCCCGCTGCGGGTCGCCGAGCAACATCGTCAGATGCCTGATCCGGTCCAGCGACGGGTCGATCGAGTGCTCCGGACGACGTGCGAGAATCTCCCGCTCGATCGCGCGCAGTTCGGCGGCGATCACGAGTCGGTCTCCGGCAGCTCAGCCAGCCGGGCGAAGATCCTGGCGATCTCGGCCTGCGCGGCGGCCAACCGCTCCCGGCTGGTGGCGACCACCGCGGCGGGCGCCTTCGCGATGAAGGACGGGCTGGCCAGCTTCCGCTCGCTCACGGCAGCGTCGGCCTGCGCGGCGGCCAGGTCCTTGGCCAGCCTGCGCCGCTCTGCGGCAACGTCGACGCCCGCCGTGGTGTCGATCTCGACCGTGACTCCCTCCGCCTGGACGGACGCGTTCGGGCGGAAGCCATCGCCCGGCTCGGTCAGCCGCAGCAGCGCGCGGATCGACGGCTCGTGCGGCGCCAGCGCGGTGCCCGCGATCTCGGCGAGCCTGGCGGGCACCTTCTGAGCCGGGCGCAGTCCCTGATCCGCGCGGAACCGGCGAACCTGGGTCACCAGCCGCATCAGGGACTCGACCGTGGCCTCGGCGGCGCCGTCGGCGGCAGCCGGGTCGGGCACCGGCCAGGACGCGATCATTACCGACTCACCGCCGGTTAGCGCGGTCCACAGCTCCTCGGTGACGAACGGCATCACCGGGTGGATCAGCCGCAGCAACTGGTCGAGCACGTGGCCGAGGACTTGGCGAGTCCGGTCCGCCGCCTGCTGGTCCGGGCCGTTCAGGGCCGGCTTGGCCAGTTCGAGGTACCAGTCGCAGAACTCGTCCCAGGCGAAGTGGTACAGGGCCTCGCACGCCTTGGCGAACTCGAACTCCTCGAAGAGCGCGTCAGCCTCGGCGTTCACCGCGGCCAGCCGGGACAGGATCCACCGGTCGGGAACGCTCAGCGCCGCCCGCTCGGCCGCGTCGCCGGTCGCCAGCCGGCCGGCCACCGCCCCGTTCATGAGCGCAAACCTGGTCGCGTTCCAGAGCTTGTTGCAGAAGTTGCGCGACCCGGCGACCCATTCCTCGCTGAGCGCCACGTCACCGCCGGGGCTAGCGCCCCTGGCGAGGGTGAACCGGGTCGCGTCGGCGCCGAACCTGGCGATCCAGTCCAGCGGGTCCACCGTGTTCCCGCGGGACTTGGACATCTTCTTGCCGTGGGAGTCGCGGACCAGTCCGTGCAGCGCCACCTGGCGGAACGGCACTGCGCGCTCCGGGCCGGCGTCCGCCATCGCGTACAGGCCGAAGAGCATCATCCTGGCGACCCAGAAGAACAGGATGTCGTAGCCGGTGACCAGCACGCTAGTCGGGTAGAAGGTGCTCAGATCGGGGGTCTGATCGGGCCAGCCGAGGGTGGAGAACGGCCACAGCGCCGAGGAGAACCAAGTGTCCAGCACGTCCGGGTCCTGGGTCCAGCCCTCACCGGGCGGCTCCTCGTCCGGCCCGACGCAGCGGACGTCGCCGTCCGCTGAGTACCACACCGGGATCCGGTGCCCCCACCACAACTGGCGGCTGATGCACCAGTCGTGCATGTCATCGACCCAGTCGAAGTAGCGCCCGGCAAGCTGCGGCGGATAGATCCGCACCCGGCCGTCCCTGACCGCGTCGCCGGCCGCCTTCGCCAGCGGATCGACCCGGACGAACCACTGCAGCGACAGCCGCGGCTCGACGGTAGTCCCGCACCGGTCGCAGTGCCCGACCGCGTGCACGTACGGCCGCCGCTCGGCGACCACCCGGCCCTGCGCCCGGAGCGCGGCGAGCACCGCCGGGCGGGCCTCGAACCGGTCCAGCCCCTCGAACGGGCCGCTCGCGGTGATCGTGCCGCGCTCGTCCATGATCGTCATGCTGGGCAGGCTGTGGCGGCGGCCGATCTCGAAGTCATCCGGGTCATGCGCCGGGGTGACCTTGACCGCGCCGGTGCCGAACTCCGGATCCACATGCGGGTCGGCGACGATCGGGATGCGCCGCCCGGTCAGCGGCAGTTCCACGTCCGTGCCGACCAGATGGGCATACCGCGGATCGTCCGGGTGCACGGCGACCGCGGTGTCGCCCAGCATGGTCTCGACGCGGGTGGTGGCGACCACGATCGCGGAGTCGCCGTCGCCGTACCTGATGCTGACTAGCTCGCCCTCGTCGTCGGAGTGGTCGACCTCGATGTCCGATAGCGCGGTCATGCACCGCGGGCACCAGTTGATGATCCGGTCCGCCCGGTAGATAAGCCCGTCGTCGTACAGCCGCTTGAAGATGGTCTGCACCGCGCGGGACAGCCCGGCGTCCATGGTGAACCGCTCGCGGCTCCAGTCCACGCTGTCGCCCAGCCGGCGCATCTGCGCCAGGATCCGGCCGCCGTAGGTCGCCTTCCACTCCCAGACCCGCTCGACGAACGCCTCCCGGCCCAGGTCGTGCCTGGAAAGGCCATCCTTGGCGAGTTCGCGTTCCACGACGTTCTGGGTGGCGATGCCGGCATGGTCGGTCCCGGGCAGCCACAGCGCGTTGTAGCCCTGCATCCGGCGGCGCCGCACCAGTGAGTCGATCAGCGTGTGGTCGAGCGCGTGGCCGACGTGCAGCGAACCCGTGACGTTGGGGGGCGGGATCATGATCGTGAACGACGGCGCGTCCGAGGTCGCGTCGGCCGTGAAGTATCCGGCGTCTACCCAGGCCTGGTAGCGCCGTTCCTCGACGTCGCCCGGCAGGTACTGAGGTGGAAGCTGCCGCCGCTGCTCCGGCGACGGGATCTGGTTTGCAGTCGTCACGACAGCAAAGTCTACGGAAACCCGAGGTGCGGATACGCACGGTCAGCCAGGGTGGCGGTCGTCGGGCACATCACGACATATGATTTCTCGCGCGGGCAGGTCATGGATTGCCCGGCGCTCTCGAGCATTCCCGATCCTGTCATCGGCATTCCGGCAATTGGCCGCCGCCGCCCGGGTCGGCCTGGGCTGGCGAGCGCAGCGAACGAGGAGGCCGCTATCAGCACGTTCCCGCGAACCCGCCTGCCCGGTGGAAGCGACGGGCCGGTGCAGTCCCCCGAGTCGGCTCCCACTGCAGGCTGGCCGGACGTCGACACCGAACTCGACAGCGACCCCGGGCCAGCCCTTCGCTCTGTGCCGGAGGCGACCCAGCCAGACCCGGCCCCACCGGGCACGGCGCGGCCCAATGCCACCTGGCCCGGCGCAGCGCGGCCACGAAACGCCCGGCCCGGCACGGTCCCATCGTGGGCGACCCCGGCCGCCGCGACCCGACCTGGCCAGGCTCGGCGCGCTGCCGGTCCGCGGCACCCGGTGCTCATGCTGGCCATCATGACGCTGGCCGCGGTCGTGCTGATCGCCACGACCGTCGCTCTTGGTCTGCGCGCGGCGCACCCGCAACCCGGCCATCCGGCCGCACGGCTGGCTGTGCCCGCTCCAGCGGCCGCCGCCGGACTTCCCCGGGGCTATCTGCCGATCAGGAACAGGCAGGCGGGGGCGGCCATCGCGGACTTCCGACAGCGTTTCGCCGGGACGCTCATGCCCGGATCGCACGCCCGCTACCCAGCAGCGCTCTACCGCGAGCCGGGCACCGCCGACCTGGTTACCGGTTCCCCAGGCTGGGTGATGTATCTGGGCTACAACGCACCGGCATCGCTCGGCTCGCCAGCGGCCACGGCCCGGCGCCTGATCGACGCCCTGGCCCGGTCCTCCGGGCTGCCCTGGCAGGTCGCCGCCGGCCGACGCGGCGGCGCGGCGTGGTGCGTGGTGACGGTCATCGCGAGGACACCAATGTCCGTCTGCACCTGGGCCACCGGCCAGACCGCCGGTGCGGTCATGTCGCCGACCAGGGATACCCCGGCGGACGAACTAGCGGCGCTGCTACCGCAGTTCCGGGTGAACGTGCAGCCCACCTGACCCCAGCGGCCAGCCCCCATCCGAACCGACCCGGCCATCGGCAATTGCGACCTCGGCGTGCCCACCGGGCGCCGATCTTGCCTGAGCCCGATCCGTTAGGCGGACTTCTCCCGCGGTGGTCGGCGGGCCATATCCCTGGGCACCAGGGTCGGGTTGACGTTCTGCAGCACGGACTCCGCCGTGATCACGACCCGCTCGACATCCTTACGGCTCGGGACCTCGTACATCACCGAAAGCAGGACTTCCTCGAGAATCGCCCTTAGGCCCCGGGCGCCGGTGCCGCGCAGGATCGCCTGGTCGGCGATCGCCTCCAGTGCGTCGTCGGTGAACTCGAGGTCCACCCCGTCCAGTTCGAACAGCCTGCGGTACTGCCTGGCCAGCGCGTTCTTTGGCTCGGTCAGGATCTGGATCAGCGCCTCACGGTCCAGGTTGTGCACGCTAGTGATGACCGGGAGCCTGCCGACGAACTCCGGGATCATCCCGAACTTGAGCAGGTCCTCCGGCATGACGTCGGCGAACGGGTCGGCCGAGGTCCGGTCGGTCTTGACCCGGAGTACCGCACCGAACCCCATGCCACTGTGGCCGACCCGCTGCTCGATGATCTTCTCTAGGCCCGCAAACGCACCGCCGCAGATGAACAGCACATTGGTGGTGTCGATCTGAATGAATTCCTGGTGCGGGTGCTTGCGGCCACCCTGGGGCGGCACCGATGCCGTGGTGCCCTCCAGGATCTTCAGCAGTGCCTGCTGCACGCCCTCACCGGAGACATCGCGGGTGATCGACGGGTTCTCGCTCTTGCGGGCGATCTTGTCGATCTCGTCTATGTAGATGATCCCGGTCTCGGCCTTCTTGACGTCGTAGTCGGCCGCCTGAATCAGCTTGAGCAGGATGTTCTCGACGTCCTCGCCGACGTAGCCCGCCTCGGTCAACGCGGTGGCGTCAGCGATCGCGAACGGCACGTTCAGCAGCCTGGCCAGGGTCTGCGCGAGCAGCGTCTTGCCCGACCCGGTCGGGCCGAGCAGCAGGATGTTCGACTTGGCAAGCTCGACGCCGTCGTCGCCGACCCGTCCGCCGCCGGACTGAATCCGCTTGTAGTGGTTGTAGACGGCGACCGAGAGGCCCTTCTTGGCCTTCTCCTGGCCGATCACATAGGAGTCGAGGAACTCGTAGATCTCGCGCGGCTTGGGCAGGCTGTCCCACTTGACCTCGGCCGGCTCGGCTAGTTCCTCCTCGATGATCTCGTTGCACAGGTCGATGCACTCATCGCAGATGTACACGCCAGGGCCAGCGATCAGCTTCTTGACCTGCTTCTGGCTCTTACCGCAGAACGAGCACTTCAGCAGGTCAGCACCATCGCCAATCCGTGCCACCGCATTACTCCCTCTCCCGCGCCGCCCATCCAGGCGACTCGCCCTGCCCGCGGCCAACGGCCCCGGTGCGGCGCCCACCCACGGTCACTACATGCCGGAACTTAGACGGTACCGCGATCAGGCGTGATCGCGCAGTCCCTGACGCCGACCGAGTTCGGAGTCCCGCGCCGCGATGCGCGCCTAGGACGACACTACATCCGGCCGCCGCTTGATCATCGTAAGTACGTCGTCTACCAGCCCGTATTCCTTGGCCTCGAAGGCGGTAAGGAACTTATCGCGCTCAATATCCTTGCGGATCAGCGCTTCGTCCCGGCCGGTGTGCCTGGCCAGCACGCCCTCCATCGACTCGCGCATCCGCTGGATCTCCCTGGCCTGGATCTCCAGGTCGCTGGACTGCCCGTAGCCGCTCTCGATGGCCGGCTGGTGGATCAGGATTCGCGAGTTCGGCAGCGCCATCCGCTTGCCCTTGGTGCCGGCGGCCAGCAGCACGGCAGCCGCCGACGCGGCCTGCCCCAGGCAGAACGTCTGGATGTCCGGCTTGACGTACTGCATGGTGTCGTAGATCGCCATCATCGAGGTCATCGACCCGCCCGGCGAGTTGATGTACATCAGGATGTCGCGATCCGGGTCGATCGACTCCAGCGTGATGAGCTGAGCCATCACGTCGTTCGCTGACGCGTCGTCGATCTGCACGCCGAGGAAGATGATCCGCTCCTCGAACAGCTTGTTGTACGGGTTCATCTCCTTGATCCCGTACGGCGTGCGCTCGACGAACGAGGGCAGCACGTACCGGGACTCGGCCAGCCCGCGCCGGACCGCGCCGGTCGGGCTCCAGCTCTGCGCTGTCGGGTCGTTGCTCATGAAACCGCGCCCTCCGAGGGAACCTCCGTGGCACTGCGCACCACGTGGTCGACGAATCCGTATTCCTTGGCCTGGTCCGCCGTGAACCACCGGTCCCGGTCGGAGTCGGCCTCCACCTGCTCGACCGACTGGCCCGTGTGCATCGCGGTGCGCTCGGCCAGGACCCGCTTGAGATACAGGATCTGCTCGGCCTGGATCTTGATGTCCGAGGCGGTGCCGCCGATGCCGCCGTGCGGCTGGTGCAGCATGACCTGCGCGTGTGGCATCGCGTACCGCTTGCCCTTGGCGCCGGCGCAGAGCAGGAACTGCCCCATCGAGGCGGCCAGGCCCATCGCGTAGGTGGCCACGTCGTTCGGCACGTACTGCATCATGTCGTAGATCGCCAGACCGGCGCTTACCGAGCCGCCCGGCGAGTTGATGTAGATGCTGATGTCTCGCTTCGGATCCTCGGCGGCCAGCAGCACCAGTTCGGCGCAGATCCGGTTTGCCAGGTCGTCATCAACCTGCGAGCCGAGGAAGATGATCCGGTGCCGCAGCAGCCGCTGGAAGAGCTGATCGCCCAGCGGCGACGGCGGAGCCTCCGCCGCCCGCGCCAGAACCTGGGCCGGCAGTTGATCGTCAGGCGCCGTGGTCACGGAGCCTCCTCACCTTCTGATCTGGCACGCGCGTGGTCCGCGCCATGCCATCGGGCCAATGACTTCTTAACGCTCTGAGAGCGACCCTAACCCGACGCCAGGACGGTCGCGTCCGCCGCTCCGCCCTGTTCGCTATGGGCGCAGGCAGCACGCCGGGCGCAGCAGGGACACCTAAATCTGCGCGAGCCCGGCCAATCGGCCGGGCTCGCGCACGCTCTCGCCGGTCGCCGGCTACTCCGCCGGAGCCGCAGCCTCGGCCGCTGCCTGCTCCGGCTCGGCCCCGGCGTCGGCGTCGGCGTCCTTAGCGGCGCGCTTGCTCCGGCCGCGGCCCTTGGCCTTGCCGGACTCGGCGTCCGCCGACTTGGCGCCCCGGCCGCCGCGCCGGTTCTTGCCGCCGGTCTCCGCCGCGCCCTCCGACTCGGCCGCGGCGTCCGCACCGGCGCCGTCGCCATCCTCGGCCGCCGCCTCGTCGCCTAGCGCCACCGGCCGCCCGGAGGCGTCAACGATCGTGGCCCGCTCGGCGAGCAGCCCGGCCGCCTTGGACCGGAGCACGTCGGCGACCACCATCCCGAGCTGGCCGGCGTTGGTGAGCTGCTGGGCGAGCGCGTCCGGCGAGACGCCCTGCTGGTACGCGAGCTGGGTCACGTACTGCGCCAGTTCGTCCTGCTCGACCCCGATCTCCTCGTTCTCGGCGATCTGGTCGAGGATGAACCGCGCCTTCATGGAGCGGCGGACGTCGTCGGCGATCTCCTTCTCCAGGTCCGCCTGCGTGGTGCTGCGGCTCTCCAGGAACGCCTCCATCGTGAGCCCGGCCTGCTCCAGGTCGACCTGGAGCGACTCGTTCCGGTGCGCGATCTCGTCGTCCACCAGAGCCTGCGGCAGCGGGATGTCGATCATCTCGAGCAGCGCTTCGATCGCCCGGTCCCTGGCCTGTCCCGCCTGGCCGGCCTGGCGCATCGCCTCCATCTGCTTGCGCGTGTTGGACCGGAGTTCGCCGACGGTGTTGAACTCGCTGGCCGACTGGGCGAACTCATCATCTAGCTCCGGCAGGTCCTTCACCTTGACGCTGCGGACGGTCACCGTCACGTCGGCGGCTTCGCCGGCGTGCTCGCCGCCGACCAGGGTGGTCTGGAATGTGGCGGTGTCATCAGCGGCCATCCCGATCAGGGCCTCGTCCAGGCCCTCGAGGATGTTGCCGCTGCCGATCTCATACGAGATGCCGGTCGCCTGCGCGTCCTCGACCGCAGCGCCGTCCACCTCCGCGCTCAGGTCGATCGAGACGTAGTCACCGTGCTCCGCCGGTCGTTCGGCGGCCCTGAGCGAGGCGAACCGCTCGCGCAGCGCGGTCAGGTACTCCTCCACTTCGTCCGGGGTCACGTCGGCGTCTTCCACCTCAACCCGCAGGGTGGCCAGGTCCGGGATCTCGAAGCTGGGCCGGATGTCTACCTCGGCGGTGAACGCAAGCTCGGTGCCATCCTCCAGCTTGGTGATCTCCACCTCGGGCTGGCCGAGCGCGACCACCTTCGACTCGCGCACCGCCTGCGCGTACAGTTCCGGGACCGCGTCGTTGATCGCGTGCTCGAGCACCGCACCGCGGCCAACTCGCTGGTCAAGTACCGGGCGCGGCACATGGCCGGGCCGGAAGCCGGGGATCCTGACCTGCCGGCCGACCTCGCGGTAGGCGTGATCCAGGCTCGGCTTCAGATCCTCGAAAGGGACCTCGACCGTGAGGCGCACCCTTGTCGGGCTCAGTTCTTCGACGTCGGTCTTCACGACGGGTCACTCCTCGGCGTTTCGGCTGTTCGTCTCCCGGGCCACGGTGGGTCCAAGCAGGAGAGGGGTTCGTGGCGCCGCGCAGGCCACACCCGGCGCGTTCGCGGCTACGCCGGCCAAGTCTATGGCCTGTCGGCGACATTCACCCGCCACGGGTGGTGATCGCCGCCCCGGGCCGGCCGACGATGACTGGACGGAGCGGGCGAACCAGCCCAGCTACCGCCGTACCGCCGATAGGAGGTCCGAATGACCACACCGCACTCCACCCGTCCGGGCCGAGACGGCCAGCCGGGTACCGGGGCGGCCACGGACCAGGAAAATCCTGTTCCCCCGCAGCCCGGGTCCGGCCCGTCCGCCGAAACCGGCATGGGCTATCCGCCGGGCTGGGAGCGACGGTCGCTGGGCGCCGACCTGGCCAGGGCTACCTGGCCGGCCGTCCTCGCCGCCGGACTCGGCAGCCTCGTGGTCGGCATCCTGCTGCTGGCCTGGCCCAAGGCGACGCTGATCATCGCCGCGGTGCTGATCGGCATCGGGCTGATCGTCGCGGGCATCCTTGGCCTGGTCAACGGATTCACCGACCGGGCCGCCAGCGGTGGCAGGCGAGCCGCCGACATCGTGATCGGCCTGCTGGCCATCATCGTCGGGCTGTACTTCGTCCGTCACTACCACGTGACGATCGCGGCGATGGCGATCGTGGTCGGCCTGTTCTGGGTCATGCACGGCATCGCCGACCTCGCGGTCGGCCTGTTCGGCGGCTCATTCCAGGGCCGGGGCGTCACCATCGTGACCGGCCTGCTGAGCCTGGCCGCAGGTCTGATCGTGCTGTTCTGGCCGGCCATCTCGCTGACCATCCTGGTGGCCGTGATCGGCATCTGGCTGGTCGTCTACGGCCTGCTGCTCGCATTCATGGCGTTCAGCCTGCGCCGGGCCGGCTCATCCGGCCCGGGACCGGACCAGTTGGCCTCGGCATGACCGCGGCGGGGGCGACCGGCCCGGCGCCGGAATCCCCCGCCCAGAAAGCACGAAAAGTTGCGTTCCACGGTGCGGTACCGGGTATGACTCCGCACGAGCGGACGATTAAGGAACCTGCTGGCCGCCAGGGGGAAGAACAAGGCCTGCGGGAACTGGTCGTGAGCGCGTCGCTCGCGGCTAGCGAGAGAGGGGGCGGCTTGACATGAGTAGTGCACAGGAACGACAAGCCGGCACGTCAGGCTCGACGCAGACGGGTTACGAGCCGGGGCAGACTCCCAGCCGGGAGTACGCACCGGTCGGACGGCACGAGGAGCACCGCGGCGCCGTGGTCGGTTTCACCGCGGTAGCCGGCACGCTGATGGTCATCGGCGGGCTATGGAGCGTCGTCGTCGGGATTGTGGCACTGTCCACGAACCACATCTACGTGACATCGCCTGCCAGCGGCTACACCTTCCGGTGGACGCTCAACGGCTGGGGCTGGGGTGAGCTCATCCTCGGCATCGTCGTGTTCGCCGCCGGTGTGAGCGTGTTCCTCGGGATGATGTGGGCGCGCATCGTGGGCGCGGTGCTCGCGGTCATCAGCGCGGTCGCGAACTTTGTGTTCCTGCCGTACGCGCCGATCTGGGCGATCGTCATGATCGCGCTGGACGCGTTCATCGTCTGGGCGCTCCTCGTCCCGCGCCGGGTTCCAGGGGAAATGTAGCCGCCAGCGAAACTGGCGGCTGAAGGTGACCGGCGGCTGACCGGTCCCGGCGCCACGGCGGCGCCGGGACCGGTCAGCACCGCAGAGTCCCGCCCGGGGGCGTCCCCCCGCCGGCGGGACTCGCCCATGTGGTGGGAGGATTTCCGGCAGCGAGACCGCCCCGGACCGCGGGACACGGGTCGCGACCGCGGGGACGAGGAGGGGGACTACGTCCACCGACCAGACCGGGTACGCCACCCGGGTCCGACCGAACCGCCGGCGGCACCGCCGGTACGGCATGCTGCTGGCGATCCTGCTCACGACCTACCTGGTCGCCGCGTTCCTGCCGACCCGCTGGTCGGTTTGGATCTCCGACGCGCAGATCCTGCTGTTCACCGCCGCCGGACTGCTGGCCCTGCGCAACTCTCCGCTCCGCCGGCGCAAGCACTACCGGTCGCTGACCTCGGCCGCGATGGTCGTGTCACTGGTCCTCGTGATCAGCGCCGAGCACCTCGGCGGCGCCGTCGGCCGCGGCGCGGCGGCCGCCTGGGCGGGCTTCATCCTGCTGCTCGCGGTGATGCTGATCATCCGCCAGATCCTGCTGATGCCGACCGTCACGGCGCAGAGCATCTACGGCGCGATCAGCGCCTACCTGATCATCGGGCTGATGTTCGCCAGTTTCTTCGCCGCCATGTACTGGCTGCAGGACCAGCACTTCTTCGCCGGCCATCAGCCGGGCACGATCTCGAACTTCCAGTACTTCAGCTTCACCACGCTGACCACCCTCGGATACGGCGATTTCACCGCGTACCAGAATCCCGGCCAGGCGGTGGCGATGATTGAGGCGATGACGGGGCAGATCTTCCTGGCCACCCTGGTGGCCAAGCTGGTATCTGCCTTCCGGCCCGCCCCCCGCGACGCGGCCGGCGAATTCGACGACGAGTAGAGCGGACGGAGCACCGACGAGATGACCCAGAGCAGCGAGCTTGCCCAGATCGGCGTGACCGGACTGGCCGTGATGGGCCGCAACCTCGCCAGGAACCTCGCCAGGCACGGACACCGGGTGGCGGTGCACAACCGGACCTACGAGCGCACCCAGAGCCTGATCGCCGAGCACGGCGCCGAGGGCGCCTTCGTGCCATCGGAGTCGATGGCCGACTTCGTGGCATCGCTACGCCGCCCCCGGGCGATCATCGTCATGGTCAAGGCCGGCTCGCCGACCGACGCCGTGATCGGCGAACTTGTGCCGCTGCTCGAATCCGGGGACATCGTCATCGACTGCGGTAACGCCCACTTCGCCGACACCCGGCGCCGCGAGGCCGACCTGCGGGCCCGCGGGCTGCATTTCGTCGGCGCCGGGGTGTCCGGCGGCGAGGAGGGCGCGCTGCACGGGCCGAGCATCATGCCCGGCGGGTCGGCCGAGTCCTACCGCACCCTCGGCCCGATGTTCGAGTCGATCGCGGCGCAGGTGGATGGCACGCCGTGCTGCGTTCATGTCGGACCCGATGGCGCCGGGCACTTCGTCAAGATGGTGCACAACGGCATCGAGTACGCCGACATGCAGCTCATCGCCGAGGCCTACGACCTGCTCAGGACCGCGACCGGGGCCAGTCCGGCCGAACTCGCGGACATCTTCCGCACCTGGAACGAGGGCGACCTGGAGTCGTTCCTGATCGAGATCACCGCCGACGTGCTCGCGCACACCGACCCGGTGTCCGGCGGGCCGTTCATCGACGTCGTGCTCGACCAGGCGGAGCAGAAGGGCACCGGGCGGTGGACCGTTCAAACGGCCCTGGATCTTGGCATTCCGATCACCGGGATCGCCGAGGCGACGTTCGCGCGCTCGCTATCCGGGCACGCCGACCAGCGGGCCGCCGCGCGAACGGCCTTCGGCAGCGGGCTGAACCCGTGGCAGGTCGCCGACCGGGCCGGCTTCATCGAGGACGTGCGCAAGGCGCTGTACGCCTCCAAGGTCGTCGCCTACGCACAGGGTTTCGACCAGATCCGGGCCGGCAGCGAGGAGTACGGCTGGGACATCGACCGCGGCGCGATGGCCACCATCTGGCGCGGCGGATGCATCATCAGGGCCAGGTTCCTGGACCGGATCCGCGAGGCGTACGAGGCCGACCAGGCGCTGCCGAGCCTGCTCGTGGCGCCGTACTTCGCCCAGGCCGTCGCCGCGGGCGTCGAAAGCTGGCGCCGGGTCGTCGCCGACGCCGCGCTGGCCGGGGTGCCGGTTCCCGCGTTCGCGTCCTCGCTGGCCTACTACGACGGGCTGCGCCGGGACCGGCTGCCTGCCGCGCTGCTCCAGGGATTGCGGGACAACTTCGGCGCGCACACCTACCGCCGGGTGGATCGGGACGGCTCGTTCCACACCCTCTGGGCCGGCGACGGCTCGGAGGTCAGCGCCTGATCCGGCCCGGGGGCGGCCGGTCGCCGAGATCGGCGCGGGTGCGGGCGACTGGCGAGACCCGTTCCGACCCGAGCTAGCCCGGCAGCAGTGCGCTGCTCTCGCTGACGCCCAGGCTCGGCGCCGACCCGGTAACCGCCGTCCGGGGCTCGCTGCGCACCTGGTCCGAGTGGATCGCCCGGCCCTACATCGGACACCGCCCGGTCCGCCGGGACGGAGACGCGAGTCCGATCACCGCGGCGTTGCGCCGGCAAGGCTCGATCTGGCACGACCTGCTCACCGGCGTGCTCGAACCCGCCGAGTTGCTGACCGTCGATTCCTACCTCGAGGCGGCCGATGCCGCGGTGCGCCGGGTCGGGCACGCCGCCGCCCGAGTGCTGCTGCACTTCTGGTACGCGGTGGCCGCGCTGCTCGCCGCGACCGGCGGCCTGATCTACGTCTCGCTTACCAACGGCCCGGCGGTCGGCCGGTTCTGGGGCGTGCTGCTGACCGTGGTGGGCGGATCAGCCGTCCTGTGGCGCGGAGTCCGCGGCGCCGTGTCCAGGCTGGCGGAACGCGCCTCCGGCCCGCTGTGGCAGGTCGAGCGCCACGACGCGCTTGCGGCCGCCGCGACCCGGCTGCCAGCCGGTGCCAGTGCGGGCATGATCCGCCGGCAGGTTCACCATCGCCCGTTCCGGCGCCCGCCCGCCAGCGGCCCGCTGACCCGCTGACCCGCCGACCCGCCGCCAGCGACCTACTACGCGGTAGGCCCGTGATCACGGCCCTTATGCCGGTTTTGCGAAGCCACTACGCGTGGAGAGTCGGCGGCCGGCCGCGACCGCCGCCGCCGCCGGCCGGGATAGTTGCCCGATATGCCGGACTCGACCGGCGCTCTCACGTGATCGGGCGCGGCCCCTGTGGTGTGAATGGCACATAGCCGTCACTGGAGGGTGCAATATGTGCCATCCACACCACAGCGGGACGCGCGACGCGGGCCGCGGACGGCGGGCAGCCGAGGTCACCACGACCGGCGGCCCACGCACCACAGCCGGCGGAACCACAGTCGACGGAACCACAGCCGGCGACTCGCGCACCACGGCCGGCTAGCCCCAGCGTTCCAGGGGCAAGTCGTGCCATCGCGGCTGGGAATGATGTAGTCATCACTACAGTTGGGTACTGTCGTGATGACTACAGATGCCGATGGTGCGAGCGAGGTGAGAGCAGTGCTTCCGACGTCCCCCGTGCCCGGCGACGCCGAGGCCCGGCCCGCCGCCGGTGCGCTTGAGTCCGGCCTTGGCTTCCGGCTTGGGCGCGCCCACCGGATCCTGCGCGAGGCGTGGGAGCGGCGGATCGCCGACCTGGGCCTTACTCCCCCGCAGGCAGCGATGCTGCGCGCGGCCTGCGAGTGGCGCGGCTGCGGGCTTCGTGAACTGGCCCGGCGAACCCACACCGACCCGATGAACGCCAAGCGGCTAGCGGATCACCTGGAACGAGACGGACTGGTCCGCTCGGTGACCGATCCCGATCACCGGCAGCGCCGGGTGCTCGAGCCGACGCCGGAGGGCCTGGCCATCGCTGCGGAACTGACCGGCCGCGCGGCCGCCTGGGGACAGCGGCTGTCGGATCTGGTCGGGGCAGACGACATCACGCGGATTCAGGCCCTGCTCGACCGGCTTGAGCAGGTGGTGATAGCTGCCGAGCACGGCGACGAGCACGAGCACGAGCACGAGCACGATAACCAGCACTCGGACGAAGGAGCACATTCATGACCCACCACGGAGCGGAGTGGAACAAGAGGTACGCGAGCGCCGAGCGGCTGTTCTCCGCCAGCGCCGACGAGACTCTGATGGCCCTGACCAGCGACCTGAAGCCCGGCCGTGCCGTCGACCTCGGTGCCGGCGAGGGCAGGAACAGCCTCTGGCTGGCCCGGCAGGGCTGGCAGGTCACCGCCGTTGACTTCGCCGACGTGGCGTTGCGCCGACTTGCCGACACCGCGAGTGCCGATGGCCTGCCGGTCAGCACGGTCGTTGCCGACATGACCGAGTTTCTGCGCGGCGGCCACCTGTTCGACCTGGTCGTGCTGTCCTTCATCCACCCCGCGCCTGGCGAGCGCGCCGACCTGCTGGCCACCGCGGCCCGGGCCGTCGCGCCCGGCGGTCACCTGTTCCTGCTCGGCCATCACCTGGACTCGCTCGGGCACGGCGGGCCGCCCGACCCGGACCGGCTGTACACCGCCGACCGACTGGACGGCGCGTTCCCCGGGCTGAAGGTACTGCGGCTGGAGAATCGCGAGCGGGCGGCCGGTGACACCGGCCAGGCGCTGACCGACATCGTGGTCTGGGCCGAGCGCCCGGTCGCCGCCGGGGTCCAGCCGTGACCGGGCCGGCGGCCACCGCTGCCGGATCCGGTCACGGCGCGCTGAAGCACCGGCACACCGGCCTGGCGCTGGCCATCATCGGGGCCGCGCAGCTCATGGTGATGCTCGACCTGACCATCGTGAACGTGGCGCTGCCGTCCATCCAGCACACTCTCGGCTTCACGACTACCGGGCTGGCGTGGGTGATCAACGCCTACGTGGTGACTTTCGGCGGCCTGCTGCTGCTCGGCGGGCGCTCCGGTGACCTGTTCGGCCGGCGGCGGATGTTCGTGATCGGCGTGATTCTGTTCTCACTGGCCTCGCTGGCCGGCGGCCTGGCCACCAGCCAGGCCTGGCTGATCGCGGCCCGAGCCGTCCAAGGCGCCGGGGCGGCGATCGCCTCGCCGACCGCACTCGGGCTGATCGCGGCCACCTTCGAAGACGGACCCGCCAGGCACCGGGCGATGGCCGTGTACGCGGCGATGTCCGGGGCCGGCGGCGGCCTCGGCCTGCTGGCCGGCGGCCTGCTGACCGAGTGGGTGTCGTGGCGCTGGGTGCTGTTCGTGAACGTGCCGATCGGCGCTCTAGTGGCGCTCGGCGCCCTGTTCGTGCTCGACCCGGGCAAGGGGCGGCCAGGCCGCCTCGACCTGCCCGGCGCGGCATCGGTGACCGCCGGCGCGGCGTTGCTCGTCTACGGACTGGCCCGGGCCGCCGACTTCGGCTGGTCGAACTCGGTAACGGTTGCCAGCCTGGTCGGCGCGGGTGTCCTGCTCATCGCGTTCGTGCTGATCGAGGCCCGCAGCAAGCAGCCACTGCTGCCGTTGCGGATCCTGGCCAACCGCAACCGCTCCGGCGGCTACGCGGTCATGCTGCTACTCGGCGCGGCCATGCTGTCCCTGATCTTCTTCATGACCCAGTTGTTCCAGGACGTGCTCGGCTACAGCCCGATCGTCGCCGGCCTGGCCTTCCTGCCGATGCCGATCATGGTCGGCACGGTCAGCCAGGTGGCATCCCGGCTGGTCGGGCGGATCGGGATCCGGCCGCTGCTGATCATCGGGCCGCTGTTCGTGGCCGGCGGGCTCACCTGGATGTCGCTAGTGACGGCGCACAGCAGCTATCCGGCCATGCTGGGACCGCTGGTGCTGGCCGGCATCGGCATGGGCCTGTCGTTCGTGCCGCTGACCCTGAACGCGGTCGGCGGGGTGCGCCAGGAGCAGTCCGGGCTGGCGTCCGGCCTGCTGAACACCAGCCAGCAGATCGGCGGCTCGCTCGGCCTGGCCGTGCTGGTCGCCGTCGCGGCCACCGTGACCAGGCACACGCTGACCTCGGCGGCCAGCGCCGCGGCGGCCGGCGGCCAGGTCACCAGCAGCGCTTCCGCTCACGCGGCGGTCGTCCACCACGCGCTGGTGTTCGGCTACGACAGCGCGTTCCGAGTGGGCGCGGGCATCGCCGTGGCAGCGTTCATCGTGGCACTGCTCACGCTGCGCAGCCGCCCGGCCGTCGCGCCGGCGGCGTCAGCCGACGCTGACACCGCCGTGGCTGACACCATCGGATCCGGGCAAGCCGCTCCCGCCGAGGTGGTCGCCGACGTGCGATGACTCCGTGGTTCCGGCCGCGTCGGGGGCCGCGGCCGGAACCTGGTGCCTTAGGCCTGCTGCCGCGGGACGGCTTGGTCGAGAGCGAGCAGGGTCGGGCGCTGGACCCGGCAACTAGGCTGCTGGCCAGATCGGCGTGAGCGCCCCCGGTTTCGAGGCTCGATTCTCCGCCGCGGGCAAGCAGAGTTCCACCCACCTGGAGGTGCGCGATGGCATCGGATTCAGCGTTCCCCGTCCTGCGGCAGGTCGTGCTCGACACCGAGGACGCCCGCGGGCTCGCGGAGTTCTACCGCAACTTGCTCGGCTACGTGTACCGGCCGGGCGACGAGCCGCCCAGTGACGGGGCGGCGGACCCGCGCGGCGGTGACTGGCTGGTGCTGCGGCATCCGGCCGGCGGCGTGGCGCTAGCGTTCGAGCAGGTTCCCGGGTTGCGCAGGTCGACCTGGCCCGATGACGAGATTCCGCAGCAACTGCACCTGGACCTGACCGTCGCATCGGTGGCCGACCTGGATCGCCAGCACCGGCGGGCGCTGGAACTCGGGGCCACGCTGCTGCTGGACCGGTCCGACGACGAGGAGGAGCCGCTACGGGTGTACGCCGACCCGGCCGGGCACCCGTTCTGCATCTTCGTCGCGCCCTGACACACTGAGCCGAGCCGAACCGCGAAAGGACAGACCCCTCGCATGCGCATCGACGTACACGCTCACCTCTTCCCTACCTGGTACCTGGCCCTGCTGGAAGAGGCTGGTGTGCCGACGGCGGCGCAGCACCGCGGGCTCGGCGCCGACGACACCGCCGCCGAACTTGGCGCGCGGTTCGCGATGATGGACGAGGTCGGCGTCGAGCGCCAGGTGCTCAGCATCACCCCGGCTCCGGCCTATCTGGCTGACCGCCACACGGCCACGGACCTGTCGCGACGGATCAACGACCAGTTCGCCGACATGACACGGCAGTACCCGGACCGCTTCCTGGCGTTCGCGACGGTCCCGTTGCCGCACGTCGACGACGCGCTGGCCGAGGTCGACCGGGCGCTCGGCGACCCTGGCATGCGCGGCGTGGCGCTGACCGCCACGGTCAACGGGACGGCGGTGACCGATCCGTCGCTCGCGCCGCTGTGGGAGGAACTTGACCGGCGCGAGGCCGTGGTGTTCGTGCACCCGGCCGGGGACTGCGCCGGGTCGCCGCAGATCGACGGCGCGATGCGGTGGATGGTCGGCGCACCGGTCGAGGACACGATCGTCGCGGCGAAGATGATCACCGGCGGGCACCTGCTGCGATACCCGCGCGCCAAGATCATCATCCCGCACCTCGGCGGCGCGCTGCCGGTGCTGCTCGAGCGCTGGGACAACCTGTCCCGGCTAGGCGGCGCGGAGCCGGAGATCGAGCCAAGCGAGGCGGCCCGCCGGCTCTGGTACGACACGG
>JAJYTW010000250.1 GCA_021792855.1 Actinomycetes bacterium
GACGAGGCGACCCCGGAGTCCACCGGCTACTTCGCCGGCCTGGTGCCCGGCGCGCGGCTGGCGGTGTTCGAGGACAGCTCGCACATGGCGCACATCGAGGAGGCCGACGCCTACCTGACCCGGCTCGCCGACTTCCTCGCCGAGGCGGACGCGCGCGACTGACCCGGATCCGCGCGACTGCCCCGGATAGGCACGGCTGACGCCGCCGGTTACCGCTCCCGCCGTTGCCGCAGTCGCCCGGCGGCGGCGGTGCCCCAGACCAGGACCAGGATCCCGTAGAGACCGAGCGGGGCCGCGGCGGCCGGCCCGAACGCCGCGGCGGCCAGTCCGGCGGCGATCGCGAAGTCCCGCATCGACGTGGTGAGCAGCAGCGCGGTCGCCCGGGACCGCGCTGCCCGGTAGCCGAGCAACCCTCCGATCAGCGCCGACCCGGCCAGGAACGCGAGCAAGGCCGCCGCGACCCCCAGGTACCGCCCGGACAGGTGCACCTCGGCGGCGATCAGCGCGACAAGCGCGGCGACCGACACCAGCGCGGTGACCGAGGCAGCCCGGCCGGCCCGGGCCGCCGCCGGGACCCTTGCCCGCACCAGCAGGCCGGCTGCCAGCGGCAGCGCGACCACCAGCGCGAGATTCGCGATGATCCCGCCCGGGTGCACGGCGGCCTGGCCGCCGGCCTCCAGGCTCAGCACCGGGCCGGCCACCATGATCGCGCCGAGCGTGGACCCGATCAGCAGGCCGGCCGACAGGGCCGCCTCGCCGCCGGCCATCGCCGTGGTCGCCACCGAGGCGATCTCGCACGGCGCCAGGCCGACCACCAGCACGCCGTCGCGCAGCGACCCGGCGGCCACGAACCGCGACACCGCCCAGGACAGCGCCGGGAGCACCGTCACCCCGACAACGAGCGCAGCCAGGGCCGGCCGCCAGGCCGCCGGGAGCCGCCGCAACTCCGCCGGATCGATGGTCAGCGCGGTCGCGAACACCAGCACCGCCAGCAGGACGCTGATCCCCTGATGACCGGCGAGCCAGGCCAGCGGCGGCTGCACCGACAGCCCGAGCGCGGCCGCGGCCAGCACGAGGACGAACTCCGGGTACCCCGCGGCCAGCGACCGGGCCCGGGCAAGCAGCGCACGCACCAGCCGGATCCTGCCAGATCACCGGCCGCCGCGCTCCATCACCGGCCGCCGAGCGGCTTCACCGGCCCGCGCGAGACCCCGCGTGCCCGCTCACGCCCGGCTGGAACCGGCGCAGCCGCAGGCTGTTGGTGACCACGAACACCGAGCTGAACGCCATCGCCGCACCCGAGATCAGCGGGTTCAGGAAGCCGAGCGCGGCGAGCGGGATGGCGGCGATGTTGTACGCGAAGGCCCAGAACAGGTTGCCCTTGATGGTGCCCAGCGTGCGTCGGGACAGCCGGAGCGCGTCGGCGACGGCAAGCAGGTCGCCGCGGACCAGGGTCAGGTCGCTGGCCTCGATGGCGGCGTCGGTGCCGGTGCCCATGGCCAGTCCCAGGTCGGCCTGGGCGAGTGCGGCCGCGTCGTTGACGCCGTCGCCGGTCATCGCGACGACCCGACCCTCCTCCTGGAGCTTCTTGATCGCGTCGACCTTCCCGGCGGGCAGCACGCCGGCGATGACCTCGGTGATCCCGACGGCGTCGGCGACCGCCCGGGCGGCGGCCTCGTTGTCGCCGGTCAGCAGCACCGGCCGCAGCCCGAGTGCGCGCAGCCTGGCGATCGCCTCGGCGGACGTCGGCTTGATCGTGTCGGAGACCACGAGCAGGCCGCGGACCTGCCCGTCCCAGCTCACGTAGATCGCGGTCTGCCCGGCGGCCTCGGCCCGGGCCGCGCGATCGGCCAGGTCCGGCGGCACCGGCTGGGACCATTCGGCCGCCAGCCAGGCCGCCCGGCCGGCCACCACGGCGTGCCCGTCGACCACGCCGGAGACACCCAGGCCCTGGTGGCTGGCGAACCCCTCCACCTCGGGCAGCACCCCGCCGAGCCGCTCGGCTGCGCCGGCCGCGATCGCGACCGCGATCGGGTGCTCGGAGGCATGCTCGACCGCCCCGGTCAGCCGCAGCACCTCTTCGGCCTGCTGGCCGGCCGCGGCGGCGACGTCGACCAGGCTCATCTTCCCGGCGGTGACGGTGCCGGTCTTATCCAGCACGATCGTGTCGATGGCCCGGGTGGACTCCAGTACCTCCGGGCCCTTGATCAGGATGCCGAGCTGGGCGCCCCGGCCGGTGCCGACCAGCAGCGCGGTCGGCGTGGCCAGCCCGAGCGCGCACGGGCAGGCGATGATCAGGACCGCGACGGCGGCGGTGAACGCCGCGACGACGCTGTGCCCGGTGGCCAGCCACCCGACCAGGGTGACGATCGCGATGCCGATCACCACCGGCACGAAGATCGCCGAGATCTTGTCGGCGAGCCGCTGCACCGGGGCCTTGCCGCTCTGCGCCTGGGTGACCAGCCTGGCCATCTGGGCAAGCTGGGTGTCGGCGCCGACCCGGGTGGCGCGGACCACCAGCCGGCCGCTGGTGTTCACGCACGCCCCGGTGACCGCGTCCCCCGGGCCGACCTCGGCGGGCACCGGCTCGCCGGTCAGCATCGAGGTGTCCACCGCCGAGGCCCCGGACTCGACCACCCCGTCGGTGGCGATCTTCTCCCCCGGCCGGACCACGAATAGCTCGCCGACCGCAAGCTGGCCGACCGGCACCCGGACCTCCCGGCCGTCCCGCAGCACGGCGACGTCCCTGGCGCCCATCGACAGCAGCGCGCGCAGCGCGGCCCCGGACCGGCGCTTGGCCCGTGCCTCCAGATACCGGCCGGTCAGGATCAGCACCGTCACGCCCGCGGCCACGTCCAGGTAGATCGCGTCGGTGGTGGCGCCGCCGGCCAGCAGCGTGAACGAGGTATGCAGCCCGGCCGTCCCGGCCGTGCCGAAGAACAGCGCGTACAGCGACCAGGCGAAGGCCGCGCTGACCCCGACCGAGATCAGGGTGTCCATCGTGGCCGCGCCGTGCCTGGCGTTCACGAACGCGGCCCGGTGGAACGGCCACGCGCCCCACACCGCGACCGGCGCGGCCAGCGCGAGCGAGGCCCACTGCCAGTTCCGGAACTGGATCGCCGGGATCATCGCCAGCGCGACCACCGGGACCGCCAGGGCCAGCGAGATCAGCAGCCGGCGCCTTAGCTCGGCGGCCTCGTCCCGTTCCGCCGGGACGGCCGTCCCGTCCTCGCCCTCCCCGGCGGCCGGTTCCGGCTGGGCCGGCGCGGGCACCGCGGCGGTGTACCCGGTCTGCTCGACCACGCCGATCAGGTCGGCCGCGGTCACCCCGTCGGCGAAGCTCACCCGCGCGGTCTCGGTCGCGTAGTTCACCGTGGCGGTCACGCCGGGCACCTTGTTCAGCTTCTTCTCGATCCGCGCCGCGCAGGACGCGCAGGTCATCCCGCCGATGTCCAGGTCGATCGTCTGCTGCGCGGCGTCCCGGGCCGCCGCCAGGCCCTCGATGCCGGTCATCGGACCATCTCCCTCGCTCACCCGCCGCACGCTCCGCCGGCTCACGCACCTAATACTGTACCCCTCTAGGGTATTTAACGCTGCCAGCCGGGCCGGCCGATCCCGCGTCACAGCTCAAGCAGCGCCTGCTCGACCACCTCGGTCAGGGCCGGGTGGATGTACAGCACGCCGGAGGCGATCTGGTCGACCGTGCTGCCCAGGCTCATCGCCTGGATCAGCGGCTGGATCAGGGTCGCGGCCTGCGGCCCGATGATGTGCGCGCCGAGCAGCAGCCTGGTCGACGGGTCGGCGAGCACCTTCACGACGCTGGTGGTGTCCCCGAGCGCCCAGCCGTAGGCGGTGTCCCCGTAGTTCCGGATCGCCGTCAGGTACTCCCGGCCCTGGGCCCGCAGGTCTTGCTCGGTCGCGCCGACCGAGGCGACCTGCGGGTCGGCGAAGACCGCCGACGGCACCACGGTGAACCCGGCCCGCCGCGGCTCGTCCGGGTGCAGCAGGTTGTGCCTGACCAGCCGGGTCTCCGCGTTCGCGAGGTGCTTGAGCTGGAAATGGTTCGCCAGGTCGCCCAGCGCCCAGATCCCGGGCACGCTGGTGGCATAGGTGTCATCGGTTCGGACGTGACCGTGCGCGTCGACCTCGATCCCGGCCGCGGCCACGTTCAGCCGGTCGCTGTTGGGCACCCAGCCGGTCGCCACCAGCAGCACCTCGCCCTCGGCCGTGCCGTCGCCCGCCGGGGTGGCCAGGCTGAGCCTGACCCCGCCGCCGGTCGCGGTGACCTCCCGCACGGACGCGCCCAGTCGCAGGTCGAACCGCTCCCGGTAGGCGGCGGTGAACCGGTCCGCGATGTCGCGGTCGTGCCGGGACAGCATCCGCTCGCCGCGGGTAACGATGGTCAGCTCGGTGCCGAGCGCGCCGAAGACGTGACTCATCTCGGCGGCGATGTAGCCCCCGCCGAGCACCACCATCGACCGGGGCAGCGCGGGCAGGCGCATGACCGTGTCGGAGGTCAGGTACGGCACCCCGGCCAGGCCGGGAATCGGCGGGATGTCCGGCCGGGCCCCGGCCGCCAGCACGAACCGGTCGGCCCGGATCTCGTCGGCCCCGACGGCGAGCACCTTCGGCCCGGTGAACCGCGCCTCGCCGAGGAACACGTCGATGCCGGTCCGGCGGCGGTAGGCAACCGCGCCGTCGTGCAGCGGATCGATCCGGCCGAACACCCGGTCCCTGATGGCCGGCCAGTCCGCGCCCTGCCAGCTAGCCGCGAGCCCGTACCGGCCCGCGTGCCGGATCGTCTGAGCCACGTCCGCGGTGTACACGAACATCTTCGACGGGATGCAGCCGCGGTTCAGGCAGGTGCCGCCGAACCGATCGCTCTCCACCACCGCGATGCGCCAGCCGGCCAGCGACTCGTCCGGCAGCATGTTCCCGCTGCCGGCCCCCACGATCACCAGGTCATGGCTGTGAACGGCCAATGCCGTGCTCCCTTCAGCCGTAGCCGCCCGCTAGCCCGTGCGCCTCGCGGAGCAGACCGACAACAGTGTCCTCGTTATGACACACCGCCATCAATCCGGCGCCTTCCGGGGTGAAACTGCCCCTGCCAGGCCGGGGGATGCCGGAATCTTCGCCCTGCCAGGCCGAGCCGCCAATCCCGGCGAACAAGTAGCATCCGCGTCATCGATCCGACGAAGGGCGCACAGCGTGACCGAACTAGTGCCGAGCGGGATCGACGAGATCGGCCTGCTGCCCGGAAGCCACATCTGCGCGTTCTACCGCGGCGAGGACGCCCGCGACCGGCTGCTCGAGGCCTACCTCGGCACCGGCCTGCGGGCCGGGGACAAGTGCGTCTGCATCGTGGACTCCGACCGCACCGCGAGCCGGCTGTCCGAGCGGCTGCCGTCCGGCTGCCCGGGCAGCCAGCTTGACCTGCTCCAGCCGGAGACCACCTACCTGGCCGGCGGCGCCTTCACCACCGGCCGCATGCTCCAGTTCTGGACCGACAGCATCGCCAGGGCCGAGCGCGAGGGCTACCTGTTCTGCCGGCTGGTTGGCGAGATGACCTGGGCCCTGCGGGATGCCCCCGGCGTCGACCAGCTTGCGCACTACGAGTTCGAGCTGAACCGGGTCACCGCCACCTCGCCGGTCATCGTGCTGTGCCTGTACGACCTGGATCTGTTCGGCGGAGAGGTCGTGGTCAACATTGTCAAGACGCATCCTCAGGTACTGGTCCAGGGCATTCTGGTGGAGAACCCCTACTACCTCGGCCCCGGCCAGCTCGCCGGGTAGCCGCCGCGCCCAGCGCACGCCCCGATGACGGCGGACACGGTATCGGCGAGCACGGGCCCGTTGGACACGGGCCCGTCG
>JAJYTW010000251.1 GCA_021792855.1 Actinomycetes bacterium
GCGGCCGCGCCGGCGGCCCGACCGCACCGCCCGCGGCGTGCGCCGCAGCGCGTGCCGCGCCGAGGCGACGGACAGCACAGCAAGGCCGGCGATGGCGACCGGCATCCACCACCGGACCACAGCGAGCACCAGGCCGGCGATCAGCGCGGCCAGAGCGGCGACGGCGGTCACGAGCGCGATCGCGCGGATGACACCGCGCCTGCTGACCACGTACCAGCACGCGGTCACCAGGGCGAGCAACCCGGCCAGCGCGAGGATCACCGCGCCGATCCGCAACACCACCTGCAGGCCGATCAGCAGGAGCGCTCCCGCCAGCGCGGCCAGGGCAACCGCCGCGCTGAGTCGTTCCGACAGCGACGGACGCTGGTCGGCTGTCACCGGGGCGACCACGCTTCGCTCGCCCGCCTGAACCGACACGCCGGGCCTCCCGCCTGCGTGACCAGGAAAGACTTCCCCTTTAACCATGCCCGGAGGCCGGTGTTAGCATGCATCGGTGGCCACTGGGGAGCCCGCCGGCAGCAACCAGAGCGGTACCGGCCGGCCCGGCACCGACCGGACGGGCACGGACCAGTCCGGTGCCGGCCAACCCCGGGCCGACCAACCCCGGGCCGACCAACCCGGTGCCGTCGCCGACCGGATCGCCGACGAGATCTTCCGGCCCGGCGGACCGGCCCGGCAGCAACTGGCCGATGTCCTGCACCAGCTTGGCGCCATCGACCGGGCCGTCTACGAGGCGGTGGCCGAGGTGCCGGCTCCTGCCCTGGATCGGGCCATGCGGCGGCTGTCCAGGTCGGCCAACCACTCGGCGCTCTGGCTCGGCATCGCGGCGGCACTGGCGGCGAGCGGGCCGCACGGCCGGCGTGCCGCCGCCCGCGGCGTGCTCGCGATCGGGGTCACCTCGGCCGCAGTCAATGTCGGCGTCAAGTCCCTCGCCAGGAGGCGGCGACCGGATCGGGCCGGAGCAGGCGTGCCCGACCAGCGGCACGTAACGATGCCGTCATCGACCTCGTTCCCGTCCGGCCACTCGGCCTCGGCGTTCGCGTTCGCCACGGCCATCAGCCGGGACAGCCCGTGGCTGGCGATCGGGATCCAGTTCGTGGCGGGCGCCGTCGCCTACTCCCGGGTGCACACCGGGGTGCACTATCCGGGCGACACCATCGTCGGAGCACTGATCGGCGCCGGCGCCGGCCAGGCCGTCAGCAGCGTGCTCGACCGGGCTATCGCGCGCCGGGACGACCGGGACCGCTGAGCGCCCGCTGATAGCTCAGTCCCGCCCGCCGGCCAGCTCCCCGGCCGGCCAGCTCCCCGGCCGGTCAGTCCCGGCCGTCGATCAGTTCGTCCGCCGCCGAGATCGGGTCCAGCTTGCCACTGGCCACCAGCGCAGCGAGGTCGTCCAGCCGGGATTCACCGGGCAGCGCCCCGATCCGGCGCCGGATGCCGGCCACGGCGATCGCCGAGACCTCCTCCCTAGCCCGGATCAGGCGGCGGCGGTCCCGCTCCCCGGAGTCGGCCAGCCAGGACCAGTGCTTGTCAAGCTTGTCCACCAGCTCACCGATCCCGTCGCCGCTGGCCGCCGAGGCCAGCACGATCGGCGGCTTCCAGCCGCCCTCGGCGGCCGGTGCCATGGCCAGCATCGTGCGCAGGTCCCTGACCACCTCCTGGGCGCCCGGCCGGTCGCTCTTGTTCACCACGAAGATGTCGGCGATCTCCAGGATCCCGGCCTTAGCCGCCTGCACGGAGTCACCCATCCCGGGCGCCATGATCACCAGGGTCGAGTCGGCCAGGGACGCGATCTCGACCTCTGCCTGGCCGACGCCGACGGTCTCCACGCAGATCACGTCGAAGCCGACCGCGTCAAGCACCCGCAGCGCCTGCGGCGCGGTCACCGACAGCCCGCCCAGGTGACCCCGGGTGGCCATCGACCTGATGTACACCCCAGGATCGGTGGCGTGGTCCTGCATCCGGACCCTGTCGCCGAGCAGCGCGCCGCCGCTGAACGGCGAGGTCGGGTCGACCGCGAGCACGGCGACCCGCAGGCCGGCCGACCGGTACGACCGGACCAGGGCGCCGGTCACCGTGGACTTGCCAACGCCGGGCGAGCCGGTCAGGCCGACGATCCGGGCGCCGCCGGTATACGGCGCCACTGCCCGCATCGCCTCGCGCAGCCCGGGCGAGCCGTTCTCGACCAGCGACACCAGCCGGGCCAGTGACCGCGGATCGCCGCTCCGGGCAGCCTCGACCAGCGACTTCGGGTCCGTGCCCACGAGGTCAGTCGCCGGTCGGCGCCGGCACCCGGAGCAGCAGTGCGTCGCCCTGCCCGCCGCCGCCGCACAGCCCCGCCGCGCCAAGCCCGCCGCCGCGCCGGCGAAGCTCGTAGATCAGGTGCAACGCGAGCCGCGCGCCGGACATCCCGATGGGGTGCCCGAGCGCGATCGCACCGCCGTTGACGTTGACGATGTCTGAGTCAATTCCCAGGTCCCGCATGGACTGAATGGCGACCGCGGCGAATGCCTCGTTGATCTCGATCAGATCCAGATCGGAAACCGAAAGGCCGGCCTTGGCCAATGCCCGCCGGATCGCATTGGACGGCTGGGACTGCAGGGAGTTGTCCGGGCCGGCCACCACGCCGTGCGCGCCGACCTCGGCCAGCACGGTGGCCCCGGCCGCCCGAGCGGCGTCGGCCGACATCACCACGACGGCGCAGGCCCCGTCCGAGATCTGTGACGCGGTCCCCGCCGTGATCGTGCCGTCCGCGGCGAAGGAAGGCCGCAGCCTGGCGAGCGCCTCGACGCTGGTGTCCGGCCGCACCCCCTCGTCGGTGTCGAAGATCACCGGCTCGCCCCGGCGCTGCGGCACGGGGACACCGACGATCTCCTCCGCGAACAAGCCGTTCTTGATCGCGGCGGCCGCCCGCTCGTGCGACCGGGCGGCGAACTCGTCCTGCTCTGCCCGGCCGATCCCGAGCCTGGCGTTGTGCCGCTCGGTGGACTCACCCATCGACACGTGCTCGAAGGCATCGGTCAAGCCGTCGTAGGCCATCGCGTCGATCAGTTCCGCCGAGCCGTACTTGATGCCCCGGCGTGCGCTCGGGAGCAGATGCGGGGCCTGGGTCATCGACTCCATCCCGCCGGCCACCACCACGTCGAACTCGCCGGCCCGGATCAACTGGGCGGCCAGCGCGATCGAGTCAAGACCGGACAGGCAGACCTTGTTGATGGTGAGCGACGGCACCGTCATCGGGATCCCGGCGGCCACCGCGGCCTGCCGGGACGGGATCTGGCCAGCGCCGGCCTGCAGCACCTGGCCCATGATCACGTAGTCGACCTGATCCCCAGCGATGCCCGCCCGGGCCAGCGCCTCCTTGATGGCGAACCCGCCAAGCTCGGCGCCGCTGAAGTCGCTGAGCGACCCGAGCAGCCGGCCGATCGCCGTTCTGGCCCCACCCACTATCACCGCATCTCGCATACCTGCAACGATACCTATGTCCGGCAGAATCCCGCGCTGCGGATGTCCGGCTGATCGCCAGGCGGCGGCGCGTCCGAAGGGGGGACCATGCTCAAGCGGATCGACCACATCGGGATCGCGTGCCGGGATCTGGACGCCGCCATCGGGCTGTACGAGTCGACCTTCGGGCTAACGGTCGTCAGCCGGGAGACCAACGAGGAGCAGGGTGTCCGGGAGGCGATGCTGATGGTGGCCGACGCTCCGGCGGGCATGTCCTACGTCCAGTTGCTCGAACCGCTCGGCCCGGACACCCCGGTCGGCCGGTTCATCGAGCGCCGCGGCGAGGGGGTCCACCACGTGGGCTACGGCGTGGCCGACATCGAGGCGGCTCTGGCCACGCTCGGCGCGGCTGGCCTCCGCCTGATCGACGCCAGGCCGCGGCATGGCTCGATGGGCGCGTCGATCGCCTTCCTGCACCCGGGCGACCTCGGCGGCGTGCTCACCGAACTGGTGGAATCACCCGGACGCTAGCGACACCGGAAATCGCGCGAAAGACGGGCAACGGACCCGTCAGGGGTACGAACAAGCGGGGCAAGTCGAGCCAATCCATGACCTAGGTCACGAGCAGTGGCGAACGGGCTTCGAAGCCGTCCCGGCGGGAGTACGCTGCCTGGGACCGGAAGGTGCCGACGCGCGGCCCGCGGACCGATGGCGAACGGTGGCCGGCCAGCCCGGCGGCCGGGCAAGCCAACCGCGGCGACGCGGACATCCCCGGTCCTTGCAAGCTCTAGGATGCAACAACCCCCGTCTACTCAGGATTAGGCGACATGCAGCCCGATATCAACGCTCAGCTCGGTACCTTCTTTGACGACGACGCACCCCATCCGCCCTTCTCGCAGAAGATGCGCGGATACGACCAGGACGAGGTCGAGAAGTACCTGCGGGAGCTGAACAGCAAGCTTCGCGGGCTCCGGGAGAACGAGCAGGCGCTCAAGCAGGAGCTTGCCTTCGCGCACCGGCAGATGCAGGAGCAGGAGCGCCCCACCTATTCCGGTCTTGGGTCGCGGATCGAGCAGTTGCTCCGGCTGGCCGAGGAGCAGCGCGACGAGATCCTTCAGGAGGCTCGGACCGAGGCGAGCCAGGTGCTCGCCTCCGCCAAGGTCGACGCCGCCGAGTTGCGGGCCGCGGCGGAGAACGAGACCGCCGAACTGCGGGCCAACGTCAAGCGCGAGACCGACGACCTGCGCGGGTCGGCCGACCGCGAGGCCGACAGCATCCGGACCTCGGCCCGACGCGAGGCCGACGAGCTGACCTCGACGACCGAGCGCGAGGTCGCCAAGCTCCGCGCCATGGTGGATCACGAGGTGGCCGAGAAGCGCGCGGCCGTCGAGCGCGAGATCGCCAAGCTGCGCACCACCACCGAGCGCGAGGTCGCCCAGCTCAAGGCCTCGTCCAAGCGCGAGCGCGACGAGATCCTGACTACCTCCAAGCGCCAGGCCGACGAGATGCGCAGCCAGGCACAGCGGATCCTGGAGGAGAGCGAGGCCCAGCGGGCCCAGGCCGAGGCCGAGTTCGAGATCCAGCTCGCGTCCCGGCGCGAGGAGGCCGAGCGCCAGGAGGCGGAGCGTCTCGCCGCCGCACAGGCCGCGACCCAGCGGCTGGTCTCCGAGGCCGAGCAGCGTGCCGCGACCGCCGAGCAGCGTGCGAGCAAGGCGAGTGCTCAGGCCGAGCAGACCCGCCGGGACGCCGACGACCACGCCAGGCAGCTGGTCAGCAGCGCCAAGAAGAACGCCGACGACATCGTCGCGCAGGCCAAGGCTCAGGCCGAGCAGTTGCTCGCCGAGACCAAGGCCGAATCCGACCGGCAGGTCACGACGGCGCAGCGGCGCGTCGACGAGGCGAACAAGCAGTACGAGACCGTCCAGGCGCACCTGGCTCAGATCAGCCAGCTGCTTGGCCCGGGCGCCGCATCGCTCGGCGCCACTGCCCCCGCCCCGGCGATCTCCACCCCCCGAGCCGTCGCCGCGGCCCCGGCCGCCAACGGCGGGTCCCCGGCCACGGCCACCAAGACCGCCGAGGCCAAGACCGACGGCAAGCCGAAGGACGGCCCGGGCGAGGGCGACGAGGACTGGTGGACCGAGTAGCCCGCTGAACCAGGCTGGCCGCCAGCCCGGGCGGCCGATCGCCCGAGTCGGCTGGCCGCCAAACCCGCGGAACACCGCGTACCGGTGGCCGCCCCGCTGAGCGGGGCGGCCACCGGCCGTTTCCGGCCTCGCAGCGCCGATGACGCGCGACCCTGCGGTGCCGATGACGCCCGCCCCCTGTGGTGTGAGTGGCACATATTGGTCACTGGAGCGTCGGTTATGGGCCATCCACACCACAGCGAATCGCGCCGGGCGGACGGCACGGACGCGGCGCGGACGGCAC
>JAJYTW010000252.1 GCA_021792855.1 Actinomycetes bacterium
TATCAGGGACCGTCAGCGGCGGACGCCGCGCTCGGGGCGAGCCCCATCGCCCGGGTCAAGTCTCGCCGCGCCGCCGGCCGGGGGTCAAGCGCGACGCCGGCCGGGGGTCAAGCGCAACGCCGATCCGGGCCGCTCACCCGGCACGGGCGGCTCACCCGGCACGCCCGGTCTCGGCCAGCTCAGCCGGTCCGGTCGATGTGCGTGCGGCCGACCCGCATCACCAGCCGGAGCCTGCCCGGGTCTGCGAGCAGGCCGGGGTCGGCCAGTGGGTCCCCGTCCACGGCGATCAGGTCGGCGGCCTTACCCGGCTCGATCGTCCCGGTCTCCGCGTCGATCCCGAGCAGTTCGGCGTTGGTCCTGGTAGCCGCGACGATCGCGCCGGCGGCGCCGAGTGCCTGCGCCTGCAGTGCGATCTCCCGCCCCTGGTGGACGCGCATCGGGCCGAGCAGATCCGAGCCCGAGCCGATCTTCACGCCCGCTCCCCGGGCAATCCGCAGGCTGTTCACCCCGGCGTCGATGATCGCGCCGAGCTTGTCCAGGTTGGCCCGCGGGATCCCGAGTTCCTCGCCCTGCTCGTACAGCTTCTCGTAGGTGACCAGGGTCGGCACCAGGAACGTCCCGGCCTGCGCCATCAGCCGGGCGACGGGTTCGTTCAGCAGGTTGCCGTGTTCGATGGAGCGGACGCCGGCCGCCACGCATACCTCGATCGCCTCCGGCGTGTAGGCGTGCGCGAGCACGTACGTCCCGCTCGCGGCGGCCGCGCCGACCGCCGCCGACAACTCCGCCAGCGAGTACTGCACCGACTCCAGGCGGTCGGTCGGGGACATCACCCCGCCGCCGGCCATCACCTTGATCTGGTCGGCGCCGCGCCGCAGTTCCTCCCGCGCCGCATGACGCACGGCGTCCGGGCCGTCCGCGACAGCGTGCGTCATCCCCTGGGCGCGCGGGCAGGCGGCGAAGTCATGGCTCTCGGTGGCGCGCCGGCTGTCGCCGTGTCCGCCGGTCTGGGTCAGCGGCCGACCCGACACCAGCAGCCTCGGCCCGGCGAGATCGCCGCGCTCGATCAGCCGCCGGTAGCCGGCGTCCGCACCGCCCGCGTCCCGCACCGTGGTGAAGCCCCGGTCCAGCATCTCGGTGAGCGACCGCGCTGTCAGCACCGCGAGTTCGCTGTCGAACAGATCGCGGTGCTGATCCTGGATATCGGCCCGCACCGCCGCCGCGTGCACGTGCGCGTCGATCAGTCCGGGCAGCAGCGTCGCCCCGTGCAGGTCGATCACCCGGCCGGGCCGGGACGGCGCCGACGGCCCGGTGAGCACGTCGGCGATCCGGTCGCCCGCCACCACGACCGAGCCCTGGAACGGGTCGCCGCCCGCGGCCGTGAACACCGTCGCGCCGCGCAGGATCGTGACTGGCGTGGTCATCGCGCACCTTCCTGATCGGGGCCGGGAGCGGCCGGCGTCCGGTCGCGGCGCAGCCACTGGCCGCGCCCGGGCGACGCGGTCACCTCGCCGTCCTCGAGCACGACCTCGCCCCGGCTCACCGTGAACCGGGGCCAGCCGAACACCTCGGCGCCGTCGTACGGCGAGTAACCCGCGCGGGACCGCATCGCCGCGCCGTCGATCACCCGGCGCCGCTTCGGGTCCAGCACGATCAGGTCGGCGTCGCTGCCGACCGCGATCGTCCCCTTCCGGGGGAACAGGCCGAACAGGCGGGCCGGGTTCGCCGCGGTCAGCGCGGCGAACCTGGCCAGCGAGATCCGGCCGGTCCGCACGCCCGCCGAGAACAGCATCGGCAGCATGGTCTCCAGGTCGGGCACGCCCTGCCGGGCCGTGACCACGGTCTGCTCCGGGTCGGTCTTGGCCGCCAGGGTCCACGGCGCGTGGTCGCTGCCGACGGTGTGCACCGACTCGTCGGCCAGGCCCGACCACAGCGCCGCCTGGTCGGCGGGTTCGCGCAGCGGCGGGCTGCCGATGTACTTGCCGCCGTCCGGTTCGGCCAGCACCTCGCTGGTCAGGTGCAGGTACAGCGGCCGGGTCTCGACGAAGACCGGCAGGCCGCGGGCCCGGGCGCGGCGCGCGGAGTCCAGTGCCGCCGCCGACGACAGGTGCACGATGTAGATCGGCGACCCGGTGGCCGCGCAGATCGCCACCGCCCGTTCCACCGCCGCGCGCTCGGCCAGGTCCGGGCGGCTCTCGGCCCAGTCCGACACGGTGCCGCGGCCCCCCGCCAGCAGTTCGGCGCCGGCGTACCGGACCAGCGCGCTGTCCTCGCAGTGCAGCAGGGTCAGCATCCCGGCCCGGCCGGCGGCCCGGATCGCCGGGATCACCTCCTCGATCCGCTCCTCGAACTCCGGGTCCACCATGAACAGCTTGACGCTGGTATGCCCGGCCGCGGCGAGGCCGGGCAGTTCGGCGACCGCCGCCGGGGACGGGTCGGCCAGCACCGGATGCAGCACGTAGTCGACCGCCGCGGCGGCCCGCGCCGCGGCGAGATCACGGGCGATCGCCTCCGCCGGCGACTGCCCGGGCCACGGGGTGGTCATGTTCCCGATCGTGGTGATCCCGCCGGCGATGGCGGCCAGCGACCCGGAGCCGAAGTCGTCCACCCAGGCCGGCCGCCCGGGCACCGGCGGCGACGGCAGCGACAGGTGCACGTGCATGTCGATGCCGCCGGGCAGCACCACGGCGCCCGAGGCGTCGAGCGTCCGCCGGGCCGTCAGGTCGCCGCCAAGCTGAACTATCCGGCCGCCAGCCACGCCGACGTCGTAGTCGCCGGCGCCGTCCGGCGTGACGACGGTACCGCCCCGGATGACCAGATCACAGTCCATGTGCCGAATCGTCCCTCATCTCGTCGGCCCGGCGCTCCAGCGATCCACCCGGAACGGGAACAGCCGCGGCGACCGGACGCCGTCGATGACCATGGACCGGATCGCGCGGGCCGTCCCCGGGGCGAGCGTCACGCCCAGCGTGCCGTGACCGGCGGCCACGTACAGGCCCTGGTGGCCGGGCACCGGGCCGATGTAGGGCAGGTCATCCGGCGTCGCCGGGCGCAGCCCCGCCCACCGGGCAGTCATCCGGCCCGGCGGCCACTGCGGGAAGTACGTCCGGACGGCGTCCTCCAGCAGCCGGACCCGGCTGTCCGGCACGCTCCGGTCGAACCGGCCAAGCTCGAACCCGCCCGCGATCCGGATCGCGCCGTCGTAGGTGGAGCAGGCGACCCGGTAGTCCGCGAGTTCCAGCGGGTGCCGGATCAGCCGCTCGGTGTCCTCATACGTCAGGCTGGTGCCCTTGGCGGGCTCGATCAGCAGCCGGACGCCCAGCGGCGCGAGCAGGTCCCTGGACCACAGGCCGCCGGCGACCACGACGGCGTCCACCCGCTCACCGCCGCCGTCCGCCGCCGCGACCCGCCACCCGCCGCCGTCCGGATGCAGGCCGGTGACCCGCACGCCCTCGTGGATCGGCACGCCGAGGCCGCCAATCGCGGCGGCCAGGCCCCGGGTCACGGTCTCGGGCCGGACGTTCCGCTCGGCCCGCAGATGCAGGCCCGCCGCCGGGTAGCTGCCGAGGTTGGGCTCCAGCGCGCGCAGGTCGGCGCCCTGGTACAGCCGGGTTTGTCCGCCGTAGCCCAGCGCGGCCATCTCGCTGGCCGCCGCCAGGTAGGACCGCAGTCCGTCCGCCTCGGGCGCGAGCACCAGGATGCCGTCCTCGTGCATCTCGAACTCCACCCCGCTGGCGGCGAGTTCGGAGTACAGCACGGGAGCGTCCTGGGCCAGTTCGTACAGTGCCCGGAGCGAGTCGGTGTTGCGGTGCCTGGTCACGTTCCGCAGGAACCTGAGCACCCACCCGGCGAAGCTCGGGTCCAGGCGCGGGATGATCCCGACCGGATGCTCGCGGCGGCCGACCCGGGCCGCCGCCTGCCGCAGGGTGTCCCAGCTTGGCATCGGCTGCACCAGGAACGGGCAGACCCAGCCCATGTTGCCCAGCGAGGTTTCCGCCCCGCACCGGCCGCGCTCGAAGAGCACCACGTCGGCGCCCGCGCGGCGCAGTTCGAGAGCCGAGGCCAGGCCGATGATCCCGCCGCCCACAACCGCTACGCGCACTGTGCTGATCCGTTTCCCGCGCTGACCAGTTTCCCGCCCGAACCGGGCACAATCCCGGCTGGCCGTCCCGCCGGTCCTATTCTGCGCCGCAGCCAGGCGACCTGGCCGCGGCGACCCGGCCGAAGGCACCCGAACACTGTCATCTTGCCGACAGTGCCGTGCCGACGCTCGCCCGTGCCGTGCTGCAATGCCGCCACCAGCGGAACGGATGGAGTGGCAACGTGACGGCGATGGCCCGGTGGACGGCGACGATCGGCATGGCGCGGCGGGCGCTGCGGCCGGTGGACCCGCGGTTCGCGGCGGCCCTGGAGCGGCGCTGGGCCGAGCTTCCGGCATCGGCCAGGACGCCGGGGCAGGTGCTCGGGCGG
Organism: Actinomycetes bacterium; assembly: GCA_021792855.1. Lineage (GTDB taxonomy): Bacteria > Actinomycetota > Actinomycetes > Streptosporangiales > Streptosporangiaceae > Chersky-822. The sequence goes on from JAJYTW010000252.1 coordinate 4,468, forward strand.
CACGCGGTCGGCTGCGAGGGCACCCACGGCGTGTTCCCGAAGTGCAACCTGGCCTGCACCCCGTGCTACCACTCGCGGGACGCCAACCAGGTCCGGGTGGACGGCGGCCACACGATCAGCCAGGTGCGGGCCCAGATGCGGCTGCTCGATCAGGTCCGCGGCCCGCGCGCGCACGCCCAGTTGATCGGCGGCGAGGTCAGCCTGCTCGATCCGGACGACCACGCGGCCACGCTGGCGGTGATGCGCGCGCACGGCCGGGAGCCGATGAGCTTCACCCACGGCGACTTCGACTATGACTACCTCGCGCGACTGGCGCTCGGACCGGACGGCCGGCCCCGGCTGGGCCGGCTGTCGTTCGCCGCCCATTTCGACTCGCTGATGTTCGGCCGGCGGGGCATTCCCCGGCCGCCGGATGAGGCGTCGCTGAACCCGTACCGGGAACGGTTCGCGGCGATGTTCGCCCGGCTCCGCCGGGAGCATGGGGTCCGGTCTTTCCTGGCGCACAACATGACCGTGACGCCGGCCAATCTCAGCCAGGTCGCGGCCGTGATCCGGGACTGCCGGGCGATGGGGTACGGCATGTTCTCGTTCCAGCCTGCCGCCTTCGTGGGCGATGACCGGCGGTGGCACGAGGACTACCGGGACGTGACCGGCGATCAGGTCTGGGCCCAGATCGAGGCCGGGGCCGGCACCCGGCTGGACTACCACCTGTTCGAGCACGGCGACACCCGGTGCAACCGGGCGGCCTACGGGTTCTGGGCCGGGGACCGCTGGTTCCCGGTGCTGGACGGCGCCGACCGGCGGGACCTGGCCGTCCGGGACGCGTTCCTGGAGTACTTCGGGCCGGTCAGCTTCACCGGCACGCCGCCCGCCCTGCTGGCCGCCAGGCTCGCGGTGATCACGGCCCGGCATCCCCGGGTGCTGGCGCTGGCGGTCGGCTGGGCGGCCCGCACCATCCGCCGGGCCGGCCCGCTCCGCCTGCTGACCCACCGGATCCGGCCGGTCAGCTACGTCATGCATCAGTTCATGGACGCCGCGGACGTGCGGCCGGCCTGGGACCTGATGCAGCGCGGCGAGGTCAGCGCCGACCCGCGGGTCCGCGCCACCCAGGAACGGCTGGCCGCCTGCCACTACGCGATGGCGCACCCGGAGAATGGCACCCTGGTGCCCGCCTGCGTGCAGCACTGCGTGCTCGACCCGGCGGAGAACCGGGCACTCCGGGTGCTGCTCCCGCTATCGCGAACCCGGCCCGATCACGAGGCGCCCGGCCAGGAAGCACCGGGCCAGGAAGCACCGGGCCAGGACGAGCCGGACGCGGAGGCCGGGGCGCCGGGCGGGCCGCGGGAACCCGCCGGGCGGGCGCCCGGCGACGGCCGGTAG
>JAJYTW010000253.1 GCA_021792855.1 Actinomycetes bacterium
AGCACCGCGAGGAAGGTGACTGCGCCCAGCGCGCTGGCCGGGCGGAGCGGCCACGGGACCCACGGGCCGGACTGCCGGGCGGCCAGCGGCCAGATCGACAGCATGGCGAACCCAACCGCGGCCCAGACGGCGTGGGCCACGGAGAACCGGCCGCCGGACGGCTCCGGGCTGGCGGCGACGAGCATGCCCGCGAGAGCGCCGGCGACCAGGATCAGCCTGGCCGCCATCGGCACCGGCCGCAGCGCGAGGGCCGTGATCAGATAGCAGGCCGCGGTCAGGACGAACACCAGGGTCATCACCCACCGGTCCCTGGCGCCGATCGCGGCGAGGGCGCTGACGCTGTTCCGCATCGGGCTGTAGGTGGCTGGCTGCAACATCCCCGCGATCGTCCATCCGGCGATCAGGAACACCGGAATCGCTACAGAAGAGCCCACGCCCCACCACGGTACGTAGCGCATGAGACCACGTTAGGCACGTGCGGCGGCCGGCTGAAAGATGCTGACCGGGGCGTGTCGCCGGGTTCGGCGCACGATCCAGTCGCCGGACCAGTCGCCGGACCAGGGGACGGGCCGGGGCAGATGGGGCGGCGCGGTATCTGGCGGCCGGCGCGCCGGCTACGGCGATGTGCCGGCTTCGATGATGTGCCGGCTCCGATGATGTGCCGGCTCCGATGATGTGCCGGCTACGGCGATGTGCCGGCTTCGATGATGTGCCGGCTACGGCGATGTGCCGGCTCCGATGATGTGTCGGCTCCGGCGATGCACCGGTTACCGGCCCCGGATTGGGCTCAGACAGTCCGATGCCCGGCCGGGTCGCGGGAGCCGGCCGGGCACCGTAGCACGCGGGTGGCCGCCCCGATGGCGGTGGGGGCAGCCAGCCGCGGAGGTCTCAGTGGCAGGTGCAGCGGTTGTCCTTGGGGACGCCCGCCAGGGCCTGCTCGATGTGCTGGCCGCAGCCGCTCCAGGTGACCTTGTTACAGCGTCTGCAGATAGCAGGACTGCACATTCGTAATCTCCGCTTCTGTGCGTGTGGACATGACGATGGCGACCAGCTAACTGGTGCCCGACTCGATGAACTATACCCTACGGGGTATGCGTTCCCGGCCCGCGTGACCGTGACGTGCGTAACACCGGGCGGCCCGCCACGGCGGGCGCCCGCCAGGGCGGCGACCCGTCGAGACAGCGCCCGCCAGGGCGGCGGTCAGCCGCGGTACTGGGCAGCTAGCTCCTTCAGCCTGGCGTGCGCCCCGCCCATCACCGTCCCGCCCGGCAGGTACCGCTTCGGCATCTTGGCCATGCTGGTGTAGTTGACGTCGACGACGTTCGCGAGCGGAGCCTCGACGCCCTGGCTGACCAGCTGGTACGCGTCCATCACGTCCATGCCGTACTGGTCGGCGAGCCACCGCACCAGCTCGGTCTGCGCGATCCGGAACGCGTCCTCCAGCGGCCGGGCCGACCCTGCGGTCATGATGTAGTCGTCGTTCTCCAGCCGCGGCCACGGGCACGGCGCGCCCTTGATCAGGTCGACCACCATGACCGTGTTCATCGCGGTCTCGACCGCGACCCCGCAGGTCTCGCCCTCGCCCTGGCGGGCGTGCCCGTCGCCGAGCGACAGCAGTGCGCCCTCCACGTTCACGCCCAGGTAGCAGGTGGTTCCGGCGCGCATCTCCGGGGTGTCCATGTTCCCGCCGAACGCGTCCGGCACCAGGGCGCTGCGCGCCTCCAGGTTCGCCGGGGCGACGCCGACCGTCCCGTGCATCGGGTTCATCGGCATGTCCATCGTGAAGTCGCCGTGCCGGGCGGTGAACCGGCAGGTCTGCGCGGCCCGGTCGAACTGCCACATCCAGACCAGTTCCGGCAGCGGCTCGTTCAGCAGCGCCGTCACGTTGGTCCCGGTCAGCGACCCGAACAGCGGGATCGTGGTGGAGACGCCCCAGTCCCTGGCCGGCGTGATCGAGACGAAGTGCACGGCGACCGTGTCGCCAGGCTCGGCGCCCTCAATGTAGAACGGGCCGGTCTGCGGGTTGATGAACGGGAACTGGCAGACCTCCGATACCAGGTCGTTCTCGCTGTGGACCTGGCCGAAGAACGCGTCCTCGGTGAACACATCGAGCACGACCGGCGTCCGGATCCTGGCGACCGGGGCCGCGCCCCCGAAGGTCCACGCGTACTGGTCGCGTTCCGGGCGATAGCTGACAACTTCAAGATCACTCATGTGGTCACCTTATGGCCGGCCGTCGGGGACGGCTCGTCGATATGCACCAGTCCGACGTCAAGCACCCGCTGCGGATCGCGCAGGTAGAGGTAGATCAGGTAGGCCACGCCGAGCACCATCCAGACCGCGACGGCGGGGCCCATGTAGGAGTACGGCGCGGTGAGCGGCGTGATGAAGCTTGCCCCCGGGATCTTGATGCCGGCCCCGCTGCACCAGGCCGGGATGAACACCACGATCCCGATCACCGGCACGATCAGGTGCGAGACCACCTTGAACTTGTGCCGGTCGCTGCGCGCGAAGAAGCCGATGCAGGCGACGTTCATCAGGATGTACACGGCGACCAGCACGATCACCAGGGCCGTGCCGACCATGCCGAACGCGACCTCGGGCGTGTAGTGGATGCCGAGGCCGAGCATGATCGCCAGGCTGATCCCGGTGCCGACGACGATCGCGTTCACCGGCGACTTGTGCCGCGGGTTCAGCGCGGCGAGGAACGACGGGAACGCGCGGATCCGGCCCATCGCGAAGGATGTCCGGCTGGACACGTTCACCCCGGCGTTCGCGTTCGCGATCGTGGAGTTGACGATGGCGAGGAAGACCAGGATCCAGAACAGCCCGTACAGCGACCTGGCCAGGCCCTCCCACGAGGCGTGCCCGGCCACCCCGAACGCGGCGAACCGGCCCGGACCGAACGCGACGTCGGCGGCGTAGGTGGTGAACACGTAGAACACGCCGATCGTCAGGGTGGCCAGCAGGATCGCGACCGGGATCGTCCGGCGCGGATTGCGCGCCTCCTCGGCCAGCGGAGCGGCCCCCTCGAAGCCGCCGAACGCCAGGATCGTGAACACCGATCCGGCGATTACCCCGGATAGCCCGTGGAACCCGTGCGGCGTGTACCTCGTCGTGAAGACCGCTCCGGTGTTGTGGCCGCCGGCGTGGGCGATCAGCAGCACGGCCATGATCGCGAACACGGCAATCTCGAAGACGCCGAGGATGGTGCCCATCCGGGCGGACGTGCGGACGCCGGCGTACCCGGCGGCGAGCACGACCAGTGCCCCGGCGATGGACCACGGCCACCACAGTCCGGCCGGGTAGCCGGAGATCTCGGAGTTCAGTGTTCCGGCGATGGTGAAGCCAAGCTGGAGCAGCACCAGCGGCGGGATGAGCCAGCCGACCAGCACGTAGCCCCAGGCGACCAGGAAGCCGGCCGCGGGGTGGATGCCGCGCGCCGCGTAGGTCGCCATGGACCCGGCGGCCGGCAGTTCGCTAGCAAGCTGGCCGATGCTCCACGCCGAGAACAGGCACGCGATCAGGGCGAACACGACCGCGAGCGGCAGTGCGCCGCCGGCGAAGGCGACCCCCGCCGGAATGGATGCCGCGACGGCGGCGCCCGGCGCCATGTCCGTGATGCTCTGGAACAGGACTTCGCGCAGGCCGACGGCGTCGCGACGGAGGCTGGTCTCGGTCATGGCGACTCCCGAGTGGCACGGGGGGACTCTGAGCCGATCATGACATCGAATTTTCCGCCGGGAAAGACTGGTAATCGGCGGACTACGCGTTCCGCGGGCAAACGTTGCTCTACGGCCAGACGGGCCGGCCGGTGCTTCCGGCGCGCGGGGCGCTCCGCCGGGCTAGCAGCCGTGCGCGCGGAGGAACGCGGTCGCGACGGCCTCGTCGATGAACGCCGGGACCGGGACGACGGCGTGCCCGGGGCCGGCTACCGCGCCGGTCGCGATCGCCTCCAGGCACCTGGCCTGCAGCGCGAACCCGAGGTCCATCGACTCGATCGAGTTGCCGAGCGGCCGCGGCCCGGCCAGGTTGACCATGTGCCCGCCGGTGAGCAGGTGGAACACCCGGCCATCGTCGAGCGTGAACGTGCTGATCCCGCCGTCGCCGTCGGCCCGGCCGGTCACGCTCGGCGACCCCGCCAGCGCCGGGACGTCGATCTCGTCCGGGAAGTGGCCCGCGTTGCAGAGCACCGCCCCGTCCCTGATCAGCCCCAGGTCGGCCGCGCCGATCACGGTCCGCGCGCCGGTCGCCGTGATCACGATGTCCGCGTGCCGGAGCGCGTCGGCCCGATCGGGGACCCCGAACCCGTCCAGGCGGGCCTCCAGACGGGTGACCGGGCTGACGTCCACGACATCGACGAGGCAGCCAGCGTTACGGAAATTGGCGGCGATGCCCTTGCCGCAGGCACCGTACCCGAAGACGGCGGCGCGCTTGCCATTGGTCATCAGGTTGGTGATCCGCAGGAACGACTCGAGCACGCTCTGGCCCACGGCGTGCCGGTTCTCGGCGAACTGCTTGATCGGGCTGTCGTTGATCACCAGGACCGGCAGGCCGAGCGGCCCGGCCAGCGGCGCGAGCCGCATCCGGCCGGACGTCGTCTCCTCGGTGCCGCCGCGCAGCCCGGGATAGGGGGCGTCAAGGTACCGGGCGAACAGGTCGCCGCCGTTATCCAGCAGCAGGTCGGGACGCTCGTCCAGGATGGCGCGCAGGTGCGTGTCGTGCACCGCGGCATCGGTCGTCGGCTCGGCCATCACCCGCACGCCGCGGTCCCGCAGGTAGCCGACCGTGTCGGACTGGGTGCTTGACAGGTTGCCGGTCGCGATCACCCGGGCGCCGCCGGCGGCGAGGGTGAGCAGCAGCGCCGCGGTCTTGGGCTCCAGGTGGATCCCGGTGCCGATGGTCAGCCCGGCGAACGGCTGGCTGGCGGTGAACTCCCCGGTGATGGCGGTCAGCAGCCGGCAGTTCGCCCGGACCCACTCGATGCGGTCTGTCACCTGATCCTCCCGTTCGGCGGCATCCTCCCGTTCGGCGGCGCCCGCCGCCGACCGTACTTGACCGCGCCGCGGCGACCGCGCGGAGGGTGCACAATCGGTGCATGCGGCGGATCGACGTCCCACTCGATGACGCCCGCGGCGCGGCCCGCGACCCGGCCGGGCTGCTGGACGAACTCCGGTTACGGCTGGCACGGCTGCCGCCCGGGCATCCATCGGCCTGGCCAGCGGACGCACACCGGGACGGCCGCCTCGGCGGCACGGAGCGGCCGGGCGGACCGGGCGAGCCGGGTCGGCCGGACGCCGGGCGACCCCCGGAGCACTTCCCGGGCGTTAACGGCTCGCACGACGACTCCGGGCGGGCAGGCCGGATCGGGCAGCCGGACGCCGGGGACGATCGGGCGACGCGGGACCGGGAGCGCCGGCCGGACCTGGCCGGCCAGGCCGGTGACCCGCGCTGGCGGGACGTGGTGCGCCCGGGAACCGCCCGGGGCGATGAACCCTGGCTGGCCGACCCGGCGGCCCGCCTCGCCGCGGCCGCCGGTCTCGGGGCGGGTGCGGACGGCGGGTACCGGCCGTGGTTCATGGCTGGCCGGGCCGGGCAGCGCGGGTTCGCCCCGCCCTGGTTCGCGGCCCCGTAACTTGCCCGCATCGACCCGGGCGGCCCCGGGCGGCCCCGGCCCGGTCCGAGGCGCGGCCCGGTCCGAGGCGCGGCCCGGCGGCGGCTAGTTCAGGTGGGCGGCGTTGGACTGCTGGCGCGGGATGACGACCTGGCCGGTCACGTCGGCGGCCAGCCTGATCGTGTCGCCGTC
>JAJYTW010000254.1 GCA_021792855.1 Actinomycetes bacterium
GAGCTTACCGACGCCGAGCGGATGACCGAGTCAAACTCGGTGCTGACGCTTCAGTTCTGCGTGAACTACGGCGGCCGGGCCGAGATCGCCGACGCGGCCGCCGCGATCGCGGCCGACGTCGCGGCCGGCCGGCTTCGGGCCGACCAGGTCAACGAGCGGGTCTTCGCCAGGTATCTCGACGAGCCTGGCATCCCGGATGTCGACCTGTTCGTGCGTTCGTCCGGCGAGCAGAGGACGTCCAACTTCCTGATCTGGCAGTCGGCGTACGCGGAGTTCGTGTTCCTGGACACGCTCTTCCCGGACTTCGACCGGCGTCATCTATGGCACGCGTGCGAGATCTACGCGAGCCGCGAGCGCCGCTACGGCGGCGCCGTGCCGAATCCGGTCCCTGCGGAGCCGGGGCCCGCGCACCGCTCGGCGAATCCCGCGCTCGACTAGGCCGGCCTGGCTCGGCTCGCGTGTCGCCGCGGTGCGGTGGTGCGGTGCGGTGGTGCGTGCGGGGTCGGCCCGCCGCGTGGTCGCGTGGTGTGAATGGCACATATTGGTCACTGGAGGGTCGGTTATGTGCCATACACACCACGGCCACGGCCACGGCCACGGCTGCGGCGGGTGCGGGGGTGTGCGGGCGCGGTGGAGCGCACGGCCTGCGGCCGCCGGCCGGAGTGCGCCGGCCGGCGGCCGCGCACCGCGTCGGCGGGGCTTACAGCTTGCGGTTGAGCAGGCGCAGGACCGCGACGCCGAGCACGACCGCGATCGTGAGCACCCGGATCAGCCGGCTAGGGAGGCTGAGCCGAGGCCAGGAGACGGCGGCCAGCCAGAGCAGCACGGCGGCCACCACGGCGAGCGCGATCGCACCGATAACGCCGCCGACTGACACTCCGATGGCCAGGAAGACGACCAGGAGGACCGGCAGCACCCACACCGGCAACTGGTGCAGCCAGAGCAGCATCACCGCGCTGCGTCGCTCGAGCGACTGGCGGCCGGAGGTGGCCTGCGTTTGCGGCGTCAGCAGCGACCGGCCGCTCGGCAGCGGCCGTGGCTGGCCCGGGCGCCGCCGCGGCGTCCGCGCCCGCTGGGCGCCGGCCCGCGCCTGACTGGCCCGTGCCTGACTCGCCTGGGCGCCGGCCGACGCCGGGCCGGCCTGCTGGCGCTGCTGCGCCGCCTTCCGGGCGTTCTTACTGCTCACGACCGCTCTCGCCCACCAGTTCTGCCGCTTGCCGTCCGGGAACCCGCTGCCTGGCCGGATCGCCCGGCCGGCGCGTGCCCACCACGATAGCGGTCGCGCGGTACCGGCCGGTTGCCCGCTAAGCTTGCAGGCACCGCCGCCCCCTCGCCGGGTTTTGCCGGTGTCCTGCACCCTGTCAACCGCCTGAGGCGCTGGAGAATCTGAGATGGCTCGTCGCAGTGACCGCATGGAAACCCTCGTCAGCTTGTGCAAGCGGCGGGGCATCGTCTACCCGTCCAGCGAGATCTACGGCGGTCTGCGGGCGTCCTGGGACTACGGCCCGCTCGGCGCCGAGATCAAGGCCAACATCAAGCGGCAGTGGTGGAAGGCCATGGTCACCGGCCGGGACGACATCGTCGGCCTGGACTCCTGCGTGATCCTGGCGCCGGAGGTCTGGCAGGCCAGCGGGCACATCACCGAGTTCGTGGACCCGCTGACCGAGTGCCAGTCGTGCCACAAGCGGTTCCGCGCTGACCACCTGATCGAGGCCTATCAGGAGAAGCACGACGGGCGGGAACCTGAGCACGGCCTCGCGGATCTGGCCTGCCCGAACTGCGGCGCCCGGGGTTCGTTCACCGAGCCCAGGATGTTCAACGGCCTGCTGCGCACCTACCTTGGCGCGGTCGAGGACGAGTCCGGCCTGGCCTATCTGCGCCCGGAGACCGCACAGGGCATCTTCATCAACTACAAGAACGTGCTGCAGACCTCGCGGAAGAAGCTGCCGTTCGGGATCGGCCAGATCGGCAAGTCGTTCCGGAACGAGATCACCCCGGGCAACTTCATCTTCCGCACCCGCGAGTTCGAGCAGATGGAGATGGAGTTCTTCGTCACGCCCGGCACCGACGAGGAATGGCACCAGCGCTGGATCGACACCCGGCTGGCCTGGTACCGCGATCTGGGTATCGCCGCGGACAACCTTCGGCTGTACGAGCACCCGAAGGAGAAGCTGTCGCACTACTCCAAGCGGACCGTGGACATCGAGTACCGGTACCAGTTCCCGGGCAGCGAGTGGGGCGAGCTTGAGGGGATCGCGAACCGCACCGACTACGACCTGGGCGTGCACGCGAAGGCGTCCGGCGAGGACCTGAGCTACCTAGACGCCGAGACCGGGGAGCGGTTCGTCCCTTACGTGATCGAGCCGGCCGCCGGCGTGGACCGGTCCATGCTGGCGTTCCTGCTGGACGCCTACGCCGAGGACGAGGCGCCGGACGCCAAGGGCAAGCTGGAGAAGCGGACCGTGCTGCGCCTGGACTACCGGCTGGCCCCGGTGAAGGTGGCCGTGCTGCCGCTGTCGCGGAACGCCGACCTGTCGCCGAAGGCCCGCGACGTCGCCGCCAAGATCCGCCGGAACTGGAACGCCGAGTTCGACGATGCCGGCGCGATCGGCCGCCGGTACCGCCGTCAGGACGAGATCGGCACCCCGTACTGCGTGACGGTCGACTTCGACAGCCTGACCGACCAGGCTGTCACGGTGCGCGAGCGGGACTCGATGAAGCAGGAGCGGATCGGGATTGACGCGCTGGTCCCCTATCTGGCTGAACGGCTCGCGGGCTGCTAGTCGCCCGACCAGGGCTGATCTGCGCACCTGTTCGGCTTGGTCGTTCGCACCGGCGGCGAGGTAAACCAGCGGACGCCGCTGGGAGTCCTACAGGCAGGCACGCTGATGCTGCCTTCACGGCCGGATCGCTGAGCGCTCACCGTGGCGCGCTCGCCGGTTCGGCCGGGCCGGGGGCCGACGCCAAGCCGAGGAACCTGCCGCGTGCGGGCACGCAGGCGCGCCCGCACGCGGCAGCACCAGCCAGCCAGGACCGGACGCGCCTAGGATGTCCGGCGTGGCTAGAACGTCCATAGATGACCTGCTCGCCGCGGCCCGCAGTGGCCTGGAGCGGGTGAGCCCGGCGCAGGCCGCCGAGGCGATGCGCGCCGGGGCGACGCTGATCGACATCCGGGCCGAATCCCAGATCGCCAGGGACGGGACCGTTCCCGGCGCGCTGGTGATCGCCAGGAACGTGCTCGAATGGCGACTGGACCCCGATAGCGATCACCGGCACGCCCTGGCGCCTGGCCTGGCCGACCAGGTGATCGTGATGTGCGACGAGGGCTATCAGTCCAGCCTGGCCGCGGCGACGCTGCGGCAACTGGGTTTTGGCCGGGCGACCGATCTGGACGGCGGGTTCCAGGCGTGGCGGGCCGCCGCCCTCCCGGTCGACCTGCCCTGAATCCGCGTCGCCCGGGCAGCGATCCGCCGGAGAACGTGGTGTGCGGCGTCATCCCGCCGCCCATTCTCGGTAGAGTCGGTCTCGGAGGGCCGAGAAGGCCGCGATCACTCAGCCGCAGGGTGCCCTGGTAGTGGCGGGCCCGCGGCGCCGCAAGGAGAGCGTGCTGTGCGGAAGTTCGTCTATGACTTCATCGAGGGCAACAAGGATCTGAAGGACCTGCTCGGCGGCAAGGGCGCCAACCTGGCCGAGATGACGAATCTCGGCCTGCCGGTGCCGCCCGGGTTCACCATCAGCACCGAGGCGTGCCGGCACTACCTGAAGCACGGGAGCGTGCCGGACGAGCTTGACGCCGAGGTGACCGAGCACCTGGACCGCCTGGAGCAGGCGATGGGCCGGACCCTGGGCGACCCGCAGGACCCGCTGCTGGTCAGCGTGCGGTCCGGGGCCAAGTTCTCGATGCCGGGCATGATGGAGACGGTGCTCAACATCGGCCTGTCCGATGCCTCGGTGCACGGCCTCGCCGCCCAGGCCGGCAACGACCGGTTCGCCTGGGACTCCTACCGCCGGCTGATCCAGATGTTCGGCAAGACCGTGCTCGGGATCGAGGGCGAGGAGTTCGAGCACGCGCTGGACTCGGCCAAGAAGGCCAAGGGTGCGACCAACGACCTCGAACTGGACGCCGACGACCTGCGAGCCCTGGTCGACTCCTACAAGCAGATCGTCAAGTCCGCGACCGGCCGGGACTTCCCGCAGGACCCGCGCGAGCAGATGGACATGGCGATCAGCGCCGTGTTCGACTCCTGGAACGCGGACCGCGCCGTGCTCTACCGCCGCCAGGAGCGGATCCCGTCCGACCTGGGCACCGCGGTCAACGTGGTGGCGATGGTCTTCGGCAACCTCGGCGCCGACTCCGGCACCGGCGTCGCGTTCACCCGGGACCCGGGCAGCGGCCAGCAGGGCGTCTACGGTGACTACCTGCAGAACGCCCAGGGCGAGGACGTGGTGGCCGGGATCAGGAACACCGTCCCGCTGCAGGACCTGGAGCAGATCGATGCCAGGTCCTACTCCGAGCTGATGCAGATCATGGCGACGCTGGAGAACCACTACAAGGACCTGTGCGACATCGAGTTCACGATCGAGCGCGGCAAGCTGTGGATGCTGCAGACCCGGGTCGGCAAGCGCACCGCCGCGGCCGCGTTCCGGATCGCGGTCCAGCTTGTCGACCAGGGCATGATCGACGAGGACGAGGCGCTCCGCCGGGTGACCGGCGAGCAGCTTGCCCAGCTGATGTTCCCCCGGTTCGGCGCCAACTCGGGCGCGACCACGATCACCAAGGCGATCAGCGCATCGCCCGGCGCGGCGGTCGGCAAGGCGGTGTTCGACTCGGCCACCGCGGTGCAGTGGGCCGAGCGCGGCGAGCGGGTGATCCTGGTCCGGCGTGAGACCAACCCGGACGACCTGCACGGCATGATCGCGGCGCAGGGCATCCTGACCAGCCGCGGCGGCAAGACCAGCCACGCGGCCGTGGTGGCCCGCGGCATGGGCAAGACCTGCGTCTGCGGGGCCGAGGAGCTTGACGTGGACACCCGGTCGCGGCAGTTCACCGCCTCGGGCAACGGCTCGCCGGTCACGGTCCGCGAGGGCGACCTGATCTCGATCGACGGCACGTCTGGCGCGGTCTACCTGGGCGAGGTCCCGGTGGTCGCCTCCCCGGTGGTGGAGTACTTCGAGGGCAGCCTGGACACATCGGCCGACGAACTGGTCAACGCGGTGCACCGGATCATGAGCCACGCCGATGCCCGGCGCCGGCTGGGTGTCCGGGCCAACTCCGACACCGGCGAGGACTCGGCCCGCGCGGTCCGGTTCGGCGCCCAGGGCATCGGCCTGACCCGCACCGAGCACATGTTCCTCGGCGAGCGGCGGCAACTGGTCGAGCGGCTGATCCTGGCCGAGGACGCGGCGGGCCGCGAGGCCGCGCTGGCCGAGCTTGAGCCGCTCCAGCGCGGCGACTTCGTGGAGATCCTGGCGGCGATGGACGGCCTGCCGGTGACGATCCGGCTGCTCGACCCGCCGCTGCACGAGTTCCTGCCCGACCTCACCGAGCTGTCCGTGAAGATCGCCCTGGCCGGGGAGAACGCGACCGAGCAGGACCGCAAGCTGCTGGACGCGGTGCACCGGCTGCATGAGCAGAACCCGATGCTCGGCCTGCGCGGGGTCCGGCTCGGCCTGGTCATCCCCGGCCTGTACGCGATGCAGGTGCGGGCGATCGCCCGCGCGGCCGCCGACCGGGTCGCGGCTGGCGGCGACCCGCACCCGGAGATCATGATCCCGCTGGTAGATC
>JAJYTW010000255.1 GCA_021792855.1 Actinomycetes bacterium
CGCTCCTACCTGTCCACAACCGCCAAGCACGGCATCAGCAAGCTCGACGCCCTCACCCGCGCCGCCAGCGGAACCCCCTGGATACCCGAATCTGCCTGAAGCCAGATCAGGGACCTATCCAGTTACCCTTGATTATCGTAGGCGCCTTTCTAGCCTGGGGACCCATTGGGATCGGCAATGGCCCATTGTGGGTACCCACGGCGAGTGGCGGCGAATACGGCTGGAGTCAACAGCAGACAGCGCCGGTTGCCTACGTTTTGCCCATCGGGAATCATGGGCAGGAACCAGCAGTCATCGACGGTGTAACAATCACGTCCCGCCACGCGTATATGGCGCCTGCGGTGCGGAAAGTGCTGATAGGCCGCATGACCAAATTCGGCTGCACCGCTCTAGGTCCGTTCGGGGGCGCACACCCGGCGCTAGCCGGATGTGTCCTGCCCGACCTGCATGTCGCAGTCGGCAGCACGATCCCGGCGGGTACTTACCTCGCCTCCGGGAACCCCGTCAAGCATCAGCCGGCCTTGGTTCTCGAACTTGTTGGACCCGGCCCACAGCGATGCTGGATTATTACCTCGATCACCATTCGATACCATGTGGGTATCCGTTATTATTCGGCCACATTTCCCCAGGGGAATGTCGTCACATGCGGAGCAGGTGCAAGGGCGTTCGGACTGAGCTGATGATCAGGTCGGGTAGATGATCAGATCGGGTAGGAGTCTGGGATGACCGAGTAACTACGCCCGTGGGGCATGGTCCAGATCAGGTTGCCTGGCTTTAGCTGAGTTACCTTCCAACCCGGACTCTGCTTGGCCCGATGGTGATAGCGGCAGAGTGGCGCCAGATTGCATTCGCAAGTCCGACCGCCGGCCTCGAAAGGCACGGTGTGGTCGTCATCGCAGGCTCTGGCGGGCCATCGGCAGCCTGGGAACGCACAAGTGCGCTGGCGGACCTTGATCAGATGCCTTAACGGCGCTCCTGGCCGGTAGGCGGCAGTCTCGAGCGGGTGCCCGCAGTTGCCGCGTTCGAGCCAGCGAATCTGGAGGCCAGCCAGCCATGCGGTGATCGGCGCGCGACGTGCCGTGTCCGCGTCACCGACTGCCGGGGTTCCGCCATCGGCTGCCGCTGGATCAGCCACCGCGCTCGGGCCAGCACGGGCACAGGCGTGGCCGACGGCCCGGCCGTCCGGGCCGGTCAGGGTAAGGCACCAGCGCACGCTGGGCCCGGTGGCCAGGCGGTCGGCCAGGTCGCGGCAGTCCGGTCCCGCGAGCGGGCCGAATCCGGCCACATCACCCGGCGCGTCGCTGCGGGCAAGCCAGGTCGCCAGCGGCAGGGTCAGGTTCACCGTTCCGCTCCATGACATCGGCCAGCCAGCGAGCGGTGCGGCGACACGGATGCGGTCCGCCGGGCGATCATCTGCGGTTGCGGGACCACGGCCGTCGGCATCCTCCGCCGCCGAACCTGGCCCCGCGGGCGCTGCATCCCCGGCCGCGTGCGCTGCATCCCCGGCCGCGTGCGCGTCGGCGGCCCCGGCCGACGCGGGACCGGCCGCTCCAGCCCCAGCCGCTGCGGGACCGGCCGCTCCAGCCCCAGCCGCTGCGGGACTGGCGGGTACCAGGGTCGCGGGATCACGGCCGGTCAGCAGCGCGGTGAACACCATCGCCCGGATCTGCTCCAGGTTGCCCGGCACACCTGCCGCCCGGAGAGTCCGGGCGATCGCGTCTATCCGCTTGTCGGCGGCGATCATCTCGGCGGCGGGAAGTTCACGCCCTGCTAGCGCTCCGTTTCCCGACGACTCCTGCCATGCCTCGACTCTGGCCTCGGCCCGGCCGCGCTCGGCCCGGCGGCGGGCCGCATCGGGATCGATCTCGAGCACCATGGCACGCAGCGCGGCCCGGAGTTGCCCCGTCGTCATGGAACCGGCGATATCCCGGAAGGCAGCCGCGACCGCGGCGGCCGCGATGTCACCTAGCCCGGACAGCTCACTGGCGAACACCTCGGCGCGAGGGCGGTCGATCCGGCCGGTCAGCATCCCGGTCCTGACCGCGGGAATCCGCGCGAACTCCCTGGCCAGGCCGAGCATCGAATCGGCAGATCGTGCGGTCAGCGCGAGGGCGGCCGCCAGTTCCTCGCTCACGTGCTCGCCTACCTGCGACGATTCCGCTCGCCTGGCTTGGGCCCGGCGGCGGGCGTCTAGTTCAGCGACGGCGGCGAGTTCCACCCCGGCCTGCCAGGACGCGAGGCGGCGGGCGGCGCACAGCATGCCGACCAGTTCGTCGTCGGTCACCTGATGGAGCCCAGCATCGAACGCCTCGTCAACGAACCCGGCGAGAACCGGGTCGGGAGGCAGCAGGTCAAGCGGTGCCCCGGCGGCGAAGCCGCCGGCCACACCGGCCCGGGTACCCGCGCCCTCGCGGCACCCCCTCGCCTCGGCCGATGCGTGAAGCCGGCACCAAGCACCTCCGGCCCGGCACCACCATCGTCGGCGGCCGCGCCGGAGAAGTCGCGCGGGTCATCCAACGGTCCGGGCCAGTACCAGGAGGGCTCTTCATCGGCTGGCGCATAGCGCTCGATGTCGTCCGGCCAGAGGTCCGCCGGATCTACCGCCGCGGACTCGGCGCTCGCCGCCGCCAGTTCAGCGGACTCGCGCGGGCCGGCTGGCGGGTCGGCAGGCTTGCGCGGGCCGGCTGGCGGGTCGATCCGCGGGTCGGGTGGCGGGTCGATCGGCGGGTCGGGCATCGGCATCATCTCGGTAGATGCGGGGGCGGCTTCCTGTTATAGCTCACATTATCGATTGGGTACGACATTCCTCATTCACACTCGATCACATTTTCGGTCGCGGGTATCGGCATCACGCGTCCCGCCGCGACCCGCCCAGCCAGCAGACCCGATGCGGTCTAGTCGCGGGAGAAGATCCGCAGGAAGAACAGGAACACGTTGAGAATGTCCAGGAAGATCGCGGCCGCGAGCAGTGGCGCCGACGCGAAGTCCGTGGACCGCCGGAGCCGCTGGAAGTCGAACATGGTGAAGGCCGCGAAGATCACCAGGCCGAGCACCGAGTAGATCAGCGACCCGTACGGGATCCGGGTGAAGATCATCACGATGCCGAAGACGATCAGCGCGAGCAGTGCGAAGAACGCGACCCGCGCCAGCGCGGACAGATCGCGCCGCGATGCGTAGCCGGCCGCACCGAAGCCCGCGATGAACAGGGCCGTCGCACCACCCGCGGTCCATAGCGCCTGTGGATTCGCGCCGGCGTAATACGCCAGCGTCGGGGCCACAGCCATCCCGACGAGCAGTCCGAATCCGAGCAACAGAACCACGGTGAGCTGTCGCGACCGCTGGACGGTGAAGTGCATCGCGATCAGGCAGATGAACGCCACGATGAACCAGACGAAGCCGAGCCCGTAGGACATCCCGCGCCCCACGTACGCCCCGGCCGCGAACATCGCGGTGGTCAGCGCGACGAACCCCATTGTCTGGCTGAACAGCGTGCGGGTGGCCGGGCGGGTGGCCGCGCCCGCGCCGCGATACAGCATCGAGTCGCTCATGCCGCAGTTGTTCCCGTCCGGGATCCGGTCACGCTCGGTGACGCGCCCACAGCTAGCGCGGCTGCATCTGGCATCATTCGGGCATGCGCATCCTGATCATCGGCGGCACCGCGTTCGTCGGCCGTCACATCACCGAGGCGGCCATCGCGGACGGTCACGACGTCACCCTGTTCCATCGCGGCCAGACCGGCGCACGGCTCTTCGAGTCCGCGACACATCTGATCGGGGACCGTAACGAAGATCTGTCCGCGCTCGCCACCGGCGACTGGGACGCGACCATCGACGTCAGTGCCTACCTGCCTCGCCAGGTCCGATCCCTGGCGGCGACGCTGGGCGACCGGGGCGGACTGCACGTCCTGATCTCGTCCACCTCGGCGTACCGGGCGCCGGTCGCGCCCGGGTTCACCGAGGACTCAGCGCTCGCCGAACTCGACGACCCGGACACCGAGGTCGTCAACGACTCCACCTATGGCGGCCTCAAGGTCGCCTGCGAGCGCGCGGTCACCGAGATCTACGGCGCCGGCGGCCGGACCATCATCCGGCCGACCTACGTGATCGGTCCGCACGACTACACCTACCGGTTCACCTGGTGGGTAGAGCGGATCGCCCGCGGTGGCACCGTCCTCGCACCCGGCCTGCCGACGGACCCGATCCAGGTGATCGACGCCAGGGACATGGCGACCTGGATCGTGTCGCTGGTCGCCGGGTCGGTCACCGGCGTCTTCCACGCGGTCAGTCCGCCGCCGCCGTTCGGGTTCGGCGACCTGCTTGAGGTGGTCGCGAGCGAGGTTGCCCCGCCCGGCACCGAACTGGCCTGGGTCGATCCGGATTTCCTGCTCGGCGAGGGCTGCGACGACACCAGCCTGCCGCTGTGGCCGGCCGCGGACCCCGAGCGCGACATCAACACGGCGGACCCGGCGGCCGCGTTCGCCACCGGACTGCGGCCCCGCCCGCTGCGGCGCAGCGTGGCCGAGATCCACGCGGCCGAGGCTGCCTCGCCCACCACGCCGCGCGGCCCGATCGGCCTCGCACCGGACCGCGAATCGGAACTGCTGGCTCGATGGCGGGCGACCGGGCGCTAGGCCGCGGCCTTCAGCGCTCGGCCGGATCCGGCAGGATCTGGCGCGGGATCACCGGCGGTGCCGACCGGCGGGTCCACTCCCGCGGGTAGCCGAGCGAGACCTCCTCGTGCCGGACGCCTTCATGCCAGATCGTCCGCGGGATGTGCAGATGGCCGTAGACCACGGCGGCCGCGTTGAAGCGGGTCGGCCAGTCGGCGGTGTGCACGGTCCCGCACCAGGGCGCGTACACCGGATAGCGCAGCACCCTAGTCGGCTCTCTGACCAGGGGATAGTGGTTAACCAGGACCGTCTTGACCCCAGCCGGCAGATCAGCCAGCCTGGCCAGCGTGCGCGCCAGCCGATCCTGGCACCACGCCTGCCGGCTCGGGAACGGATCCGGGTGCAGGATTGTCTCATCGGTCGCCACGATGCCCGCCGCGTGCGCCCGTTCGAGCGCCTCCTGCCTGCTTGTCACCCCGTCCGGCAGGAACGTGTAGTCGTACAGCAGAAACATCGGGACGATCGTGACCGGCCCGCCGTCGCCGTCCCAGACCGGGTACGGGTCCTCGGGCGTCGAGACGCCGAGCCTGCGGCACAGCTCGATCAGGTACTGGTACCGATCAACCCCGCGAAGGGGTAGCGTCTCCCGGCGGTGCGTCCACAACTCGTGGTTGCCCGGCACCCAGATGACCCGGGCGAACCGCTCGCTTAGCAGTCCGAGCGCCCACTCGATGTCGGCGGCGAACTCACCCACGTCCCCCGCCACGATCAGCCAGTCCCGCGATGTGCGGGGCCACAGTTCGGCGACGAGTTCCCGGTTCCTGGCAAAGCCGACGTGCAGGTCGCTGACGGCGAGCAGGGCGGGCCGAGGCGTCCCGGACTCGGACTCCGGCGCGGACTCGGACTCCGGCGCGGACTCGGACTCCGGCGCGGACTCGGGCGCTAGCGGCGATTCGGGCACAGCGCCGATCATCACACAGCGCCGATCGCCACCCACGGCCGCACGCCTAGCCCGCGCTCTCTCGCACCTGCTCCGTGGCAGGTCCCCGGCCTGCTAGCCAGCTTTCTCAAGTTTTCCTGCAACTTCCACTGGCATTCGCAGAATCGGCTTACCTTTTGGAGATATTCGCCGGATTCATCGGGGATATCCAGGAGTGACGGCACGAAAGACACATT
>JAJYTW010000025.1 GCA_021792855.1 Actinomycetes bacterium
TCACCATCTCGCTGTCCTTGCCCCTTCATGACGAAAGCCCCCGGCCGGATCGGCCGGGGGCTTGCAGGTACGTCGCTCGCGTCTGCGCAGCAGTTAGCGGACTACCTCCCCGGCACCGGGAAAGTAGGCATAAAAGAAGGCCTGCGCGAGACTCACGGTCCGTAGCTTAGCGCACTCGTGCTGCCCTCGCGAGCCTGGACCGCCGGTCAGCACTGTCTCGCCGGGGTGACAAGATGGGCTGGCAGGGCTGGATCGGTGCGGCGCCGGCCAGTGGCGGGAGGGGAGCAGGTCAGCCCGAGATGACGCAGCCGGACAGCGCGATGAGCGCGGCGAGCGTTCCCGGACCACGCCCCGCTGACGCCGATGGCCCGGACCGGATTCCGCCGGGCCAGGTCGTGCAGTCGTCGCTGCCCGTCACGCACTACGGTCCAGTTCCCGTGTGCCACCCGGAGGCCTGGGACCTGCGCGTCTACGGTGCCACATCGTCGGGAGATGGGCACCGGTGGACGCTGCCGGAGTTCCTCGCCCTGCCCAGCAGTGAGATGATGGCGGACTTCCACTGTGTGACTAAGACCACGGTGCTCGGGATCCGATGGACCGGGGTGCCGACCGCCGACGTGCTCGCGGCGGTACCGCCCGCGCCGACCGCAACCCATGTGATGGTGTGGGCGGACTACGGCTATGGCGCCAACCTGCCGATCGAGATCCTCGCTGAGCCGGGGACGATGCTGGCGACCGGACGCGAGGGAAGGGGCCTGTCACCCGAGCGCGGTTACCCGGTCCGGCTGGTCGTGCCGTCTAGATATGGCTGGAAGAGTGTCAAGTGGGTGCGCGCGATCGAGTACCTGGCCCAGGACCGGCGCGGTTTCTGGGAGGAGCGCGGCTACCACAATGTGGCCGATCCCTGGCGTGAGCAGCGGTACTCCTATCAGGAGCAGCCCGGCGACGGACCGGACCTTTAGCGGCTAGAACCCGCTGAAGAAGCCCACGTCCATGGTGATCAGCGAGCCCTTGGGCTGGATGCCAACCGGGCTGTAGTTGCCGACCGTGCTGCCCGGGCCCTGCTGGATGATCATCCACCGGAACCCGGCCCGGCGCAGCGCCAGGAGCGCCTGAGTGATCGGCATGCCGCGAATGTCCGGCACCGGAACACCAGGCGGCCCGGGCGAGTAGCGCACGGTCACGACCTCGCCAGGAGTGATCGGCGTGCCAGGGGCTGGTGACTGGCTGGTGATCGTGTTGGCCGGCTGGTTGCCGCTGGCGTCCGGCACGGCGTTGATCGTATAGCCGCCGGCCTGGGCCACCGCCCTGGCCGCCTGCACCTGCTGGCCGACGAAGTCCGGCAGTGGCGGACCGGCGCTGATCGTGATCCTGATCGGCCTGGTCTGCGGGGTCGTGGAGTAGGCAGGCGGAGTAGTCGCGATCACGTCGCCAGGCTGGATCGTGGACGGGATCTTGGTGATGGCTCCGATGCGCAGGTGCGCCGCCCGCAGGTTGGCCTCCGCGACCTGGAGCGATTCGCCGCTGACATTGGGCACCTGGATCATCCGCGGGCCGAGCGAGACGATCAGGGTCACCGGCGACCCGCTGCCGATCCGGGAGCCGACGCTCGGCGAGGTCGCGATGATCTCGCCCTTCGGCAGCTCCGAGTGCCGTGCGGTGCCGATCCTCGCGGTCAGCCCGGCGCCGCGCAGTTCCGCCCGGGCCGCCCCGACGGCCAGGCCGCGCAGCGACGGAACAGCTGTGTACCGGCCGGTCATCAGCCACCAGCCGATCACTGCGATGATCGCGACCAGGGCCAGCGTGCCGGTCAGGTACAGCAGGCGCCGGCTGAACAGCAGTCGCTGCAGCACCGGCTCACGCCGCGGCCGCCTGGCTGGATGGCCGGGCCCGCCGGGGTAGCCGTACTCAGTCGGCAGCCCGCCGGTCGGCACGACCAGGGTGTGGTGCACCGGGCCGGCCACAGCGCCCGGGGGCGCGGCGAGTTCCGCCGACTGCGGGCTCAGCGACGGCAGCGCGGAGGCGCCGATCGCGCCCTGGTTGCCCTGATTCCAGGCATCGGCCGGGCCGTGCTCGTGCCCATACCAACCGTCCTGGCCCGCTTCGTCGTAGTCGTATTGGTAGTCGTAGGCGTAGTCGTCCTGTGGCCCCGGGTACCCGTAACCGTCGCCGAGATAAGGGACGGTGCCGTTCCGGACATCGTCGATCGCTCGCAGGAACTGCTCGGCGTCGGCCGGCCGCAGGTCGGGGTCCCGGCTGGTGACCATCGTGACCAGCGCGTCCAGGGCCGGAGACAGGCCGGGCAGCACGCTGGACGGGGCGGGCACGAAGTTATGCACGTGCTTGTAGGCGACGGCGAGCGGGCTCTCGCCGACGTGCGGCTGAGTGCCGGTGAGCATCTCGTACAGCACCACGCCCGCCGCGTACACGTCGGTGCGAGCGTCCGGCATGCCGCCGGTCACCTGCTCGGGCGCCAGGTAGGCGGCCGTGCCGATGATCACGCCGCTCCTGGTGTCGACGGCGCCGGATACCGCCCTGGCCAGGCCGAAGTCGGCCACCTTGACCACCCCGGCCGGGGTAAGCAGCGCGTTCTCCGGCTTGACGTCCCGGTGCGCCAGGCCGGCCTCGTGCGCGGCGGACAACCCGGTCAGGATGCCGGAGATGATGTCCAGCGCTTCCCGCTCACCGATCCGGCCGCGCTCGTTCAGCACCTGGCGCAGCGTCCGTCCCGGCACATACTCCATCGCGATGAAGTGCAGACCGTGGTCCGAGCCCTGGTCATAGATCGCGACCACGTTGGGGCTGGATAGCCGCGCCGCTGACCGCGCCTCGCCGATGAACCGGCGGACGAACTCGGCGTCCTCGGACAGGTCCGGGTGGGCGATCTTGATCGCGACCACGCGGTCCAGCCGGGTGTCGGTCCCCAGGTAGACGCTCGCCATCCCGCCGCGGGCTATCAGCGAGCCCACGTGGTACCGGCCGCCGAGCAGCTGGCCCACCGGGGGTGAAAGGGCGGTATCCATCGGGAACAGTGTAGGGGCAGCAAACCCGCCCCGCCCTGGTTACGGATGCGTGACCTAGCTGGTCACCGGAGGTGAGGATGCCTGCGCGTATCGTCGCTGCGGGATGCGTCCGGCCCGGTAGGCGAGCCGGCCGGCCTGGACCGCCGAGCGCATTGCCGCGGCCATCAGCTCTGGGTCGCGGGCTCGGGTCACCGCGGTCGCGAGCAGCACCGCCGAGCAGCCCAGTTCCATCGCCCGGGCGGCGTCGCTCGCGGTTCCGATCCCGGCGTCCAGGATCACCGGCACCGACACGTCGGCCACGATCAGCTCGATGTTGTGCGGGTTCCTGATCCCCAGGCCGGACCCGATCGGGGCGCCGAGCGGCATCACCGCCGCGCAGCCGACCTGCTCAAGCCGCCTGGCCAGGATCGGGTCGTCGTTGGTGTACGGGAGCACCGTGAAGCCGTCGGCGACAAGCTGCTCCGCCGCGTCGAGTAGCTCCACCGGGTCGGGCAGCAGGGTCACCTCGTCGGCGATCACCTCGAGCTTGACCCAGGTGGTGCCGAGCGCCTCGGCGGCCAGCCGGGCGGTCCGGACCGCCTCGGCCGCGGTGAAGCAGCCCGCCGTGTTCGGCAGCGGCCGGATGCCGCGGGCCGCGAGCACGTCAAGCACCGAGCCAGGCACCGACGGGTCGAGCCTGCGCATCGCCACCGTGGTGAGCTGCGTGCCGGACGCCGCAAGCGCCCGGCCGAGCACGTCCAGGCTCGGCGCCCCGCCGGTGCCCATGATCAGGCGGGATCCGAACTTCTCCCCGGCCAGCTCGAACGGGTCGTCCCCGAGAACCTCAGCCATGTCAGCCTCCCTGGACCGCGGTTACAACCTCGACCTGGTCGCCCGCCGCCAGCGGCGTGGCTGGCCAGTCGGCGCGGCGCACCACCTCGCCGTTGACGGCGATCGCCACGCCCGAAGCCGGGACCGCGAGCAGGCCGGCCAGCCGGTCGACCGACGCGTCGTCGTCGATCTGCCTGGCGGTCCCGTTGACGACGATCGGGATCATCGCGCGCCCCCCGCCCGCCCGGCGCTCGCGGCGGGCGTGAACCGCTCGGCCAGGAACGCCTCGGCGTAGGCCGGCAGGGTCCCGGTCTCCAGGTAGCCGACGATGATCTCGGCGGTCACCGGCGCGAGCAGCACGCCGCCGCGGAAGTGACCGGTGGCCAGCACCAGGCCGGGCAGCGCGGACGGGCCGAGCACCGGCGCGTTGTCCGGGGTCCCCGGCCGCAGCGCCGCGATCGCCTCGGCCAGCTCGAACTCGGTGATCCCGGGCACCAGCGCCCGGGCGTCCCGCAGCAACTGCCATACCCCGCCCGCGGTCACCGTGGTGTCCGGGCCAAGCTCCTCCTGGGTCGCGCCGAGAACGAGTTCGCCGTCGCCCCGCGGCACCAGGTAGACCGGCGATCCCTGGACGATGCCGCGGACGGTCCTGGTCAGCAATGGCGCGCCGCCCGCGGACAGCGCGGCGGTCGGCCGCAGTCGCAGGATCTGGCCCTTGACCGGCCGCAGCGGCGGGGCGGCACCCGGCGGCAGGCCGGCGATCGCGCCAGACGACCAGCCCGCGCTCAGCACCACGCTGCCGGCCTCGATCACCGTGCCGTCGTCGAGTTCGGCGCCAACGGCCCGGCCGCCGGCCACCCGGATCGTCGTCACCGCCCGCGGCAGGTGCACGGCGCCCGCTGCCGGGATCGCCGCCAGCAGGGCGGCCGCGAGCAGCCGGGGATCGACCGACGAGTCGTCGGTGACCAGCAGCCCGCCGCTGATCCCCGGTCCGAGCATCGGCTCGAGCCCGCGGCATTCCCGCCCGGTCAGCCTGCGGGTCGGCACCCCGAACGACTCGCGCAGGACCGCGTGCTCGGCGAGCATCGCCATGTCGTCCGCGTCGTAACCGACGGCGAGCGTTCCCGACTGGCGCAGGCCGACGTCCAGGCCGGTGAGCTCGGTCAGTTCGGCCGCGAACCCGCCGAACGCGGCGAGCGAGCGGCTGCCAAGCTCGAAAAGCTCGCGTTCGGCGTACGCGGCCTCGGCGACCGGGGTCAGCATGCCGGCCGCGGCGTGCGAGGCCCCGGTGGCCGGCCGCGGATCGGCGAGCAGCACGGTCATCCCGCGCTGGGCCGATCGCCATGCGATCGCCAGGCCGATCATGCCGCCGCCGATCACCAGCAGATCGGCCCGGTGCACGGTGCCCGGGCCGGTCACCGCCTCCGGTGTCCCGGGTGCCGGTGTGCCCGGTGCCGGTGTCCCGGGTGCCGGTGTGCCCGGTGCTGGCGTGCTTGCTGCGGACGTGCTCATCGATGCTGCGCTCCCTTCGCCGGTATGACCCGGATCAGGTTCTGCGGTCGGTGGCTCTTCAGCCGCCCTCTCAGCCCGGTCCGCACCGGACTCCCGCGCGTTGTCATCCAGCTTAGCCGGGCCAGGGCCGCCGCGGCCGGCGGCGGTAGCATGCGGCGGGTGCAGCCAGAGCGGATCGTGGTCGTCGGCGCCGGCCTGGCCGGACTGCGCACCGTGGAGGAACTCCGGTCCGGCGGCTACCGGGGCGACCTGACGCTGGTGGGCGCCGAGAATCGGCCGCCGTACGATCGCCCGCCGTTGTCCAAGCAAGTGCTGGCGGGCGTCGTCGACGACACCACGCTGCGGACCGACCACGATTCGCTGGCCGCCACGATCCGGCTTGGCGAGACCGCCGTGTCGCTGGATGACCGGGTGGTCCGCACCGACCGGGCCGAGCATCCGTTTGACGCTCTGGTCATCGCCACCGGTGCCAGGCCGGTCGCGCTGCCAGGTGGCGGGCCGCAGCGCTTCCTGCGCACCCTGGACGACGCCCTGTCACTGCGCCGGCTGCTGGTACCTGGCGCCCGTCTTGCCGTGGTGGGCGCGGGCTGGATCGGCGCCGAACTGGCGACCGCCGCGGTCGGTCGCGGCTGCCAGGTCACCGTGGTCGAGGCCGGTCCGGCGCCGCTGGCCGGCCCGGTTGGCGCCGAGGTCGGCGCGATCACCGCTGGCTGGTACGCGCAGGCCGGCGTGGAACTCCGGCTTGGCCAGGCGGTGCGCTCGGTCGAGGACGGCGGCCTGAGCCTGGCCGACGGCGGCTGGCTGCCCGCTGACCTCGTGGTGGCCGCGGTCGGGGTGCGCCCCGAGGTCGGCTGGCTGGCCGGCTCCGGTCTCACCGTGGCCGACGGGATCGAGGTCGACGCATACCTGCGCACCGCGCTGCCCGGTGTCTACGCCGTCGGCGACTGCGCGGCCTTCTGGTCCGGGCGCTTCGGCCGCCGGATGCGTCCCGAGCACTGGGACGTCGCGCTGCGCGCGCCGGCGGTGCTGGCGGCGAACCTGCTTGGCGGTCAGGAACGATACGATCCAGTTCCGTATTTCTGGTCCGAGCAGTTCGGGCGGATGCTCCAGTATGTCGGCGACCACCGGGGCGCCGACCGGATGATCTGGCGCGGCAGCCCGGGGCCGGTCGGTGGCCGCGAGCGCTGGGCCGCGTGCTGGCTGGCCGGTGACCGCCTGGTGGCGCTGCTCGCGGTTGGCCTGCCCAGGGACATCACCCAGGCGCGGCGGGTGATCGAGTCGGGCGCTGCCGTCGACCAGGCGCTGCTGGCCGACCCGGACCGGCCGGTGCGAGACGCTGCGCGGGGCTGACCGCCGGCCGGGCCCGAGCCGAGGACGGGCGGGCCAGGGCTGACTCCGATTCGGACCGGAGTCCGATCTCGCCCACCCGAGCCGCGGGTGGCCGGCCTCGGGTTTCGGGCCGGCCAGGCCAGGGGACATGATGAGGCGTGGCACAGATCGACCCCCCGGCCGACGCTATCGTCGGCGCCTGGCTGACCATTCCCGACGTTGCGCAGCGGCTCGGCATCCCGGTGAACCGGGTCAAGCAGTTGCTCCGCGACCGCAAGCTACTCGGCGTGCAGCGGCCGGACGGCTCGTTCGGCATTCCGGCGGCCTTCCTGGACGGCGACCAGGTGGTGCGCGGCCTGCACGGAACCCTGACGCTGCTGTTCGACTGCGGTTTCAGCGATGCCGAGGCGATGCGGTGGCTGTTCACCGCTGACGACTCGCTGCCCGGCAGCCCGATCGAGGCGATCGCGGCACATCGCAACAGCGAGGTCAACCGGCTGGCGCAGGCGCTAGCGCTCTGACCGCTCTGACCGCCCGGCCGCCGCCCGGCTGGTGGCAGGCCGATTGGCCGGCCAGGTGGCTGGCTGGTGGCAGGATGGCCGTGTGACCACGCCGATTGATGACTCGGCACCGCTGGGTAGCCCGGTGCCGCTGGATGGCCCGGCGCTGCGGAAGCGGCTGGCCGACGCTCGCCTGTACCTGTGCACGGACGCCAGGGAGCGGCAGGGCGACCTGCCGCGGTTCCTGGACCAGGTGCTCGGCGCGGGCGTCGACATCGTGCAGTTGCGCCAGAAGGGCCTGGAGGCGGGGCAGGAACTGCGGTTCCTCGAGATGTTCCGGGCCGCCTGCGACCGGCACGGCGCGCTGCTCGCGGTGAACGACCGTGCCGACGTCGCCTACGCGTCCGGCGCCGACGTGCTGCACGTCGGCCAGGACGACCTGGCGCCGGCGATCGCCAGGCAGATCGTGGGGGCCGCGCCGGTGATCGGGCTATCCACCCACGCCGAGGCCGAGGCCGACGCGGCGGTGATCGACCCGGCCGTGGACTACTTCTGCGCCGGTCCGGTCTGGCCCACTCCGACCAAGCCGGGCCGTCCCGCGCCGGGCCTGGGCCTGGTCAGTTACGTCAGCGGCCTGGCCGCGACCCGGCCGTGGTTCGCGATCGGCGGGATCGACGAGGACCGGCTCGGTGATGTGCTCGAGGCCGGGGCCCGGCGGATCGTCGTGGTCCGGGCCCTCACGGAGGCCGCCGATCCCGCCGCCGCGGCCGCCCGCCTGGCCGCCCGCCTGGAGCGGGCCGGCTAGCCGGCGCAGCCGTTCCGTCACTCCGGGGGACCCGTTCTGCCGCCCGGGAACTTGGCGCCGCGGGGAGCTCAGTGCAGCCGGGAGCTCAGTGCAGCCGGGAGCTCAGTGCAGCCGGGAGCTCAGTGCAGCCGGGAGCTCAGTGCAGCCGGGAGCTCAGTGCAGCCGGGAGCTCAGTGCAGCCGGGAGGTCGCCGCGACGGCCAGGTCGGCGAGCGCCCGCCCGGCCTCGGGCGTGATCGGCGCCCCCTCCAGGGCGGCCAGGCCCTGCTTGACGTTGGCCTCGATCATCTGCTCGCACTCGGCCAGCGCACCGGTGCGCGAGATCACCTCGCGAACCCGTCCGGCGTCGGCCTCGGTCAGGTCCGGGTTGCCCACCGATCCGGTCAGGACGCGCTCCTGGACGGAATCGGCCCGCTCGGCGGCCAGAGCGAGCAGCACGGTCCGCTTGCCCTCCCGCAGGTCGTCGGTGACCGGCTTGCCGGTCCGCGCCGGATCGCCGAATACGCCGAGGATGTCGTCCCGTAGCTGGAAGGCGACCCCTACCGGGATGCCGTAGCCGCTCAGCGCGGTCCGTACCGGATCCTCGCCGCCCGCTGCGGTCCTGCCCGCCGTGATACCGCCCGCCGCGATACCGCCGGCCAGCGCGGCGCCGAGGTGCAGCGGCCGTTCGACGGTGTATTTGGCCGACTTGTAGGTAACGACTCGCAGTGCCTCCTGCACTTGCGCGGCAGGATCCCGGGAAGCGGCCGACGCCTGCGCGACCAGGTCCAGGTACTGCCCGGCGAAGACCTCGGTCCGCATCGGATCCAGCACGGCCAGGCCGCGCTCGACCGCGTCGGCGGGCAGGCCGCTACGCCGGATCAGCTCGTCGGTCCACGCCAGCAGCAGATCACCGACCAGGATGGCGGCGCCGGCGCCGAACCGGTCCGCCGAGCCGGACCAGTCCGCCTGGCGATGCATGGCGGCGAACCTGCGATGCACCGAGGGCTGGCCGCGCCTGGTCTCGCTGGCATCCATCACGTCGTCGTGTACCAGGGCGCTGGCGTGCAGCAGTTCCAGCGCGGCGGCGGCGGCGAAGATCGGCGTGCCGTCCGGGCCGCCCCGCGCCCGCCAGCCCCAGTAGCAGAAGGCAGGCCGCAGCCGCTTCCCGCCGGCCAGCAGGTCGGTGATCGCGTCGGTGCACGCGAGCAGGTCGGGGGCGATCCTGGCGAGATCGCCGCGCTTGCGTCCGATGAAGGACCCAAGGGCGCC
Organism: Actinomycetes bacterium; assembly: GCA_021792855.1. GTDB lineage: Bacteria > Actinomycetota > Actinomycetes > Streptosporangiales > Streptosporangiaceae > Chersky-822. The sequence continues at coordinate 9,230 of JAJYTW010000025.1, forward strand.
GGCCACCTCGGCGCGGATCCGGTCCAGATCCGCTGGGCTGGGCGTCATGCAGGCGACCCTAGCCGCTGCCCGGCACTGGCAGGGACGGTCGGCCCCGGACTGGCCACGGTGCCAGGCCAGGCCCGTTAACCTGGGTCAATGGCTTCCCTCCTGCCCGGCCAGGCGCCGCGGATCTCGGACCTGCTCGCCTCGGGCCGACGATCGTACTCGTTCGAGTTCATGGCGCCGAAGACCGATGCCGATGAGGCTCAGCTGTGGCGCGCGATCCGCCGGCTGGAGCCGCTTCGGCCGACCTTCGTCTCGGTCACCTACGGCGCGGGCGGCACCACCAGGGACCGGACCGTGCGGGTGACCGGCCGGATCGCGGCCGAGACGACGATGACGCCGGTTGGTCACCTGACCGCCGTGGATCACTCGGTCGCCGAACTTCGGCACGTGATCGGCTCCTACGCGGCGGTCGGCGTGCGCAACGTGCTCGCGCTCCGCGGCGACCCGCCTGGTGATCCGGCCGGCGAATGGGTGCCGCACCCGGACGGGCTGACCCACGCGATCGACCTGGTCCGCCTGGTCCGGGCCGCGGGCGACTTCAGCGTGGGTGTCGCCGCCTTCCCCGAGGGGCACGTCAGGTCCGCCAGCGAAGAGCTTGACCTGTCCCACTTCGTGGCCAAGTGCCAGGCGGGCGCGAGCTTCGCGATCACCCAGATGTTCTTCTTCACCGACGACTTCCTGCGGTTCAGGGATCAGGTGGCGGCCCGGGGCTGCGACGTACCGATCATCGCCGGGATCATGCCGATCACCAGCGTGCCGATGATCGACCGCGCGGTGCTGCTGTCCGGCGCGCGGTTCCCGGCCGATCTAGCGAAGGACCTGCACGAGCATCAGTCCGACCGCGCCGCGGTCCGCAAGATCGGGGTGGAGTACGCGGCGGGCATGTGTCAGCGCCTGCTCGATGCCGGCGTGGCCGGGCTGCACTTCTACACCCTGAACGGATCCCGGGCGACCGGGGAGATCTATCAGATGCTCGGCCTGGCCGATGAGGGCCCGGTGTCGGCCGCCATCGGGTCCCGCAGCGGCAGCACCGCGCCCATGACGGCGTAGGGCGGGCTGCCGCCGGGGAAGCTGAATCCGGTCAGCAGGTCGCCGAAGCCGACCCGCCGGTATAGCCGCCGCGCCGTGGTATCCCGGTCCGGGGTGGACAGCACAGCCGTCCGCTCGGTCCGCCCGGCCGTCAGCGCCATCAGCATGGCCGAGCCGATCCCGGCCCGCTGGTGCTCGGTTCGCACGTGCACCTCGGCGATCTCCATGCAGTCGGCGAGCCAGTCGGCGGCGGCCGGGACCCCGGCCGACCGGGCCAGCGCGGCCCACACCGCGTCGTACCACCATTGGCCGCCCTGGCCGTGGAAGCCGTAGGCGAAGCCGACCACCGGCCCGCCCGGCCTGGCCCTGACGTGCACGGCGCGGAACGCCGGATAGCTGGAGTGCCGGCGCATCAGGTCCAGCCTGCCCGGCAGCAGCGCGGCCTGCGCCTGCATGGCGTCGGCATAAATGGCCAGCAGGATGTCGAGTTCGTCGAGGAACTCGCGCTGGCTCAGTTCGGTGAGCGAGGTGCCGGCAGCCATCCCACTTACCCTACGCGACCTGGCACTCGCGGGTCCTCGCCCGCGCAGAGTGAACCGCGGCCGGACCGGATTGTCAGACCCCGCGGCTATCTTCGAACTCACCAGCAAATGGATGGACAGTCAAGCGAATGTATGTTCGAATACGGGAGTGGGAGCGCCCGGCCGTCCACCCCCCGGTTGGCCGGGATCGCGGCCGGGCGCGGTGTGGGGAAGCGCCCGCCCGGTTCGCCCCCACAGCGGAAACGGAGGTCACGCCGTGAACACGATCACGAGGGCTCGACAGGACCCGGTGCGCTGCCGGGTGGCGCCGTCGGTGCTCGCGCTGCTTGAGTCGGCCAGGCGCGGACTCTCGTCGGCGGAGGAGGACGTGTCCGCTGCCGGGCGGTACGTGGGCGCGCATCTGGCCGCGTTGCGCGCGGCCGCGGCGATCGTCACGGCGAAGTCCGAGCCGGCCTCCCGCCGGAGGCGGCCGCAGAGCGTCTGGGAACTGCTGCCGCGGGTCGAGCCGACGCTGAGCGAGTGGGCGGCGTTCTTCGCCGCCGGGGCAGGTAAGCGCGCGGCGGCCGAGGCCGGCCTGCCGCAGGCGGTCTCGCCGCGGGAAGCCGATGAGCTGCTCAGGGACGCGGCCACCTTCATCGCGCTGGCCGAGAACGCCCTGGGCGTGCCGGCACAGGCGCCGCTGCCGCTGGCAACGGCGATTTGAGGCTAGCCCCGGGCTGGGCCCGCACTCCCTGGCGTCCCCGCGGGCTCAGACCGACTCGATCGCCCCGCGAGCGGTCGAGTCGAGGATTCCCCAGCTGATGAGCTCTTCGGTGAGATCGGCGGGAGTGCGGTCGTAGATCACGGCGAGCGACCGGAGGTCCTCCTGGCGGATGGACAGGACGCGGCCGTTGTAGTCCCCGCGCTGACTCTGGATCGTGGCTACGTATCTGGCCAGCGGGCCGGCCTGGTCCTTGGGCAGCTGAGACATCCGCTCCAGGTCGATCACGAGCTTGGGCGCCGGGGTCAGCGGGCCCGGTGCGGCGTCGCCGGGGAGCAGTTCCGAGACCGGGACGCCGTAGAAGTCGGCAAGCTCGGCGAGCTTCTGGACGGTCACCGAGCGGTCACCGCGCTCATAGGAGCCAACGACGACGGCCTTCCAGCGGCCGCGGGACTTCTCCTCCACGCCGTGCAGAGAGAGTCCCTGCTGGGTGCGGATGGCGCGGAGCCGTGCGCCGAGAGTTTTCGCGTAGTCAGATGGCATGGATTCTCAGTTCCCTGGGCTCAGTAGGCAGACGCCGGCAGACGTCGACAGTGGTTACGCACAGTGACGGTAGGACCAGACTACGACAAGGTCAAGTCGATCGGCAAAAAGTGGCCTAACTGTCACTTCACGCCTAACACCGCTGGCACCGTGGCGAGTCGTGATGAGATTGGAGGCAAGCCGCAAACCGGGCTGTCCGGGCGCAGGGCCGGAGTCCGGACATCGGCCGCTACCCAGTGTGCTTCCCGGCGCCGTGCCCGGCCAGGGCAACTGATAGGTTAGTGGCGTTCGACGTCCTTTAAGGCCCGTCCCGTGAGGCGGGGAAGGGGGTCCGGTGATGCCTGATGACGTGCCGGAGACCGGCCGGCGGCCGGCCGGCAAGCAGGTGCTTGGTCCTGAGGAGATCCGGCGGGCGCTGACTCGCATCGGCCACGAGATACTTGAGCGCACCGAGGGTGCGGCCGACGTCGTGCTGCTAGGCATCCCGACCAGGGGAGTGCCGCTGGCCCGGCGCCTGGCCCGGCGGCTCACCGAGACCGAGGGTGTCAGCATCCCGGTCGGCTCGCTCGACATCACCCTGTACCGCGACGATCTCCGGTTGCGGCCGGCCAGGACGCTCGGTCACACCGAGGTGCCGCCCGCCGGGATCGACGGCCGGATCGTGGTCCTGGTCGACGACGTGCTGTTTTCCGGCCGGACCGTGCGCGCCGCCCTGGACGCGCTCGGTGACCTCGGGCGGCCGCGGGCCGTGCAGCTTGCCGTCCTGGTCGACCGGGGCCACCGCGAGCTGCCGATCAGGCCCGACTACGTCGGCAAGAACCTGCCGACCGCGACCCGCGAAGAGGTCAGGGTCCGGCTCACCGAGGTTGACGGCGAGGACTCGGTCACCCTGGTGGCCGGGGGGCAGGCGGCGCGATGAACCGGCATCTGATCTCGGCCGCCGATCTCAGCCTGGACGACGCGGTGGCGATCCTGGACACCGCGGAGGAACTGGCCAGGCTGGCCGAGCGCCCGATCCCCAAGCTGCCCACGCTGCGCGGCCGCACCGTGGTCAACCTGTTCTACGAGGACTCCACCAGGACCCGCATCTCGTTCGAGGCGGCCGCCAAGCGGCTCTCGGCCGATGTGATCAACTTCTCGGCCAAGGGCTCGAGCGTGGCCAAGGGCGAGAGCCTGAAGGACACCGCGCTCACCCTGCAGGCCATGGGCGCCGACGCGGTGGTGATCAGGCACGGCGGCTCCGGCGCGCCGTACCAGCTCACCAACTGGATCGCGGGCAGCGTGGTGAACGCGGGCGACGGCACCCACGAGCACCCGACGCAGGCGCTGCTCGACGCGTTCACGATGCGGCGCAGGCTCGGCCGGCTAGACGGCCTCCGGGTCGCGATCGTCGGCGACATCCTGCACAGCCGGGTGGCCCGCTCGAACGTCTGGCTGCTGCACACGCTGGGCGCGAGCGTGGTGCTTGTCGCCCCGCCCACCCTGCTCCCGGTCGCGGTCGGCGCCTGGCCGTGCTCGGTCAGCTACGACCTGTCGGCCGTGCTGCCGCAGTGCGACGTGGTGATGATGCTCCGGGTCCAGAACGAGCGGATGACCGACGCCTACTTCCCCAGCGTGCGCGAGTACAGCCGCAGGTACGGCCTGGACGACGAGCGGATGGGACTGCTGCCGGCGCACGCGATCGTGATGCACCCGGGCCCGATGAACCGGGGCGTCGAGATCACCGCGGACGTAGCTGACTCGCCGAGATCGACGATCGTCGAGCAGGTGACCAACGGGGTATCGGTCCGGATGGCCGTGCTGTATCTGCTGCTCGGCGGAACGGAGGCGCGATGAGCACGTCGGCGGAGACCGAGTCGGACTGGGTGATCCGCGGTGCCAGCCTGACCGGCGGTGATCCCGCGGACATCACGATCTCCGGCGGCCTGATCACCGCTGTCGGCCCCGCCGGGACGGCGAGCCAGGGCCGGGCCCGGGTGCTCGACGCGACCGGCCTGATCGCCCTGCCGGGCCTGGTGGACCTGCACACTCACCTGCGCGAGCCGGGCCGGGAGGATGCCGAGACCGTCGCCACCGGGACCGCCGCCGCCGCGCTCGGCGGGTATACGGCGGTGCACGCGATGGCCAACACCGACCCGGTCGCCGACACCGCCGGGGTGGTCGAGCAGGTGTGGCGACTCGGCCAGCAGGCCGGGCGCTGCGACGTCTGGCCGGTCGGCGCGGTGACCACCGGCCTGGGCGGGACCGCGCTGGCCGAGCTTGGCGCGATGGCCGACTCCGCGGCCCGGGTCCGGCTGTTCTCCGACGACGGCCAGTGCGTCGCCGACGCCCGGCTGATGCGCCGGGCGCTGGAGTACGTGAAGGCGTTCGACGGGGTGGTCGCCCAGCACGCCCAGGAGCCCCGGCTGACCGAGGGCGCGCAGGTCAACGAGGGCGAGATCTCGGCCAGGCTGGGCCTGACCGGCTGGCCGGCGGTGGCCGAGGAGGCGATCATCGCGCGGGACTGCCTGCTCGCCGCGCACGTGGGCTCGGCGCTGCACGTCTGCCACGTCTCCACCGCCGGGTCGGTCGAGATCCTGCGCTGGGCCAAGGCCAAGGGATGGCGGGTGACCGCCGAGGTGACCCCGCACCATCTGCTGCTCACCGACGAACTGGCGACCGGGTATGACCCGGTCTTCAAGGTCAATCCGCCGCTCCGGACCGCCGCCGACGTCGCGGCGCTGCGCGAGGGCCTGGCCGACGGCACGATCGACTGCGTCGCCACCGACCACGCTCCGCATCCGGCCGAGGCCAAGCAGACCGAGTGGGGCGAGGCGGCGTTCGGCATGACCGGCCTGGAGACCGCGCTCCGCGTCGTGCAGCAGGCGATGGTCGATACCGGCCTGCTGGACTGGGCGGGCGTGGCCGACCGGATGTCGCTGCGCCCGGCCGTGATCGGCCGGCTCCGCGATCGCGGGCCCGGCGCCGCCGATACCAGGCAGGGCGGCCCGGTCGCGGTCGGCTACCCGGCGAACCTGGTGCTCTATGACCCGGCGCCGGGGCTCCCGGTGGATACCGGGACGCACGCGTCGCGCAGCAGGAACTCCCCGTACGCGGGAATGAAGTTGCCCGGTCAGGTGATCGCGACGTTTCTCCGCGGCACCCCGACCGTGCTGGCGGGAAGGCTGGTCCGGTGATGGGGCAGGAAGCAAGCACGATGTCCGGCCCGCCGGCCATCCTGGTGCTCGAGGACGGCACCGCGTTCCGCGGCACGGCGTTCGGAGCGGCGGGCGAGACGTTCGGCGAGGCCGTGTTCAACACCGGGATGACCGGTTACCAGGAGACGCTAACCGACCCCTCCTACGCCGGGCAGATCGTCGCGATGACCGCGCCGCACATCGGCAACACCGGGATCAACGACGAGGACAACGAGTCGCGCCGGGTCTGGGTCAGCGGCTTCGTGATCCGCGAGGCGAGCCCGATCACCTCGAACTGGCGCTCGGCCAGGTCACTGGACGACGAACTGCGTGCCGCCGGAGTGACCGCGATCGCGATCAGTGGCACCCGGGCGCTGACCCTGCACCTGCGCGAGCGCGGCGCGATGCGGGCCGCGATCAGCACGGTCGAGACCGATCCGGCGGCGCTGGTCGAGCGGGTGCTCGCGAGCCCGCCGATGACCGGCGCCGATCTGGCCCGGGAGGTCAGCACGCCGGAGCCGTACCTGGTCACCCCGCCGCCGGGCACGCCGGTCAGGTTCCGGGTGACCGCGGTGGACCTGGGCGTCAAGACCGCGACCCCGCTGGCGATGGCCAGCCAGGGCTGCGAGGTGCGGGTGCTGCCGGCCACTGCCACGGCCGGGCAGATCCTGGCGGGCGATCCGGACGGCGTTTTCTTCTCTAACGGCCCCGGCGACCCGGCTGCCTGCGGTTACGCGGTCGAGGCGATGGCCGGAGTGCTTGCCGCCCGGGTGCCGGTGTTCGGCATCTGCCTGGGCAGCCAGATCCTGGGCCAGGCCCTCGGGCTGCCCACCTACAAGCTGCGGTTCGGGCACCGGGGCGTGAACCAGCCGGTGGCCGACCTGCGCACCGGCCGGGTCCAGATCACCAGCCACAACCACGGGTTCGCGGTCGCGATGCCAGGCGGCGGCGAGGCGGGCCCGGCCGGGGCAGGGACCCTGGCCGGCGCCGAGCGCGCGATCCGGTTCGGCACGAACTTCGGGGAGGCCGAGGTCACCCACGTCAATCTCAACGATGGCGTGGTGGAGGGCCTGCGCCTGCTCGACGCACCGGCGTTCAGCGTGCAGTACCACCCTGAGGCCGCGCCAGGGCCGCACGACGCGGCCGGGCTGTTCGCCGAGTTCGCGGACCTGATGGAGCGCGCCCGATGAGCGTCAGCCGGGCGACCGGCCCGGTCCCGGGCGGGCTGGCTGCGGCTGATCCCCGGTCATGGCATCCGGGGACCAGCCGCCACGACCTCAACGCCGGCGGCGGCGCGGCAGTTCCAGCGAGCACCGGGAAGGCGGTGGCTTGATGCCCAGGCGAGCTGACCTGAACTCGGTGCTGGTGATCGGCTCCGGGCCGATCGTGATCGGCCAGGCCTGCGAGTTCGACTACTCCGGCACCCAGGCGTGCCGGGTGCTGCGCGAGGAGGGGATCAGGGTCAGCCTGGTCAACTCCAACCCGGCCACGATCATGACCGACCCCGAGTTCGCCGACGCCACCTATATCGAGCCGATCACGCCCGAGGTGCTTGAGAAGGTGATCGCCGTCGAGCGGCCGGACGCGATCCTGCCGACGCTGGGCGGCCAGACGGCGCTGAACGCGGCGGTCGCGCTGCACGAGGCCGGAACGCTGGCTGCCTACGGGGTGGAACTGATCGGCGCCGACATCGACGCGATCAAGGCGGGCGAGGACCGGCAGAGATTCAAGGAGATCGTCACCGGCCTCGGCGGCGAGGTGGCCCGCAGCGTGATCTGCCACACCCTGGACGAGTGCGAGCGGGCGGCCGCCGAACTCGGCTACCCGGTCGTGGTCCGGCCGTCGTTCACGCTCGGCGGCACCGGCTCGGGGATCGCCAGGGACCTGGCCGACCTGCACCGGATCGCCGGGGCCGGGCTGGACGCCAGCCCGGTCACCGAGGTGCTGCTGGAAGAGTCGATCATCGGCTGGAAGGAATACGAGCTCGAGCTGATGCGGGACCGCAACGACAACGTCGTGGTGGTCTGCTCGATCGAGAACGTGGACCCGATGGGCGTGCATACCGGTGATTCGGTGACCGTCGCCCCGGCGATGACCCTGACCGACCGCGAGTACCAGAAGATGCGCGACCTGGCGATCGCGGTGCTGCGCGCGGTCGGCGTGGACACCGGCGGCTGCAACATCCAGTTCGCCGTGCACCCGCGGACCGGCCGGATGGTCGTGATCGAGCTGAACCCGCGGGTCTCCCGGTCCAGCGCGCTGGCCTCCAAGGCCACCGGGTTCCCGATCGCCAAGATCGCGGCCCGGCTGGCGATCGGCTACACGCTGGACGAGATCCGCAACGACATCACCGGCGTCACCCCGGCCAGCTTCGAGCCCGCCCTGGACTACGTCGTGGTGAAGGTGCCCAGGTTCGCGTTCGAGAAGTTCCCCGGCGCCGATCCGGTGCTGACCACGCATATGAAGTCGGTCGGCGAGGCGATGGCGATCGGCCGGAGCTTCGGCGAGGCGCTCCAGAAGGCGCTGCGGTCGCTGGAGAACCCGTCGGCGCCGCTGTCCTGGGCCGCGCCGCCGGGGGACCGGGCCGAGCTGACCGCGGCCTGCGCCGTCCCGCACGACGGCCGGATCGGCACCCTGCACCAGGCCCTCCGGGCCGGCGCGACGGCGCCCGAGCTTGCCGAGGCGAGCGGCATCGACCCCTGGTTCGTCGAGCAGATCGCCTTGATCGAGGAGCACGCCAGGCGGCTCGCGGCGGCCAGTCCGCTGACCGCCGACGATCTTCGCGAGGCGAAGGCCGCGGGCTTCTCCGACAGCCAGATCGGGCAGCTAACCTCCCGGTCCGAAGCCGCGGTGCGGGATCTGCGGCACGCGCTGGGCGTCCGCCCGGCCTACCACACGGTGGACACCTGCGCGGCCGAGTTCGCCGCCACCACCCCGTACCTGTACTCCAGCTACGACGAGTTCTCCGAGGTCCCGCCGTCGGACCGGCCCAAGGTGATCATCCTGGGCAGCGGGCCGAACCGGATCGGCCAGGGGATCGAGTTCGACTACGCCTGCGTGCACGCGTGCTTCGCGGCCGCCCAGGCCGGCTTCGAGACCGTCATGGTCAACTGCAACCCCGAGACCGTCTCCACCGACTACGACACCTCAGACCGGCTCTACTTCGAGCCGCTGACGCTTGAGGACGTGCTCGAGGTGGTGGCGGCCGAGCAGGCCTCCGGCCAGGTGGCCGGGCTGATCGTGACGCTCGGCGGGCAGACGCCGCTCGGCCTGGCCAGGTCGCTGGCCGCGGCCGGTGTGCCGATCCTCGGCACCTCGCCCGAGGCGATCCACCTGGCCGAGGACCGCGCCGAGTTCAGCGCCGTGCTGGCCGCCGCCGGGCTGAACGCGCCGCGGCACGGCACCGCCATGTCGGTCGGCGACGCGGAGACGATCGCGACCGAGATCGGCTACCCGGTGCTGGTCCGGCCGTCCTACGTGCTCGGCGGCCGCGGGATGGAGATCGTCTACGACGCGGCTACGCTGCGCGGCTACGTGCAGCGGGCCACCCTGGCCAGCCCGGAGCATCCGGTGCTGATCGACCGGTTCCTCGACGACGCGATCGAGATCGACGTGGACGCCCTGTTCGACGGCGAGGAACTGTATCTCGGCGGCGTGATGGAGCACATCGAGGAGGCGGGCATCCACTCCGGCGACTCCGCCTGCGCGCTGCCGCCGATCACCCTCGACCCGGAGAACATCGCGGCCGTGCGCGCCGCGACCGAGGCGATCGCCAGGGGAGTGGGCGTGCGCGGCCTGCTCAACGTCCAGTACGCGCTGGCCGCCGGGGTGCTGTACGTGCTCGAGGCGAACCCGCGGGCGTCCCGCACGGTCCCGTTCGTGTCCAAGGCGACCGGGGTGCCGCTGGCCAAGGCGGCCACCAGGGTGATGCTCGGCGCCACGATCGCGGACCTGCGGGCGGACGGGTCGCTGGCGGCCGACGGAGACGGCGGCACGCTGCCGATGGACGCGCCGATCGCGGTGAAGGAGGCGGTGCTCCCGTTCAGCCGGTTCGTGGACCGCAGCGGGGCGGGCGTGGACACCCTGCTCGGCCCGGAGATGCGCTCCACCGGCGAGGTGATGGGCCTGGACGAGTCGTTCGGGGTGGCCTACGCGAAGTCACAGTCCGCCGCCTACGGATCGCTGCCGGTCAAGGGCCGGGCCTTCGTCTCGGTGGCCAGCAAGGACAAGCGGTCGATGATCTTCCCGGTCAAGCGCCTGGCCGATCTGGGTTTCGAGATCTGGGCGACTAGCGGAACGGGCGAGGTCCTGCGGCGGAACGGCGTCCATGCGACGATCGTCCGGAAGCACAGCGACGGCCGCGGTCCCGGCGGGGAGCCGACGATCGTGGAGCGGATCCTGGCCGGCCAGGTCGACCTGGTGATCAACACGCCGTTCGGCGGGCCGGGCAAGCCCGGGCCACGCCGGGACGGGTATGAGATCCGCACCGCCGCGGTGCGCCGCGGCCTGCCGTGCGTGACCACGATCGCCGGCCTGGCCGCCGTGGTCCAGGGCATCGAGGCGATCAAGAGGAACGAGGTCGGGGTGCGGTCACTTCAGCAGCACGCCGCCCGCATCCGGCGGGACGGTCGGCCATGACGTCCGACGGGCCGGAGCCGGATGCCGGGCCGCTCCAGGTCCGGGGCACGATTCTGACCGTTCGCCGGATCGACGCGTATCACGTGATGACCGTCGTGGCGCCGGGCATCGCGGCCAGGTTCCGGCCCGGTCAGTTCGTGGCGGTCGCGGTGGGCGGCCAGGACACCTCGATGCTGCTGCGCCGGTGCTTTTCGATCCACGACGTGCGCCCCGATCACGGCGGCACGGTCGAGTTCGTGTTCTCGGTGGTCGGCCGGGGCACCCAGTGGCTGGCCGAGCGCCGGCCCCGGGAGGCGCTCGACCTGACCGGCCCGCTCGGCCGTCCGTTCCCGGTGCCCAGGGACCCGGTGAGCTGCCTGCTGGTGGGCGGCGGCTATGGAAGCTCGCCGCTGTTCGCGCTGGCCGACCGGCTCAGGGAGCGCGGCTGCACCGTGGACTTCCTGCTCGGCGCGGCCAGCGGCGACAAGGTGTTCGGTGCGCTGACCGCGCGGCGGACCGGCCGCTCGGCCACGATCACGACCGTGGACGGCTCGCTCGGGGTTCGCGGGATCGTGACCGACGTGCTCGGCCAGGTGATCCACGACGCGCGCACGGACGTGATCTACGCGTGCGGCCCGATGCCGATGCTGCGCCAGGTCACCGCGCTGGCGCGGCGTTACGACATCCCGGTCCAGGTGGCCGTCGAGGAGTCGATGGCGTGCGGCATCGGCGTGTGCATGACCTGCGTCCTGCCGGTAGTCGGCAGCGACGGGATCACCCGGATGGTGCGCTCGTGCGTGGACGGCCCGGTGTTCCGCGGCGAGCGGGTGCGGTGGGACGACATCGGCACCATCCCGCTGGACGCCTTCGGCGCGCCCGGCTGGGAGCAGCGCAGGCTGCGCCAGCCGCGGCCGGGCGGCGAGCACACGGCGGGGAGGCCGGGACATGGCGCCTGATCTGCGCACCAAGCTCGGGCAGGTGGAACTGCCCAACCCGATCCTGACCGCCTCCGGCTGCGCGGGCGCCGGCCGCGAGCTTGCCCAGTTCATCGACGTCTCCAAGATCGGGGCGGTGGTCACCAAGTCGGTGATGCTCGCCCCGCGGGCGGGCCGGCCGACCCCGCGGATGGTCGAGACGCCCAGCGGCATGCTGAACGCGATCGGGCTGCAGGGCCCGGGGATCGACGCGTTCCTGCAGCGGGACCTGCCGTGGCTGCTGTCCAGGGGAGCCCGTGCGGTGGTGTCCATCGCCGGCAGCACGGTCGAGGAGTTCGCCGAGCTTGCGGCCCGGCTATCGGACGCGCCCGGGGTGACCGCGATCGAGGTCAACATCTCCTGCCCGAACGTGGAGCACCGCGGCCAGGTATTCGCCTGCGACGTGACCGACTCGGGTTCGGTGGTGGCGGCAGTCCGCGCCCGGACCAGGCGGGACATTCCGGTGTTCGCTAAGCTCTCGCCGGATGTCACCGACATCGTCTCGATCGCCAGATCCTGCGTGACGGCCGGCGCCGACGGGCTGTCGATGATCAACACGCTGCTCGGGATGGCGATCGACACCGAGACCATGCGTCCCGTGCTGGCCGGGCTGACCGGCGGGCTGTCCGGCCCGGCGATCCGGCCGATCGCCGTCCGGTGCATCTGGCAGGTCCGCGAGGCGCTGCCCGGCGTGCCGATCATTGGCATGGGCGGAGTGCTGACCGGCCGGGACGCGCTGGAGTTGATCCTGGCGGGCGCCTCGATGGTGAGCGTGGGCACGGCGACCTTCCACGACCCGTCGGCCACCGTCCGGATCCTGCGCGAGCTTGAGGAAGAACTGGCCCGGCGGGGCATCGATCGGCTGTCCGACGTGGTCGGCCTGGCGCACGAGATGCGCCCGGCCGGCCGGGCCGCCGGAAGCGTGGTATAGGCGGGCGGCAGCCCCGATGCGGATGGAGGGATCATGACCGGCCGAGCCCCGATCGCGGTCGCGCTGGACGCCCCGGACCTGGATACCGCGGCGACCTGGGCAGCGCAGGTGGCGCCGCACGTCAGCACGCTCAAGGTCGGCCTTGAGCTGTATCTGCGGTATGGCCCGGACGTGGTCGCCTCGGTCCGTGGTGCAAGTGGCGCCCAGATCTTCCTGGACCTCAAGCTGAGCGACATCCCGGCGACCGTGGCCGGGGCGGCCCGCTCGGTCGCCCGGCTGCGCCCGGATCTGCTGACCGTGCACGCGCTGGCCGGCCCGGCGGCGATCGAGGCCGCGGTTGCGGCGCTGCCAGCCGCCCGGGTCGTCGCGGTGACCGTGCTGACCTCGCTCAGCGATCGGGACCTGGATCTGATGGGGGTGGCCGGCCCGGCCGCGGACGCGGCGCGCCGGCTGGCCGCCATGGCAGTCGGAGCCGGCGCGCGCGGACTGGTCTGCTCGCCGCATGAGGTCGCCGCGGTCCGGGCCGAGGTCGGTCCGGACGTCATGCTGATCACCCCGGGCGTCCGCCCGGCCGGGCAGCAGAGCAACGACCAGGCCCGGGTGGCCACGCCCGAGGCGGCCCTGCGGGCGGGAGCGGATCTGCTCGTGATCGGCCGCCCGATCACCGGCGCGGCCGACCCGGGCGCGGCCGCGGCGGCACTTGCGGGCGAATTGCGCCGGGCGGCGGGAACCAGATAACACCTGGCGAACGTTACACATGCGGCATAGATGGGCTTGCGGTCCCGGTCCGGTGACACTGACAGCCGCCGTGCGAGAGTGGTTGACACCTGCAAATGCTTACCTCAGGTGTCCGGTCGTGTTCACTTAGTAATATTGGATAAAATGTGACTCGCCGAACGGAGGTTTGTGTTGTAGCGGCGGACCGGACTCGCTAGTTTCCCCTCGCGAACGCAGTTTTTCGATACGAAACCCGAGGTGACCACGCGTGGCTCTTCCTCCACTCACCCCCGAGCAGCGCGCCGCTGCTCTTGAGAAGGCCGCCAAGGCTCGGAAGGAGCGTGCCGAGATCAAGAACCGGCTCAAGCACGCGTCGACGAGCCTGCCTGAGGTCCTCAAGGAGGGCCAGACCGACGACGTAATCGGCAAGATGAAGGTGTCCGCCCTGCTGGAGTCCATGCCCGGAGTCGGCAAGGTGCGCGCCAAGCAGATCATGGAACGGCTCGGCATCGCCGAGTCCCGGCGGGTCCGGGGTCTCGGCGCCAACCAGCGCCAGGCGCTGGAGAACGAGTTCCGGGAAGTCTGAAGCTGGCGTCAGGCGCATCGTGCGGGGACGGGAGGGGACATCCGTGGCTGAACCGGCGGAGCCGGCTCCTGTCCCCGCGCGCCTGACCGTTCTGTCCGGGCCGTCGGCCGTGGGCAAGAGCACCGTCGTGCAGACGATCCGGCGCACCTGGCCGCAGATCTGGCTTTCGGTCTCGGTGACCACCAGACGGCCACGGCCCGGTGAGGAGCACGGTCGCGAGTACTTCTTCGTCACCGAAAATGAATTCTCCGAAATGGCTTCCTCCGGCGAGCTGCTGGAATGGGCGAGATACGCCGGCAATTTCTACGGAACGCCGCGCGGACCGGTCGTCGAGCGGCTCGCGGCGGGCGTTCCCACCCTCCTGGAAGTCGACGTGGTCGGCGCCCGGCAGGTGCGGGCCGCGGTGCCTGAGTCGCTGCTGGTCTTTCTGGCCCCGCCGTCCTGGGACGAGCTTGTGCGCAGGCTCACCGGCCGGGGGACCGAGTCGCCGGACGTGATGACGCAGCGACTGGACGCGGCCCGCGGCGAACTCGCTGCCGAGGGCGAGTTCGACATCACCCTTGTCAACACGTCGGTCGATGAGGTATGCGGCCAGCTGGTAGCCTTGATGACGGCCCAGCCTGCCCGCAGGCCGGGCCGGTAAGGCGGCGCGCCGAGGCGCGCGCGAGCCGGCAGTCCAACCATCACCGGGAAGGCAGACCGTGGCAGGTACGGAACCCGAGGGAATCATCAACCCGCCCATCGATGACCTGCTCAAGGTCGTCGACAGCAAGTACGGGCTGGTGATCATGGCGTCGAAGCGGGCCAGGCAGATCAACGCCTACTACGCCCAGCTTGGCGAGGGCCTGCTGGAGTACGTCGGGCCGCTGGTCGAGACCCGGGTGCAGGAGAAGCCGCTGTCGATCGCGCTGCGCGAGATCAACGAGGGCCTGCTGCGCGCGGAGCCCACGGAAATCCCGGCGTCCTGAGCCTGCCGCGCCGGCGCTGATGCGCATCGTCATCGGGGTAGGCGCCGGAATCGCCGCGTACAAGGTCTGCGACCTGGTGCGGCGGCTGAGCGAGTCCGGCCACGAGATCCGGGTCATTCCGACCCCGGAATCCGTGCGCTTCGTCGGCACCGCCACCTGGGAGGCCCTTTCCGGCCACCCCGTCAGCACCAGCCCCTGGGACGACGTCCCCTCGGTCCCGCACGTCCGGATCGGTCAGCAGGCCGACCTGATCGTCGTGGCCCCGGCCACCGCGGACCTGCTGGCCAGATCCGCCGCCGGACTGGCGCCGGACCTGCTCGGAAACGTGCTGCTCACGGCGCGCTGCCCGGTCCTCTTCGCCCCGGCCATGCACACCGAGATGTGGCTGCATCCGGCCACGGTGGCTAACGTGGCGACGCTGCGGGCCCGCGGGGCCATCGTGCTCGAGCCGGCCTCCGGCCGGCTGACCGGGTCGGACAGCGGGCCAGGCCGGCTTCCCGAGCCGGCTGAGCTTGCCGCGGTGGTGGCGCGGGTGCTGGCCAGGGGCGGGCTGCCGCCGGACCTGGCCGGCCGCCGGGTGGTCGTGTCGGCCGGCGGCACCAGGGAGGAGATCGACCCGGTCCGCTTCATCGGCAACTGGTCCTCCGGCCGCCAGGGCTACGCCGTGGCGGCCGCCGCGGCGGCACGCGGCGCCGACGTGACGCTGGTGGCCGCCAACACCGCCCTGCCGGACCCGGCGGGAGTGCGGGTGGTCCGGGTCACCTCGGCGGCTGACCTGCGCGAGGCGATGCTCCCGCTGGCGCAGGCGGCGGACGCGGTGGTGATGGCGGCCGCGGTGGCCGACTACCGCCCCGCGGTGCGCAGCGCCGCCAAGCTGAAGAAGACCGGCGGCGCCCCGGCGCCGATCAGCCTGGCCGAGAACCCCGACATCCTGCGCGAGCTTGCCGGGCCGCTGCGACGGCCCGGGCAGGTCATCGTGGGCTTCGGCGCGGAGACCTCGGATCTGCTGGCCAACGGCGCGGCCAAGCTCGCCGCGAAGGGCTGCGATCTGCTCGTGGTGAACCAGGTCGGCGACGGCCTGGCTTTCGGCACCGCGGACAACGCGGCCGAGATCCTGGCCGCCGACGGCGAGCGGGTGTCCGTGCCCCGCGGGCCGAAGGAGAATCTGGCCGATGTGATCTGGGATCTGATCGCCGTTCGGCTGACCTGACCCGCCCGCTAAACTGCGGCGAGACCCGACCGCGGAAAGAAAAGGGTGCCAAGTGGCTCGACGCCTGTTCACCTCTGAGTCTGTTACCGAAGGTCATCCGGACAAGATGGCCGACCAGATCAGCGATGCGATCCTGGACGCGATGCTCAAGGGCGACCCGAAAAGCCACGTCGCGGTCGAGACGCTGATCACCACCGGCCAGGTGCACGTCGCCGGCGAGGTGACGACCGAGACCTATGTGGACATCCCCGGTCTGATCAGGGAGAAGATCCTGCAGATCGGCTACGACTCGTCGGCCAAGGGCTACGACGGCGCGTCCTGCGGCGTGTCGGTGTCGATCGGATCCCAGTCACCGGACATCGCCCAGGGCGTGCGGGACGCGTTCGAGCACCGCGAGGGGGAGGGCGCCGACGAGCTTGACCGGCAGGGCGCCGGCGACCAGGGGCTGATGTTCGGCTACGCCTGCCGGGACACCCCCGAGCTGATGCCGCTGCCGATCACGCTGGCCCACCGGCTGGCCAGGCGGCTGGCCGAGGTCCGGCACAACGGCGACATCCCCTACATCCGGCCCGACGGCAAGACCCAGGTGACCATCGAGTATGCCGGCGACGAGCCGGTGCGCCTGGACACGATCGTGGTCTCGACCCAGCACGCTCCGGCGATCGACCTGAAGGAACTGTTGATGCCGGACATCGCCGAGCGGGTGGTCGCCCCGATCGTCGCGACGCTGGACCTGGATACCTCGAACTACCGGCTGCTGGTCAACCCCACCGGGCGGTTCGAGGTCGGCGGGCCGATGGGCGACGCCGGGCTGACCGGCCGGAAGATCATCATCGACACCTACGGCGGCATGGCCAGGCACGGTGGCGGCGCGTTCTCCGGCAAGGACCCGTCCAAGGTGGACCGCAGCGCCGCCTACGCGATGCGCTGGGTGGCCAAGAACGTGGTGGCGGCCGGCCTGGCTGACCGGTGCGAGGCGCAGGTCGCCTACGCGATCGGCAAGGCCAAGCCGGTGGGCCTGTTCGTCGAGTGCTTCGGCACCGAGCAGATCCCGGTGGAGCGGATCCAGGACGCGGTCCTCGAGGTCTTCGACCTGCGCCCGGCCGCGATCATCCGGGACCTGGACCTGCTGCGCCCGATCTACGCCCAGACCGCGAGCTACGGGCACTTCGGCCGGGAGGAGCCCGACTTCTCCTGGGAGCGCACGGACAAGACCGACGCGCTGCGGGCCGCCGCCGGCCTGTGACCGCGGGCCAGTGACCGCCCGGCCGGGGCGTCCGGCGCCGGAGCCGGCCGGGACGCTGCCGGTCGCCCGGGTCGCCGTCGACGTCCCGCTGCCGCACCTCGACCGGCTGTTCGACTATCTGGTGCCGGAGTCCCTGGCGGCCTCGGCCGGCCCGGGCTGCCGGGTCCGGGTCCGCTTCGCCGGCCGGCTCACCAGCGGGTTCGTCATCGAGCGCGTGGCCGCGAGCACCCATCCCGGGCGGCTTGCCTTCCTCGCCCGGCTGGTCTCGCCCGAGCCGGTGCTGACACCGGAGATCGCGAGCCTGGCCCGCGCCGTCGCCGACCGGTACGGCGGGACCCTCGCCGACGTGCTCAGGCTCGCGGTGCCGCCGCGGCACGCTCGGGTCGAGGCGGAGCAGGCCGGATCGGGTAGGGCCGCCGGAGCACCCGGGACGCCGGTCGCGCCGGGAGACGACGGCCCGCCCGAGGTGGCCGGTCCCGCCGGACCGCCCGCGCCGCCGGATCCGGCCGGCTGGTCCCGCTATCCGACCGGGTCGTCCTTCCTCGACGCGCTGGCCGCGGGCCGTTCCCCGCGCGCCGTATGGACCGCCCTGCCCGGCCCGGTGGAACTGCCAGGACCGCTGGAACTGCCCGGTCAGCCTGGGCCGGTGAGCCCGGCTATGCCGCCCGGCCCGCGGAATTGCGCTGCCCCAGCCTGGCCGGCCGAGATCGCGGCCGCCTGCGCCGCCACCGTGGCCAGCGGACGCGGCGCGCTGGTGGTCGTCCCGGACGCCAGGGACCTCGCCCTGGTCGACGCGGCGCTCGCCGCGGCGCTCGGCCCCGGCGGGCATGTGACACTCTCCGCGCAGGCCGGCCCGGCGCAGCGGTACCGAAGCTGGCTGGCGGTCCGCCGCGGCCAGGTCCGGGTGGTCGCCGGGACCAGGTCGGCGGTCTTCGCGCCGCTGGCCGACCTGGGCCTGGCGGTGATCTGGGACGACGGCGACGACCTGCACGCCGAGCCGAGGGCGCCCTATCCGCATGCCAGGGACGTGCTCGCGTTGCGCGCGCACCGGACCGGCGCCGGCCTGCTGATCGGGGGGTATGCCAGGACCGCCGAGGCGGCGCACCTGCTGGCCACCGGCTGGGCCAGGCCGCTCGCCGCCGACCGGGCGACGGTGCGCGAGCGCGCGCCGCTGGTGCTGACCGCCGGCCAGGACAGCGAACTGGCCAGGGACCAGGCGGCCACCACCGCGCGGATGCCGATGGCGGTGCTGCGGGCCGCCCGCGAGGCGCTGACGGCCGGGCCGGTGCTTTTCCAGGTGCCCAGGCGCGGCTACCTGGCCGCGGTGGCCTGCCGGCGCTGCGGCGCCCGGATCCGGTGCGGGGCGTGTTCCGGTCCGGTGGCTCTGGCCGGACGTGGCCAGGACGCGCGCTGCGGATGGTGCGGGTCGGCGGCCCCCGGGACCTGCCCGGCCTGCGGCGGCGCCGGACTGCGCGCGCTGATCACCGGCGCCGACCGGACCGCGGAGGAGCTCGCCCGGGCGTTTCCCGGTGTGCCGGTCCGCACCTCGCGCGGCGCTGAGGTGCTGTCGTCGGTGCCGGACAGCCCCGCGATCGTGATCGCGACACCCGGCGCCGAGCCGCGACCGGGCGCCGGTTACGCGGCGGCCGTGCTGCTGGATGGCTGGGCGCTGCTCGGGCGGCCGAGCCTCCGGGCGGCGGAGGAGGCGCTGCGCCGCTGGCTGAACGCGGCCGCGCTGGTCCGTGCCCGCCCGCAGGGCGGCAAGGTGCTGGTGCTCGCCGAGCCGGCCCTGGCCGTGGTGCAGGCGCTGGTGCGATGGGATCCGGCCGGGCACGCGGACCGCGAGCTTGCCGAGCGGACCGAACTCGGCTTCCCGCCGGCCGTCCGGATGGCCGCGATCGCCGGCCAGGACCGCCTGGTCGGCGACCTGCTCGCTGCCGTGCGGCTGCCCGGCCAGGCCGATGTGCTCGGCCCGGTCGAGGTCGGCGGCGACCAGCAGGCGGCGGCTCCCGGGGAGGTGCGCTACCTGATCCGGGTGCCCTCTGGCGAGGGTACGGCGCTGGCCATGGCGCTGCGGGCCGGCCTTGCCGAGCGCAGCGCAAGGAAGGACCAGGGAACGGTAAGGGTTCAGCTTGACCCGGTCGAGCTGATCTGAACTGGTCCCGTCAAGGCCGTAAGGTGCTTGAGTGGCAAGTTCACCGCAGGACTCAGGCCGGCCCAGCCGGGCCGCGACACCGGGCATGGCAGGTTCGGGGACTCAGGTGGCGGGCGTGATCGGCGCCCAGCACGGCACCAACGGAGCGTCCGGCGGACTGCCCTCGGTGCGACTCGCGCCCCGGGATGAACTGGCCGGCCTAGCGCGGGTCGCCCCCCTGCTGCGCGCGGCCCGTGACCTGGACCGGTGGCTGCTGCGCCGGGACGAGCCAGTCGGGGCGGACCTGACTCAGGCAGTTGCGGCCGTGGCCGCGGCCGCGCTTGACGTGAGCGCACGTGAGGTGACCGCGGCCGGGCGGGTCATCGCCGCCGTGTGCTCCCCGGCCGGGCCGGGCCTGCGCCCCGGTGAGCTAGCCCGGGTGCTGTCCGACGGCCCGACCGAGGTCGTGCTCGCGGTCTGGGACAGCGCCCTGGCCGCGACCCTGGACTCCGACGAGCTTGATGGCATCGCGACCGCCCTGTACACGGTCGGCGGCCCGGTCGGGATGGAGCAGCTATTCGAGGCCTACGCGTCGGCGGCCGGCCCGCGCCGGACCCCGTCCACCCCGGCGGATCAGGGCATGGCGCTATCCCTGGCGCTGGAGACGCTGGCCGACCTCGGGGTCGTCGAGCTTGGCACCGAGGATGGTGATGGCGGCCTGACCGTCGCGCTCTCGCCGCTCGGGACCTGGGGCGTGCACCGCAGGCTGCGGTCCCAGGGCTGGCACGTGCCGGTCCTCGGGTCGGCCGGCGACCGGGGCGCCGAGGGACTGCTCGCGATGCTCGCTACCTGCGATGCCGAGGACGGCGAGGCCGAGATCACCGCCTGGCTCGCGACCCGTGATCCGGGCGTGGCGGCGACCGACCTGATCGAGGCGGCGGCCTCGGGTTCGCCGGGTCGCCGCGGGGCGGCGTTCGCCGTCCTCGACCGGATCGGGCCGGCTGCGATCGACCAGGTCCGGGCCGCGCTGGAGCACCCGCTGCTGCGGGCCCACGCCGCCGTCTGGCTGCACGAGCAGGGCGAGGACGTACGGCTTGCCCCCGCCGACCGAACCTGGCTGCTGGTCGACCTCGGCGCGGGCCTGCTGGAGGAGGCCAGCCCGCAGGACGTGGTCGCCGAACTCCTGCCCGACCTGCCGCCGGAGGACCAGGCCGAGATCGTCGCCGGGCTCTGGCAGGTCGATCACCCAGGCGTGACCGACCTGCTTACCGCGCTGAGCGACCACCATCCGGACCCGGCCGTGTCCCGGGCCGCGCGCAAGGCAGCGTTCAAGGCCAGGTCGCCGGCTGCTGCCGGAAACTGAGGTCGGCTGCCCGGACGGCACGTCGGCGCGGTCGGCGGCTGCCCGGTGAAGTCCGTAGACTAGATCAGCCGCGGCCACGATCGTCTCGATCGGCGGCCGCCCGAACGTGACGCGTCGCCGCCAGGGTCAGCCCCGCGATCCCGTTACGCAGCCCAGTCGCAGTACCGCGTGGAGGAGCGCCGGTGAGTATCAAGCCGATTCGCCTGTTCGGAGATCCGGTGCTGCGCACCCCCGCCGAGCCGGTCACGGACTTCGACGTCGAATTGCGCAAGCTCGTCGCCGACCTGACCGACACCATGCAGGAGGCGCCCGGCGTCGGCCTGGCCGCCCCGCAGATCGGCGTCGGGTTGCGGGTGTTCACCTATTACGTGGATGACGTGCTCGGGCACCTGATCAACCCCGATCTTGACCTGTCCTCCGACGAGGAGACCGACGACGAGGGCTGCCTGTCCTTCCCCGGCTTGACCTACCCGACCAAGCGGGCCTATGGGGTGGTCGCGAAGGGGTTCGACATGTACGGCGAGCCGGTCACCGTCGAGGGCAGCGGCCTGCTTGCCCGGTGCGTGCAGCACGAGACCGACCACCTGGACGGCGTGCTGTTCATCGACCGCCTCGATCCCGAGCAGCGCAAACTCGCCATGCGGGAGATCCGCGAGGCCGAGTGGTGGGGCGAGCAGGCCCCGGCGGTGAAGATCTCCCCGCACCTGACCAACGGCAAGGCGCTGTAGCCGATGCGCCTGGTCTTCGCCGGCACGCCGGAGGCCGCGGTCCCGTCGCTGGACGCGCTGCTCGGCTCGCGGCACACCGTCGCGGCGGTGGTGACCAGGCCGGACGCGCCGGCGGGCCGCGGCCGGCGGCTGACGGCGAGCCCGGTCGCGGTGCGCGCCCGGCAGGCCGGGGTCGAGGTGCTCCAGCCTGCCCGGCCATCCGAGCCCGAGTTCCTGGCCAGGCTGGCGGAGATCGCGCCGGACTGCTGCCCGGTGACCGCCTACGGGGCGCTGATTCCCCGAGCGGCGCTGGACATCCCGCCGCACGGCTGGGTGAACCTGCACTTCTCGGTGCTGCCAGCCTGGCGCGGCGCCGCTCCGGTGCAGCACGCGATCATGCACGGCGACGAGATCACCGGCGCGACCACGTTCCGGCTGGTTCCCGAACTGGACGCCGGCCCGGTGTACGGCGTGCTCACCGAGCAGATCAAGGACACCGACACGGCCGGTGACCTGCTCGGCCGGCTGGCGATCGCCGGCGCCGAACTGCTGGTCGCCACCCTGGACGGGATCGAGGCCGGGCAGCTTGAGGCGCGGCCGCAGCCTGGTGACGGGGTCAGCCTGGCCCCGAAGCTGAGCCGGTCCGATGCCGAAGTGAACTGGCACGTCCCGGCCGTCGCGGTCGACCGGCTGATCCGGGCCTGCACGCCCGCGCCGGGCGCGTGGACCAGGCTGAACGGGGCCAGCGTCAAGCTCGGCCCGGTGACCCGCCTCGACCGCCCGGCGCCCGGTGCGCCCGGCGACGGCCTTCGCCCTGGCGAGTTGCTCGCCGCCGGCTCGCGGGTGCTGGCCGGCACCGCGACCGCGCCGGTGCTGCTCGGCGAGGTCCAGGCCGAGGGCAAGCGCCGGATGCGGGCCGACGAGTGGACCCGCGGGCTGCGCGCAGAGGACCGTCCGCTGGTGTTCGGCTGAGATGAGCGGGCCATCGAGCCAGGGCCGGCGTGGCCCCAGCCAGCGCGGTGCCAGCCAGCGCGGTGCCAGCCAGCGCGGTGCCCGTCAGGAAGGCAGCCAGTCCGGCCGCAACCAGTCCGGCCGCAGCCGGCCGGGCGGAACCGGCCGGCCCGCACCCCGTCGCCACGGCGCCGATCCGGCCCGTCGGGCCGCCTACGACGTGCTGAGCGCGGTCACCAGCCGCGATGCCTACGCGAACCTGATGCTGTCCGCCCGGCTCGCCGAGGATCGGCTGACCGACCAGGACGCGGCGCTAGCCACCGAACTGGTCTACGGCACGCTCCGCGGCCTGTCCTGCTACGACGCGATCATCGGGGTCTGCGCCGACCGGGACGTGGACCGGATCGACCCGCCCGTGCGGGACGTGCTGCGGATCGGCACACACCAGCTAGTCGGCATGCGGACCAAGCCGCACGCCGCGGTGGCGACCTCGGTGGACCTGGCGATAGATGTCGTCGGGCGTCGGCCGTCCGGTTTCGTTAACGCCGTGCTCCGCCGGATCGCGCAGCGCGACCTGGCCGGGTGGCTGGAGATCGTCGCGCCGGCGCGGAGCGCGGATCCCGTTGGCCACCTGGCGATCCGGTACAGCCATCCGCGATGGATCGTGGCGGCGATCGCCGACGCGCTCGGCGAGGATCCGGCGGATCCTCGGCTGGCCGAGAGCGGCGCTGCGCTGGCCGAGACCGAGGCCGCGCTGGCCGCGAACGGGGAGCGCCCGGTGGTCACGCTGGCCGCGGTGCCCGGCCTGGCGACGCCGTCCGAACTGGCCGGCGCGGGTGCGCAGGAAGCGCGCTGGTCGCCGTTCGGCGCCTACCTTCCGCATGGTGATCCGGGCAGGCTCGCGCCGGTCGCGGAGCGCCGGGCCGGCGTTCAGGACGAGGCCAGCCAGCTTGCCGTGCTCGCATTGTCCAGGGTGCCGGTCGCGGGCGACGAGCGCGCCTGGCTGGACCTGTGCGCGGGCCCGGGCGGCAAGGCCCGCCTGCTCGGCGGCCTGGCCGCCGAGCGGGGGATTGTGCTGGTAGCGGCCGACCTGCACGAGCACCGCGCGCGGCTGACCGGGCAGGCGCTGAGCCGGATCCGCGGCACCGTCGGCAGCCAGCAGGACCGTGTCGGCCAG
>JAJYTW010000256.1 GCA_021792855.1 Actinomycetes bacterium
ATGGCCAGGGAAGTCGACCTGGGGTAACCCGGCGGCCAATTCCCGGGCACGGCGCATCCCTGTAGTCATACTGTGTATGCATTGAAGGACGCTCCGTAACCGCTGCCGTTCCGTGCGGACCGTCGCGACCAGGGGGCCCGCGGGTCCGTCCAGGGAGTTGCCATGCCGGTAGTCACCAGGCAGGTCACCGACCTGCTGGGCGACCTGGTGCGGATCGACTCGGTCGCGCCCCGATACGAGCCGAGAGGGGGCGGCGAGGCCGCGATCGCCGCCTTCATCGCCGGCTGGCTGGCCGACGCCGGTGCCGAGGTGGAACTCGCCGACACCGAGCCTGGCCGGCCGAACGTGCTGGCCACGCTGCGCGGCACCGGCGGCGGGCCGACCCTGTGCCTGCGGGCGCACACCGACACCGTCGGCTACCGAGGGTGGTCGCGGGACGCGTTGACACCCCGGATAGTGGGCGACCACCTGTACGGCCTCGGGGCAGCCGACGGGAAAGCCGGGTGCGCGGCCGCGATGCTGACGCTGCTGGCACTGGCGCGATCCGGCGTCCGGCCGCGTGGTGACCTGCTGGTCGCGTGCGTGGCCGATGAGGAGGGCATCGCGGCCGGGACGACGGCACTGGCCGAGCGCGGCGGCATCGACGCGGCGATCGTGGTCGAGCCGCAGCGGACCGACGAGATCGTGGTGGAGCACCAGGGGTTCGGCTGGCTCGACGTGGTCACGCGGGGCATCCCGGCGCATGGCTCGGCAGCCGACGACGGCGTGGACGCGATCGTGCACCTGGCCGAGGTGATCACCCGGATCCACCGGCTGGACCGCTCCGTCTTCCACCGTTTTCCTTCGCTGAACAACGGCCGGACCGTCTGCCACACCGGGATGGTCAGCGGTGGCACCGACTACTCCAGCTATCCCGATCTCGCCCGGGTGGGCCTGGAGGTCGGGATCCAGCCCGGCGAGCGCCTGGCCGACCGGATCGCCGAGATCGAGGAGATCTTCGCCGAGGTCGCGCAGAGCGAACCCGGCTTCGACGGCCAGGTGGTGGTGCGCCTGGACCGGGAGCCGTTCGTCGCCAGCGGGCATCAGGCGCTTCAGGACGCGGCGGCTGGCGCGATCGCGGCCGTGCTCGGCCGGGAGCCGACCATCACCGGGGCGACCGGGTGGACCGGCGCGGCGATCCTGCAGCGCGCCGGGATCCCGACCGTGCTGCTGGGCTCGGCGGGCGGCCGGTTCCACGCGCCGGAGGAGTGGGCCTCGATCAGCGACCTGGCCCGGCTCTGCGAGATTCTCACCCGCACGGCCCTGGCCTACCTCGGCGGCTAGCCCGGACGCGCGGTCTAGGGCGGCGCCGCGGCGCCTCAGTCGGACAGAACAGTAGCCAGCAAGATCATGCTTGAAAGTCAGAGCGCGGCTGATTCTCGGCACTGGCTACTGAGAATCAACCGCGCTCTGAGAATCGGCCGCGCTAGGCCGCTGGCGACGGCCCTGCCGGCCTGCTGATCAGGTCTCGAGGGCCTCGACCGGCTCGCCCGCGATGGCCGGCTCGCCCGCGCCGACGGTGGCCGGCTCCGCCACGTGGCCCGGGTCCCCGGCTGCCACGGCGGCCCGCTCGGCGACCGCGTCCTGGCCGCTGTGCCGCAGCGCGCCGATCGCCGCGATCACCAGCACCGTCATCGCCATCGTGAACACGATGACCAGGCCGTGGTGGAACGGCTGGGAGATCAGCTGGGCGAAGAACGTCCGGCCGGTCAGCACCGACACGTTGTGCGCCGGCAGGTGGCTCAGCACGCCGGTCGGCGTGAGCAGTTCCTTGACCGGGTTGTAGCCGAGGAAGGCCGCGAACAGGCTGCCGACCGGCGGTAGCTGGGCGATCTGGTGCGCGACCGGCGCCGGCACGCCCTGGCTGGTCAGCCCGCGGTGCAGGGCGCTCGGCAGGGTCGAGGCCAGGCCCGCGATCATCAGCGAGAAGAAGATCCCGATCGACAGCACGAACCCGGAATTGGTGAACGTCGCGAGCATGCCGGCGGCGGCGCCGCGCTGCTTGGCCGGGACGCTGTTCATCACGGCCGCGGCGTTGGGCGCGGAGAACAGCCCCATGCCGGCCCCGGAGATGAAGATCAGCGCGGCGAAGGCGAGGTAGTTGAAGTCGGCCGGGATCAGCAGCAGTCCGCCGAAGGACGCGGCCGCGAGCAGCAGACCGCCGGAGGCGAAGTACTTCGCGCCGTACCGGTCCGACAGGTAGCCGGACAGCGGGCCGGCCACCAGGAACCCGGCGGTCAGCGGAAGCAGATAGATGCCCGACCACAGCGGGGTCACCACGAAGGCGTAGCCGTGCAGCAGCAGCCAGATCCCCTGGAGCCAGATGATCAGCATGAACTGCATGCCGCCCCGGGAGATCGAGGCCAGCAGCGCGGCCCCGGCGCCGGTCGAGAACGAGCGGATCTTGAGCAGTCGCAGGTCGAACATCGGGGCCTTCACCCGCAGTTCGATCAGGGCGAACACGGCCAGCAGGGCGGCGCCGCCGATCAGGCCGGTGAGCACGAGCGGGCTGGTCCAGCCCATCGAGCTTCCGCCGTAAGGCTGGATGCCATAGGTGATGCCGGTAAGCAGGCCGATCAGGCCAAGCGCGAAGGTGACGTTGCCGAGCCAGTCGATCCTGGCCGGGGTCCGGACGCCGACCTCGCGCAGGCTCAGGTAGGACCAGATGGTGCCGCCGATGCCGATCGGCACCGAGACGATGAACACCAGGCGCCAGTCCACGGCGGCCAGCACGCCGCCCAGGATCAGGCCGATGAACTGGCCGGAGATGCCGGCGACCTGGTTGATGCCCATGGCCATGCCGCGCTGGTTGTGCGGGAACGCGTCGGTCAGGATGGCGGGCGAGTTCGCCATCAGCATGGCGCCGCCGACCGCCTGGAGCACCCGCCAGCCGATCAGCCACATGGCGCCGGCGCCGCCACTGGCCGGGTCGAACGGCAGCGCGAGGGCGCCCAGGCTGAAGATCGCGAAGCCCAGGTTGTACATCCGGACCCGGCCGTAGATGTCGCCGAGGCGGCCGAGGGTCACGACCAGGACGGCGGAGACGACCAGGTACCCCATCAGCATCCAGAGCAGGTAGCTGACGTTCCCCGGGGTGAGCGGATTCAGGTTGATGCCGCGGAAGATGGCCGGCAGCGAGATGATCACGATCGACGCGTTGACCGTCGCCGCGAGCATGCCGAGGGTGGTGTTCGACAGCGCGACCCACTTATAGTGCGCGCCGCGGAGACCGCGCCTGGGGGTGCCGTCGGGGTCCGTCGGGAGTGCGGGGTCGGCGCCGCCGCGGGCGCCGCGTGCTGGATCCGTGGTAGCCAACGTAGCCATGCCTTACTGGGGAAGAACACTACGGGACGATGTCTGAACGATCATCGCGCCAAACTTATTTCCCTCGCTAACTAAATTTCTGGCCGGCTCCGCTACCTGGCTGGCGTGGCCCGGGAGTGACTTGGCATGCTCGTGCTGTGATGGCGACCCTTCAGCGGCTGTTCCGCGCGCTCGACCGGGCACAGCGCGAGCGGGCCGCGCTGGCGTTCCCGGTCGCGGTCTGGAAGAAGTTCAACGACGATCAGGCCGGCAATCTCGCCGCCCTGATCGCATATTTCACCTTCATCGCGATCTTCCCCCTGCTGCTCGTGCTGGTGACCGTACTGAACCTCGTGCTGCAGAGCGACCCGGCCCTGAA
Organism: Actinomycetes bacterium; assembly: GCA_021792855.1. GTDB lineage: Bacteria > Actinomycetota > Actinomycetes > Streptosporangiales > Streptosporangiaceae > Chersky-822. The sequence goes on from JAJYTW010000256.1 coordinate 3,722, forward strand.
GCACCGGGTCCTGCAGGCGGCCCTGCACGCCTTCCCGGTGATCGGCTCGCAGCTCAGCACCAGCATCACGGGCCTGCACCAGACCGGGGTCGCACTGGTGATCGGCCTGGTCGTGGCACTACTCGGCGCCCGTGGCATGGCAAACGCGGTGGCGAACGCTTTCAACACCATCTGGGCCGTCCCGTTCGATCGGCGGCCGGCCTTTCCGTGGTCGCTGCTCCGCAGTTTCGCCTTCATCCTGGTCGTCGGGATCGGGCAGATCCTGGTGACCGTGCTGTCCGGGATCGCCGGTGGACTCGGCCACCTGCTGACCGGCTTCGGCGGCTATTTCGGCACGGTGGCGGCGTCGCTGGCGCTGAACATCGTCCTGTTCCTGCTGGCGTTCCGGCTCGCCACTGCCTCCGACGTGCGCTGGCGGGACCTGCGGCTGGGAGCGATCCTGGCCGCGGTGAGCTGGCAGACCCTGCTGCTGCTCGGCAGCTACATCGTGTCCCACCTGATGGCGCGCAGTTCCGCGCTGTACGGCGTCTTCGGCGTGGTGCTCGGCCTGCTTGCCTGGCTGTTCCTGCAGGCCAGGCTGACCCTGTACGCCGTCGAGATCTGCACCGTGCGGGCCTGGCGGCTGTGGCCGCGCGGCCTCGGTCCGCCGCCCACCGAGCCGGACCGGGCCGCCATCGAGCGGTACCAGGCCGGCGGCCACCGCCTCGTTGCCGACCAGGACCAGGAACCGGCGCACTAGCGGAAAGCTCCGGTGGCCGGCCGGGAGTCCGGTCCGCCGGGAACCCAGTCCGCCGGGAACCCGGGGCATGCCATTCCCCCGAGCGTGATGCACTCTTAAGAGGCAGCACCACAGCGCGGCGGGAGGGCAGCGGTGACTACGACCTCGGATCGAGCGGACCTGACCGGCGGGGCCAGTCCGGTGGACTTCGACGCCTACGGCGACTACGGGGCCTACCGGCGCAAGCCGGCCGACGGGCAGCAGGCGTCCGACGGGCAGCAGGCGGGCGGCACGCCGTCGGCGTCATTCGTCCGGGCGCCGTACCCGTTCCGAGGCCGGATCACCGCGGACGGGTCGAGCGGGTACCCGGCGGTGGCCGGCCGCTATCACCTCTACATCTCCTGGGCCTGCCCGTGGGCCCAGCGCACGGCGATCGTCCGGTCACTGCTCGGTCTGCAGGACGTCATCTCGCTGTCAGCGGTCGACCCGATCCGGGACGGCCGGGGCTGGGCGTTCCGCGCGGGCGACGGGCACGGACTGGACCCGGTGAACGGGTTCGCGTTCCTGAGCGAGGCCTACGAGGCGAGCGAGCCAGGCTACGACGGGCACGTCTCGGTGCCGGTGCTGTGGGACAAGCAGACCGGGGCGATCGTGAGCAACAACTTCCCGGACATCACGATCGACCTGGACACGCAGTTCGGAGCCTTCGCCGATCCAGCGGTCCGGCTCTACCCGGAGGAACTGCGGCCGGAGATCGACGCCCTGAACGAGGTCGTCTACGCCAGCGTGAACAACGGCGTCTACCGGTGCGGCTTCGCGCGCTCGCAGCAGGCCTACACCGAGGCGGTCACCGAGTTGTTCCGGGTGCTCGACGAGCTTGAGCAGCGACTGGCCGGCCGGCGGTACCTGCTCGGGCCGGACCTGACCGAGGCCGACGTCCGGCTCTGGGTCACCCTGGCCAGGTTCGACGTGGTCTACTACTCGCACTTCAAGGCCAGCGTCCGGAGGCTGGCCGACTACCCGAACCTGTGGGCCTACGCTCGCGACCTGTACTCGATCCCGGCCTTCCGGTCGACCACGAACTTCGACCACATCAAGCGGCACTACTACGTGACCCAGGGAAACATCAACCCCACCAGGATCGTGCCGGTAGGCCCGTACCCGGACTGGGACGAACCGCACGGCCGGGACGCGCTCTGACGCCGGGCCGGCCCGCGCTGACGTCCGGCCGGCCCGATTCCCCCGGTTCGTCCCGCGACCCCGGGGACCTCTGCCCCTGAAGGCTGCTCACGCTGGGTACATAGCGTGAAGGT
>JAJYTW010000257.1 GCA_021792855.1 Actinomycetes bacterium
ACAAGATAGTCGCGACGAGCAGTTCCAGCGGGGACCGGAAATCAAGCTCGCAGTGTGCGTCGGGGTAGATCCCGGCAAGCTCGCGGTTGATCCGCCTGGCCCGCCGGACCAGCGCCGTGTGCGAGACCGGCGCGGTGCCCGAGACCGGAGCTGCCGGCGCGGCCGCCCTTTTGCGCGAGACCGGCGGCGCTTCCAGGTCGCTCACACCTGCCGCGCTCGTCCTTGTCCGGGCCTTCGTCTGCTCGCTCGCCACGCCCTTAGCCTACGGTCCGCGCGCCGCGGCGCGGCCCGGATGCACGGCGCAGGCCGCCGTCAGGAACGGGGCAAGGAATGGTGCCGGCCGGGTCGGGTCGCGCGCGCCCAGCAGACCCCCGGCACCGGCCGAACCGGGCCCGACGTGCCTGCCGAGCACCACGGTCACCACCGACCTGGCTCCCGCCCGGCGTAGCGACATCGCGGCGGACTGGGCGGTGGCCCCGGTGGTCCAGGTGTCGTCGATCAGCAGCACCCGGGCGCCGGGCACCGGCGCCGCCAGGAATCGGTCCGGGTCAAGCTCACGGACCGGATGCTGGCCGGGCCGTGCGGTCAGGCCCGCCCAGGGCAGCGTGAGGTACGGCGCGAGCAGGCTGGCCAGTGGATGCGGGCCGGGCCTGGTGCGTGCCGACGGCACGACGGCGACATGACTGGGCCGGCCCACGCCGGACGCCAGCCACAAGCAGCGGCCGTGGTCGCGGATGAAAACCGTCAGCAGGGCCAGCAACCGGGAGGCGGCCTGTGCCCGGACGTCCGCACCAGGCCCGGAGCAGGAACCAGGCCCGGAGCAGGAACCAGGCCCGGAGCAGGAACCAGGCCCGGAGCAGGAACCAGGCCCCGGCACATCGCGATCACCGCCGGCGATCCGGGCGGACTTGTACTGCCACAGCCGGCTGGCGTGCGGTCCGCCCTTGACCGCGAACGCGATCGGCACGACCAGATCGGCCAGCGTTCCCTGGGCGACCTGGTGATGCAGGTCACATGGATAGCAGCGCCAACTGCCCGGAGGCGCCGGACCTCGGCAGACCGCGCACGATTCCGGCAGGTCCGGCCGCGGCCCGTTAAGCTCCGGCACCTGGAGCGCGACCAGGTCAGCTAACTGCCGCCAGGTCAGCCTCCCGCTCATCACCACCTGCCCAGGCTAGGTCCGGCTGCTGACATTTTGATGAATCTGTACCGGCAGCAGCACCAGAGGCGGGGAACGACTGGCTACTGTAGCAACCATTGCTGTCGTGGTCCGGTAGGCTCGGCGGGACAGCACACTAGGTTCCCGTGGCTCGAGTCTGGGCCTGTCTTCTCCGGGCAGCTGCCATGGTGAGCATGGCCGGATGACAGGCGTCATATTCGGCCATTCCACTAGCTACCAGGCCGCGGCTGATCGCCAAGCGCAGCCAGTCACGATCGGGACGACCGAAAAATGCGAATGCCTCCGTCAGCATCCGGAGCGGCAGCGGCCGGCGCCTCTGCCGCAGGCGCCTCTGCCGCTGACGCACATCCGGATTCCGGCATCCCCGCGGGCCGCCGGGATCCCCAGGATGAGGCCGGCGGCCAGCCTGTGGGGAACACCGCCAAGCTCGACCTGGCCGGAAGCCAGAACGGCACCGCGGCCCGCAACGGCACCGCGGCCCAGAACGGTGCTGCCAGCCAGAATGGGGCGGCGGCACACGGCTCCGGCGGCCAGGTGGCCGTCGCGCGGCGCACCGGCCCGGCGGCCTGGCTGGAGGCCAGCGGCCGGGTGGCTCGGACGCACTGGCTCGCGGTCCTGCTGATCGCCGGCGGCGTGGTGATGCGGGTAATCACCGAACTGGCCTACCGGCCGGCGATCATCTACATCGACACCCTGAAGTACCTGTACGGCACCTGGCCGGGCTCGGATCCGGTTGGCTACAAGATCCCGCTGAAGCTGATCCTGTCGTTCGGCAATCTCGAGACAGTCGCGCTGATCCAGCACCTGCTCGGGATCGGCATCGCGATCACGATCTACCTGGTGCTGGTCCGCCGGGGGGTGTCGCGCTGGCTGGGCGCCCTCGCGATGGCGCCGGTGCTCTTCGACGCCTATCAGCTTCAGGTCGAGGCAATGATCATGCCCGACATCTGGTTCGAGGCAATCATCGTGGCCGGCCTGGCCGTGCTGCTCTGGCGGCCGAACCCGACGACCGGGATGCTGGCCGCCGGCGCCTTCATCCTTGGCGCATCGGCGGGCGTCCGGCAGGTCGGCGAGGTCTTCCTCGTCCCGGTGGTGGTCCTGGCGATCGCGATCGGCGGCGGCTGGCGCAAGGTCGGCAAGAACGTGCTCGCGGTGGGCAGCGCGTTCGTGCTCGCGCTGCTGCTGTATCTGGGCGGGTCGCTGGAACTGACCGGCCACTTCTGGTTCTCGCGCTCGTCGGCGAGCCTCACCTACGGGCGGATGGCCGCCGTCGTCGACTGCGCCACGCTGCGGATACCGGCGATCGAGCGGCCGCTGTGCCCGAGCAAGGCCATGCAGGCCAAGGGCGCGGACTGGCTGGAGCACAACGCGGCCGGGCCGTACCGGACCTACGCCTCCACGCTGCCGCCGAGCATGGCCAGCCAGGCCAACGCGCTCACGGCCAAGTTCAACCGGGCGGTCGAGCTTCAGCAGCCGCAGCGGGTGATCTCGGCCGTGCTGCGGGACTCGGTCAAACTGTTCGCGATAGCCAGGTATACCAGCCCGGGCGACACGCCGATCTGGCGCTGGCAGTTCCAGGGCAACTTCCCGTCCTACCTGCAGTACATCCACGTCCTGCCGAGCGGAATCTACTTGCAGTTCCCCAAGTCGACCAGGCTGACCCTGCTGAACCCGGCCTACGGCGGCAAGCCGACGGTCATCCCGTCGCTGGCCCACTTCCTGCGGTCCTATCAGCTGAACGGCGGCTACACGCCGGGTCCGCTGCTGCTGCTGTTCCTGATCGTCGGGCTGATCGGCTCGGTCCTGGCGTTCTTCCGGCGCAGGCTGGCCCCGCACGTCCACCAGTGGGGCCTCGCCTGCCTGACATTCTTCGTGACCGGCGTGGCGGTGCTCGGCGCGTCCGACTTCTTCGAGTTCTCCTGGCGCTACCAGATCCCGGCGCTGGTGACGCTACCGCCGGCCGGGGCGATCGGGATCGCGATGCTGGTGAGCATGATCCGCAGGTCGCGGGGCGCGGCGTCGGCTGACGGGGTCTCCGGACGGGCCCCGGAAGAGCTGGCCACTCCCGCGCAGTGACCAGCGTGCCCGGCCAGGCCACCTTCGAGTCAGACCCGGCCACGGGCGCGCCGGCTGCTTCGGGCCTGCCCCGCCGGGCTGTGACCGCCGTGCGCGCGCACTGGCTGTTCGCGATCGTGTTCACCGCGGGACTCGTGCTGCGGGTGCTCGCCGAGGTCGCCTACCGGCCGGCGATCTTCTACATCGACACGATGAAGTACCTCTACAACTCCTTCCCGGGCGCCGACCCGGTGGGATACGAGGTGCCGCTGAAGGCGATCCTCGCGGTCGGCAATCTCGAGGTCGTCACGGCAGTCCAGCACCTGCTTGGCCTTGCCATGGCGATAACGATCTATCTCCTGCTGATCCGGCGGGGCACCTGGCGCTGGCTGGCCGCGCTTGCCGCGGCGCCGATCCTGCTGGACGCCTACCAGGTGCAGATCGAGCAGACGATCATGCCGGATGTCTGGTTCGAGGCACTGATCCTCGCCGGGATCGCGGTGCTGCTCACGGTGCGACCGGGTGGCAGGCTCGTCCCCGCACTGCGCGCGGTGATCATCGCCGGTCTGCTGCTCGGCCTGTCGGCGACGGTACGCCAGATCGGCGAGATCCTGCTGCTGCCGGGATTGCTCTACCTGGTCGCCCGGGGCGGCGGATGGCGCGCCATGCTGGTCAGGTCGGCCGGGTTCACCGCCGCGTTCGCGGTGCCGGTCATCGGGTACATGGCCGGATCCGGCCTGCTCACCGGGCACTACTGGCTGGCATCGGCGACCCCGCAGCTATCCACCTACGGCCGGATGGCCAGTGCCGCGGACTGCGCCACGCTGCGCATTCCGGCGTATGAGCGGGCGCTCTGCCCGACCGCCAGGCAGCGGGCCTACGGCATCGACTGGCTCGACCACGACCGGGCATCTCCGCTGAAGACATTCGTCGCGCCGCCCGGGATGAACCGGTTCGCGGTCATCGCCAGCTTCAACCAGCAGGTCGCGACCCAGCAGCCTGGCCGGGTGATCGCCGCCGTGGCCAGGGACGCCGCCAATCTCTTCGCGCTCACCAGAACCTCGAGCCAGGGCGGGACGCCGATCTCGCGCTGGCAGTTCCAGCGCGGCTTCGCGGTCTACCCGGGCTGGGTGCGGGTGACCCCGGCCGGGACGATCGTGCTCTCCGTCTATCCGCAGGCGTCCGGCGGCACGCTGGTCCGGCAGCGGCTTACCCCGTCCTACGGCGGGACCGCGCAGGTGAGCACGCCGCTGGCCGCGTTCCTGCGGTCCTATCAGCTTGGCGGCGGCTACACCCCCGGGCTGCTGATGGCGCTGTTCGCGCTAGCCGGCCTGATCGGCTCGGTGCTCGCGCTGATCTGGCGGATCCGGCCGGACGCCCGCCGGATCGCGACCGACTGCCTGGCGTTCTTCGGCTCCGGCGCGATCCTGCTGCTCGCCTCGGACGCGTTCCAGTTCTCCTGGCGCTACCAGCTACCCGCGCTGATCACCCTGCCGCCGGCCGGCGCACTCGCGATCGCGGCACTGGTGCGACTGCGGAGCGCCCGCCCGGCGGGCCAGGCCGGGGATGACCTAGCGCAGGCCAGCGAACAGGTCGGTCTCCGGGACTGACGCCCCGGTGGTGTCCCTGGCCCGGATGAAGTGCTCGACGCCGAACACCGAAGCGGCCACCTCGGCCGGGATCTTGCTGAACCAGGATTCGCTGATCTGACTGCCGTGCGCCAGCAACGCGGCTCGCTTCCGCTCGAGCACCGCGCCGATGTCTACCGTCGTGGTGATCCGCGCCTCGCTGGCCCGGGACTGCCGCTCCTCTTCCTCGGTCAGTTCCCAGTCGCCGATCTCCTCCCCGGCCGCGCGCAGCGCCTCGCCAATCCGCTGCCAGTCGCTGCGCCGCATGGCGGTGAGGTAGAGCTTGGCCGGGAGCGATGACCGCTCGACCGCGGCGATCGCCGCCCGACTGGCCTGCACGTGGTCGGGGTGCTGGTACGCGCCGTCCGGGTCGTAGGTCACCACCACCTGCGGCTGGTACCGGTCGATCAGCGCGCCGATCCGGCCGGCGACCTCGTCGACCGGAATGTTGCAGAACGCGTCCGGCCGGTTCCGGTACTCCCACTCGGGCATCCCTGAGTCGTGGTAGCCGAGCAGTTCAAGCTCGGTCACCCCGAGGTGCTTGCAGGCCTCGCGAAGCTCGGCCAGCCTGGTCTGCGCGACGTCGGCGGTGTCGTGCCCGTCCTCGCCGGGCTTCACTCCGGCCGGGCCGTCCCCGAACTCGCCGTTGGTGCAGGTCACCACGATCGTCCGGACGCCCTCATCGGAGTACCTGGCCAGGACGCCCCCGGTGCTCGACGATTCGTCGTCGGGGTGGGCGTGCACGGCCATCAGGGTCAGTGGCTGGTTCATAGCCGCAATCTACCGAAGGCCGGCCTAAGCCGGCACCGGCCGGGCGCTGCCGCGGGCCGGCCGAGTGCCGCCCAGGGACTAGGACTCCGGGT
>JAJYTW010000258.1 GCA_021792855.1 Actinomycetes bacterium
ACCCGGTGCAAGGTCACCTCGGCGCGGCCGGCCGGCCACCACGGGACCCGGCCGAGCGCGTCCAGGCCGAGGTCGTCGATCGTGGCGTCGGCGTGCGCCCACGCCTGGCGGTACAGACCGGTGATCAAGTCGCGCGTCTCATCCGGCCTGGTGTACATGTCGGAGTTCGGCTCGTCATCGTCCCACGCCGTCGGGCCGGTGTACGGGCGGCCGAAGGTGTCCCCGAAGTACCCGAACTCCACCAGGGCCAGGTGCTTGACCAGGCCGAGCAGATTCGTCCCGGTCGGGACCAGGGGCCGGCGGACGTCGTACTCGGACACGCCGTCGAGTTTCCACAGCACCGCGTCGCGGGCCTGCTGAAGGTAGCGGCGGAGATCGGCCTTCTGATCGGAGCTAGCCATGCCGGGCAGCCTGCCACCTCCGTTCCCGCCGGGCCATTGGATTCCGGCCCGATCGCAACCGGGGCTGCCTGGCCCGACCGACCCGCCCAGCTAGCTCGCGGCGCCGGGCCGGCTCACCCCGGTCCGTGCGCCGGGTCGTCCAGGCGCACTGCGACGTGCAGGGCGGCGCCCCAGTGCCGGCGCAGCAGTCCGCCGGGCCGCCGGGCCAGGCGGCGCCGGATCTCGCCGTACAGTCGGTCCAGCTGCCATGCCGCCATCACGATGTGACCGGAGAACGTGTCCAGCAGCCGGATGTAGTCCTCCGCCGGATAGCTGACCTCCCAGTCGAAGTGCCAGATCCGGGCCGCACCGAACAACCCGGAGCCGGTGATCTCGTCCCGCAGGTCGGGAAGTTCACCGGGGCGTGGCAGCCGGGTGCCGGCCGGCAGGCCCGCGCCGATCTCGTCGTAGACGTCCTGAAGCTCGGCGAAGAACGGATCGCCGTCCTCGGGAACGACGTGAAACGCCGACCAGAACGCGAGGTGGCCGGACGGCCGGAGCGCGGCCCAGGCCCGCTGATACCGCACGGCGGGATCGACCCAGTGCCAGGACGTGGCGGCGAACACCAAGTCGAAGGTCGTCTCCGCGGGCGGCCGCCAGGTCTCGAGCGCGTCCGTCACGACCTGGACCCGGCCCAGGCCGGCCAGGTTGCGGCGGGCCTGCCTGGCGAGGGCCGGACCGGGCTCGACGCAGGTGATCGGGAAGCCCCGCCGGGCCAGCGGGATGGTCGCCTTGCCCGTGCCGCAGCCGACCTCAAGCAACCGGTCACCCGGCCGCAGGCCCGCCGCCGCGATGAGCCGGTCGTAAAGGGCGGCCGGATACTCCGGGCGGGCCTGGTGGTAACTGCCCGCCACCTGGTCGAAGGTGGTCTTCAGCCGATCCCGGTTGCCGGACATATCCACTATGGTCGCCGGTCCGCGCGGCTCGCGCATCCCTGCCGAGTCCAACAGCACCGACCTCAGCCGGCCGGGCTCTCCCCGGCCAGCGCGGCGCCCAGCGGCGTCTGCCGGTACAGCACCGTGTGCCGTTGCCGCTGGCCGGTGATCAGCCGGGCGTCGCGGAGCGCCGCCAGGTGCGCGGATACCGTGCTCGGCGCCAGGGCGTGCCGCCGGGCCAGCGTCTGGGTGGAGGCCGGCTCGGCCAGCGACTCAAGCAGCGCCGCCCGGGTACCGCCGAGCAGCCGGGCCAGGGCCTGCGAGTGACCGGTCGGAGCGGGCACCCACAACTCGGCGATCCCCCGGGCCGGGTAGACCAGGGCCGGGCGGGCGGGCGGATCGATCACCACGGCGACCCCCGGCCAGGCGAACACGCTCGGCATCAGCAGCAGGCCGGTCCCGCCGAGCCGGTACCGGCGCTGCCCGGGCCAGGCGATCTCCATCCCCCGCCCGGTCCAGCGGGCCTGCGGGTGCAGGTCATCAAGGACACGCTCCAGGCCGTAGTCGGCCAGCACCTGCGAGCGGTACGCGACGTCGGCGCGCAGCAGGTCACGCAGTCGCGGCCAGTGCGGCGCGATCAGCGCGTTCCAGCTCTGCTCGAGCAGGTCGGCCAGGCGCGACCGGGTCGCTTCCGGGTCGTCGAGCAGCCGCCAGGCCGCGGCGGGGGCCGGCTCGGGCCGCTCGGTCAGCGAGCGCCGGATCTCGCCGGCCACCTGAGCGACCGGCGTGGCGCGGACCAGGGCAAGCTGCGCCGCGACGTCGGTCCCGGGGCCAGCCGGCGCCGGGGCCAGGAAGTCCGGCGTCCAGCCCCGGAGCGGCGACAGCGCGAGCAGCGGCCCCGGGTCCAGCCGGTCCAGGTCCTGCCGCACCGCCTCCAGCCAGGGCAGGTGGTACCGGCGGCGCTGCGGTTCGAGCAGCAACCGGAGCGCCGCCATGGTCTCCCACAGCGGCGAGATCCCGAACCGGACCCGGGCCGGGTCGTCCCGGCCGAAGACCAGCGTGAGAGTCACGGGCCGCTCCTCGATGATTCGGCACTGAGCGAATCACTAGCTCCAGGCTACGTCCCCGGCCAGGCTCGATCCCATGTCATCCGCCGACCTGCCGGCCGCCGGCTCGTCAGGTGCCGGGCCGGCAGCCGCTGGGCCGCCCGCCGCCGGGGTCACGACCGCGCCGAAGTCCGCCACCCGGGCGGGCTACCGCGAGGTGCTCGGCGTGCCGGAGTTCCGCGCGATCTTCGTTGCGGATGTGGTCTCGATGCTCGGCAACGTGGTCGCCGCCGTGGCCCTGACCGTGCTGGTCTACCAGCGAACGCGGTCCCCGGCGCTGGCCGCCTCGGTGATGGCGCTGTCGTTCCTGCCGTACGCGGTCGGCGGCCTGCTGTTCGGCGCGGCGGCGGACCGGATGCGCCCCCGCCGGGTCCTGGTCGCCGGGGACCTGGCCAGCGGGGTGCTGATCGGCTGCACGCTGATCCCCGGCATACCGCTGGCCGGCCTGCTGCTCCTGCTGCTCGGCACCGGCCTGATCGCACCGGTGTACCAGTCGGCCCGGTCCGCGCTGCTGCCCGAGGTCCTGGCGCCGGGCCCCCGCTACATCCTGGGCCGGTCGATGATGCGGATGGTCGCGCAGTCCGCGCAGATCGTCGGTTACGGACTCGGCGGACTGCTGCTAGCCGTGCTGTCCCCGCGCGCCGCACTGGCCGCCGACGCGGCGTCGTTCGCCGCCTCGGCCCTGCTACTCCGACTCGGCGTGCGGTCCCGCGCCCCGCGCGCGGCCGGCCGTGGCTCGATGGCCCGCGACTCGCTGACCGGACTCCGGGACGTGCTCGCACACCGGGCCACCCGGCGCGTGCTGCTGTTCGCCTGGCTGGTCCCGGCCTGCGCGGTCGCTCCCGAGGCACTCGCCGCGCCGTATGCCGTGCACATCGGCCAGCCTGCCCGCGCGGCGGCGTTCCTGCTGATCGGCATGCCGGCCGGGATCGTGCTCGCCGACATCGTGACCGCCCGGTTGCTGCCGGTCCGGCTACAGCGGCGGATCATGGTGCCCGCCGCGCTGTTCAGCTTCGCCTGCCTGGCCGGACTCGCCGCGAGCCCAGCGTTGATCCCGGCAATGGCCCTGCTGGCCGCGGCCGGCCTGGGCACCGCCTGGGGCGCCGGGATCGACGGCCTGCTGCTGGACGCGGCGCCGGCGGGACTGCGGAACCGCGCGCTCGCCGCGATGACGGCCGGACTGCTCTTCATCCAGGGCGTCGGGTTCGCGCTGTGGGGCCTGGCCGGGCAGTTCGCGCCGGTCACGATCGTGATCCCGGCGGCCGCGGTGCTTGGGGCGATCGTCGTCGTCCTGGTGCGGCCGGGACGCGGGCGCTAGGCGTGCCGCATCCACAGGTTGGTCTCGGCGTAGGTGCCGCGATCTAGCTCGCGTTCGATCTCGACGAGGTCCAGGGCGTCCGGCACGACGTACCAGCCAGTCTGCGGGAAGGCCATCGCCGCCCACTTCTCCCATTCCGCCACGGTGCCGGTGATGACCATGGAGCGGGCGGCGGGCGCCGAGGTCGTCGCGCCCATCCGCTGGTGGGTGCGGATCCAGGGATCGATGTGCAGCCCGTCTTCCCGGGTCCAGCGCGCGAAGTCCGCCATCGGCGTCGTCGGGTACCGGCTCTTCAGGGCCGGCCGGACCGGCGCGATCACGCGCTCCAGGCCGGCCGCCGCGGCCCGTTCCCGCAGCGCGGCAAGGACCCGGCCCGCCAGGCCCGCCCCCTGCCGGCCGGCGCTGACCGCCGCCGCCATGATGACCAGCGTGTCGGCCGGAACCGAATCCTCGTGCCCGGTCACCGCGCTGACCAGGGAGCCGTCGTAGCCGTCGGGCAGGGTGTGCACCTCGCCGTCCCAGCGAACCGGCACGCCCCAGCCGCCCGCGACCACCTTGCCGTCGTCCAGGACCAGGATGTCGTAGGACGGGAAGTACTCTCTGACGCGGCCGATGTAGCCGGCCGAGATCGGGTCGTGGAAGATGAACTCCGGCCAGACCCCGCGCAGGGCGTCCCTGGCCTGGTCATCCAGGTCAGGGCGGTCGGACGTCGTGACGATCTCCGGCTCGCCCATCGACGCCTCCTGCGTGCTCTTGGTCCGGTGCGGCGTCCCACCGTAGGCCTGGCCGGGAGTGGCGGTCCATTGGTTTTCAGCCGCGCCCGCCGTGCCCGGCTCACTCCAGCCGGGCGGCGATTTCCCGTGCGCAGGCCAGGGTCTCGGTGCGGGTGGTATCCACGGTCAGGTCGTAACGAACTCCGTGGTGGACCAGGTCCGCCTGCGACGCGGCCATCCCCCCGACCCGGTCGCCGCGGGCGGTTTCCCTGGCCGCCGCGACGGGACCGTCGCAGCACACCCCGACCCACAGCACCGCCAGGCCGTCCAGGGCCCGCCGCCAGCGCCGCTGAGTGGCGGCGCCGATCGTGAGCCAGGACCCGGGCAGGATCGCCTGCAGGCACCGGGCGATGCGCGACTTGCCGGAACTCGATCCGCCGTTCAGCACGATCACGTCCGTCGTCACCGCGCCAGCGTAGACCCGGTTAGCAGCGGTCCGGCCCGGTCAGGAATCGAGAAGCATCGCCGGCCGGGCCGGCCTAGCCTTCCGGTAGGAGGCCGGCCAGGCCGGTCGCGTTAACGCGGAAAGAGGTAATCAGCGATGCCCGCGAGCAATGCCGGAGACGACGCCAGCGGATTCAGCGCGGAGGAGCGCGCCGCGATGAAGGAGCGCGCGGCCGAACTGCGCGCCGAGGGCAAGAAGGGCGCCAAGAAGGCCGACGGCCTTCAGGACGTTCTGGACGCGATCGCCAAGATGGCGCCCGTGGACCGGGAACTCGCCGAGCGCGTGCACGTGACCATCACCGCGACGGCCCCGGGGCTGTCGCCGAAGACCTGGTACGGGATGCCGGCCTATGCGAACGAGGACGGCAAGGTCGTCGTGTTCTTCCAGGACGCGGGCAAGTTCAAGTACCGGTACTCCACGCTCGGCTTCCAGGAGGCGGCAAATCTCGATGACGGCGACCTGTGGCCGGTGTCGTACGCGCTGCAGGCCTGGACCCCGGAGGTCGAGAAGAAGGTCATTGACCTGGTGACTGCCGCCATCTCCTGAAGTTACGCGGGACCTAGCTGAGCGCCCCGCGCGAGCCAGGCCAACAGCGGTATCAGGCCGCCGGAGCCACGGTGACGTCGAGAGTGACAGCCTCCGACGAGGGATCGTAGTCCCGCGGGTCCCCTTCCAGCGCGAAGGCGGTAGCCGACAGGGACTCTCGCTCTGCTTCCTCGCGAGTCGCGGTCCCCCCGCCGTTGATGTGCAGGGCAGGTACGCGGT
>JAJYTW010000259.1 GCA_021792855.1 Actinomycetes bacterium
CCGCGCTGAACCGGGTCTGCTACTCCTACCGCAGATCCCGGGGCGGGTCGTTCATGGCGACGACCAGTTCCGCGCACCTGGCCGTGTTCGACGCCTACCAGGAGGTGTTCGCCCGCCTCGACAAGCTCGCGGCGGACGGCAGCCCGGTGGTCACGCCGCGGGTCCGGCGCGCCGTGTTCGAGCGGGCGATCTGGCACTACTCGGCGGTGCTGCAAACCACCGGCACCGGATTCGGGCCGGTCGGCCGCCCTGGGCTGGTGCCACGACGCGAGCGCAGGGCGTTCTTCGAGCGGATGCACGCGGATTTCATCCGGTACGCGCCGGACGGCTACCGTCCGCCGCCCGGCGCGAGGGGCGCGAAGTTCCGGCTGATCCAGAGCGGCGCCTACTGGGCCTACGAGGCACTAGAGCCGGTCAACCGGGCCAGGGTCGCCCTGCGCACCGCACTGCGATAGCCGACCAGCGACCGGTCGCCGCACTCGCCGGACCGGACCGCCGGGCCAGCACCGGCCCCGAACCCGTGCGCGGGTCATGCTGGCATCGGATTCGCTGATGACCCGATTTGGGGCACTCTCCGGCGCTAGCGTGGACCAGAGCTGAGCCGCGCCCCGGCAGGCGTCCCCGGCCCTGCGCGGGCGCGCGGCCCTGGGTGCTGCCATGCCGGCAGCCGCCCGCCCGGCAGTGCCTCGGGGCCGGGCGGGCGTGGGGAGCCTGACCCTCCGAAGCGATCTCCGACCGGAAGGTTGTGGGTGAGTGCGGCACTTGCTTGGATTCGTTCTGGCCCTCGGGCTATCCGCGGCGCTGTTCTTCGGCGCGGGCGCCGGTGTCTGGCTGTTCACCATTCCGCATGGCGCGGCGGCCGGTCTGACGGCGCACGATCTGACCCGGCTGGCCACCGCGTGGCCGCTGGCCGGATTGGTCGGCACCGGGCTGCTGATGTCGATCCTGATCGCCGTCCGCCGGGTCTCGCCGATCGGCCCCGGCCTGCCCGGCCTGGCGCTGCTTGCCTGGTCCGGGCTGCTGGTCGCGCGCGGCAGCGCGGCGCTGCGCCTGATGCCGCTCTCCGGCAGCCACTACGCGGCGGGCTTCACCACGATGTTGGACAGCGGCGCGCTCGCGCTGGCCGGCGCCGCGATGTGCGTTCCGCTGCTGATGCCGTCCCGGTGGCGGCGCGTGAGCGGCGCCGAGGCTGACTACGCGGACGACGACATCGACGTCGAGGAAGCGCTCGGACTGGCCGAATAGCCAACGGCACCGGGTCGCGGGTACCCGAGGGTAGCTCCGCGGCCCGGTGCCGTTCAGCCAGCTTGCCGCTCAGTCGATTGAGGACCAGCCGGCTAGTGACCAGTCGGTCAGTGCTGGGCGGAGGCGAACTGGTCCGCCTCGGTCGAGCCGGCCAGCGCGGTCGTCGAGGCGTCCGGGCTGATCGCCGAGGTGACCAGGTCGAAGTAGCCGGTGCCGACCTCGCGCTGGTGCCTGGTCGCGGTGTAGCCCTCGGCCTCGTCGGCGAACTCCGCGTCCTGCAGCCGCACGTAGGCCGACATGCCCTCCTCGGCGTAGCCGCGGGCCAGGCTGAACATCGAGTGGTTCAGCGCGTGGAACCCGGCGAGGGTGATGAACTGGAACTTGTAGCCCATCGCGCCAAGCTCCCGCTGGAACTTGGCGATGGTCGCGTCGTCCAGGTTCGCCCGCCAGTTGAACGACGGCGAGCAGTTGTAGGCCAGCATCTGGTCCGGGTAGACGGCGTGGATCGCGTCGGCGAACTCGGCGGCCACCGCCAGGTCCGGCGTGGACGTCTCCATCCAGAGCAGATCCGCGTACGGCGCGTACGACAGGCCGCGGGAGATGCACGCGCCGATCCCGTTACGGACCCGGTAGAAGCCCTCGGCGGTGCGCTCGCCGGTCACGAACGGCTGGTCGCGCTCGTCAATGTCGCTGGTCAGAAGCGTCGCCGCCTGGGCGTCAGTGCGCGCGATGACCAGCGAGGGCACGCCGCACACGTCCGCGGCGAGCCGCGCGGCGTTGAGCGTCTTGATGTGCTGGCCGGTCGGGATCAGCACCTTGCCGCCCAGGTGACCGCACTTCTTCTCGGACGCCAGCTGGTCTTCCCAGTGCACGCCAGCCGCGCCGGCCGCGATCATGGACTTCATCAGCTCAAACGCGTTCAGTACCCCGCCAAAGCCGGCCTCGGCGTCCGCCACGATCGGCGCCATCCAGTGCGGTGCGCCTTCGTTCTGGGACTCAGACCAGGTGATCTGGTCGGCCCGCATCAGCGCGTTGTTGATCCTGCGGACAACCTGCGGGACCGAGTTCGCCGGGTACAGGCTCTGGTCCGGGTAGGTCTGGCCCGCCAGGTTCGCGTCCGCGGCGACCTGCCAGCCGGACAGGTAGATGGCCTTGAGACCGGCCTTGACCTGCTGTACGGCCTGGTTGCCGGTCAGCGCGCCGAGCGCGTTCACGTAGTCCTCGGAGTGCAGCAGCGACCACAGCCGCTCCGCGCCGAGCCTGGCGAGGGTGAATTCCTCGCGCACGGACCCGCGCAGCCGGACCACGTCGGCGGCGGTGTAGCCGCGCTCGGTCCCGGACCAGCGCGCGTCACCCGCCCAGCTCTGCCGCAATTCGGCGACCTGCTCGTCGAAGCTGGCGCCCTGCCCTGAGGTGCCCTCGAGGCGACGATTGTTCACTGGACCTCCTGATGATTGCCGTCCCCGGGTGGTACTCACAGTCTGCGAAGCGGATCGGGCACGAGGCTAGGGCGAGCTAGCAGAATTTCTTAAAATATTCATGTAGAGTGAAGAAGTGACGACTTTCGCCGAGAAAAAATCTCCGACCTTGCCGAAGAGCGACCTAGACCTGATTCTCTTCGGCCAGCGACTGCGGCACATCCGGCGCAGCAGAGGACTGACTCTCGCCGAGCTTGGCGAGCGGGTCGGCCGGGCGCCCTCGGTGCTCTCGCTGCTGGAAAACGGCCGCCGGGAGCCGAAGCTGTCGCTGATCGAGGCGCTAGCCGGGGCGCTAGGCGTGCAGACCGACGACCTGATCCGGCGAGAGGCCCCGAGCCGCCGGGCGCAACTGGAGATCGCCCTGGAGGAGGCGCAGCGGGACCCGATCTATGCCGGGCTTAAGCTGCCCTACCTGCGACCGGGCCCGCGGCTGCCGACCGACGTGATCGAGCACGTCCTCGCCCTCTACCAGGAACTGCGCCGGCAGCACACCAAGCCGACCGCCACGCCCGAGGAGGCCCGGGCGTCTAACGCGGACCTGCGGTCGATGATGCGCGACCGCGGCAACTACTTCGCCGAGATCGAGCGGGCCGCCGAGCAGGCCCTGGCGACCGTTTCCTACTCCGGCGGGGCGCTGTCCCAGGGAATGCTGCTCTCCGTGGTCAGCCACCACGGCTTCGCCGTCCGCTACGTCCAGGACCTGCCCAGGTCCGCTCGGTCGGTGACCGACCTGCGCAACCGCCGGATCTACCTGCGGCAGGAGTCCCTGGGCATGCACACGCCGCGGGCGGTGCTGTTGCAGACCCTGGGTCATTTCATCCTCGGGCACAGTGCCCCGACCGACTTCGCCGAGTTCCTCAGGCAGCGGGTCGAGGCCAACTACTTCGCGGCGGCCGTGCTGGTGCCCGAGCAGGCCGCCGTCAGCTTCCTGCGCGGTGCCAAGGAGAATCGGAACCTGTCGGTGGAGGACCTGCGCGACGTGTTCTCGGTGTCGTACGAGATGGCGGCGCACCGGTTCACCAACCTCGCGACCCACCATCTCGATCTGACCTGTCACTTCGTCAAGAACGACTCCGGCGGGGTGATCTACAAGGCGTACGAGAACGACGGGATCATCTTCCCGACCGACCCGACCGGGGCGATCGAGGGCCAGCGGATGTGCCGGTACTGGTCCGGGCGGCAGATCTTCACCGTCGCCGACCGGTTCAGCCCGTACTACCAGTACTCCGACACCCCGGCGGGCACCTACTGGTGCGTGGCCTCGGTCGACCCGGGCAGCGAGCGCGGGTTCGCGATCACGCTCGGCGTGCCGTTCGACGACGCGCGCTGGTTCCGCGGCCGGGACACGACCCGCCGGACCCGCTCGACCTGCCCCGACCCGTCCTGCTGCGTCCGTCCCCCCGCCAGGCTCGCCGAGCGCTGGGAAGGCCAGGCCTGGCCGTCGGCGCGCGCCCACTCGCACGTGCTGTCCGCGCTTCCGTCGGGGAGCTTCCCCGGGGTGGACGAGGCGGACGTCTATACGTTCCTGGACCGGCACGAGCGCGACTAGCCGCCCGGGGCCAGATCCGGCGGGCGCCGCGCCCGCGCGGGCCGGTCGAGGTGCCGGGGCCGGTCGCGGAGCCTGCGCGGGCCGGTCGAGGAGCACCAGCGCGACGACCCCGCTCAGCACGGAGAGTTTGATGCGGATACGGCACCAAAGTCTCCGCGGTAACGCGCGGCCGGGCGCCGGATGAGGCGGCGCCGGCTCGCGGGACTGCCGCGGACGGCGGAGAGCACGGAGCGTGGATAGTTTGATTCGGATACCGCACCAAACTTTCCACGCTAACGACATTCCACGCTAACGCGACAGGGGCCGGGCGGCCCGGCGCTCGACTAGCCTGCGCCGCCGGTCCCGCCTGCTCCGCTTTCCCCGCCGGTCCCGCCGAACCGGGGCGGACGCTTCTCGCGCAGCGCCGCCGCACCCTCGACTAGATCCGGGCCCATGAAGGTGAGCATCTCGTAGGCGGCCGAGGAGTCGAAGATCGGCCCGGCGACCCGCAGCCAGCCGTTCAGCGCCCGCTTGGTCAGCCGGATCGCCTGCTGGGCGCCGGTCGCGAGCACGTCGGCGACCCGGAGCGCCTCGGGCAACACCTCCGGGCCCGGCACTGCCTTGCTGACCAGACCGATCCGCTCCGCTTCCGCGCCATCCAGCATCTCGCCGGTGAGCAGGTAGTAGCGCGCCTTGGCCATGCCGCACAGCAGTGGCCAGATGATCGCTGCGTGATCGCCGGCCGCCGCCCCCAGTCGGACGTGACCGTCACCGAGCCTGGCCTCGGTCGCGCAGATGCTGATGTCCGCCATCACCCCGACCACCAGGCCGGCTCCCACCGCGACGCCGTTGATCGCGGAGACGATTGGCTTCGGGCAATCGGTCATGTTGTAGACCAGGTCGCTCATCTCCTGGAGCATGTGCGTGGTCCGCTCGAAGTCCCCGGCCATCCGCTGCACCATGGCCAGGTCACCGCCGGCCGAGAACGCCTTCCCGGCGCCGGTGATCACGGCCACCCTGGTCTCGTCGTCGCGCCCGATGTCGGTCCAGATCCGGGCAAGCTGGCCGTGCATCCGCTCGTCCGCGGCGTTGTAGGCCTCGGGGCGGTTCATCGTGATCAGCAGCACGCCGTTCGCGCGCCGTTCGATCAGCAGGTTCTCGTAGCTGCCGTAGTCCATCCCGGTGCGACTCCCTGGCTCGGCGGAGTGAGGCCTCGCGGCCGCGGCCGGTCCGGGCCGGCGCTGGCCCCGATGACCGAATCATGACATGCCCGCCCGGGCGGGCCACCCGGCTTGAGGCCGCCCGGCTTCAGGCCACCCGGCTTCAGGTACCGCCGCCGTGCCTGCCGGCGGCATCGCGTCCGCGCGTGATACTACTGAGGAGTAACATCTCGTTGCCCGGCCCCAGCGAGGAGGACCCGTGAGCGAGGACCAGCAGGCACCCGCGTTCAGCCTG
>JAJYTW010000260.1 GCA_021792855.1 Actinomycetes bacterium
GGCTGATCGACACTCCGCTGGCCGACTACGACAAGGTCATGGACATCAATGTGCGCGGCTACTTCCTGTACGCCAGGCACGCCTATCCGCACCTGGCCGCCCGCCGGGGCTGCATGATCCACATCGCCTCGGACGCCGGCGTCTGGGGCGAGCAGTCCACCGGTCTGTACTCGGTCAGCAAGGCCGCCGTGATCATGCTGGGTAAGATGCTCGCGCTGGACGGCGGCCCGGACGGGGTGCGGTCCAACGTGCTCTGCCCGGGCGACATCTGGCCTGGAATGCGGCACATGGCCCCGCCCGGGGCGGACGACCGGGCCGGTTCCGGCGACTGGCCGGTCCCGCCGATCGGCCGGATCGGGGCGGCCGGGGACGTCGCTGCCGCGGCAGTGTTCTACGCCAGCGACGAGGCCGCGTTCATCACCGGGACGTCCCTGCTCGTCGACGGTGGGATGACGGCCGGCTACCTGCAGCGCGAGCGCGCCGCCTCCGGCGGCTAGCCGACTACACCAGGCCGCAGGCGGCGAGCAGATCGTGCGCCTGGAGCGCGAACCACCACTCGGCGAGATGCGGCGTCCTGGTGAAGCCGCGGCCGGTTAGCTCGGTAATCCGGCGCATCCGGTAGCCCAGCGTCTGCTTGTGCACGTGTAGTGCCGCTGCCGCGCGCTGCCAGGAGCCGTCCGAGGCCACGATCGCCCGGACGGTCTCGAGGTAGTGCGTGTGGTGCGCACGGTCGTGCTCGATCAGCCGGCCGAGCACCTGGTCGACGAGCGAGGTCGCCTCGGCGGGGGTGCGGGGCATCAGCAGGCCCGCGCTGTCGCCGTAGCGGGCCACGGCTAGTCCGTTGGCCTCGGCGATGCTGAGCGCCCAGGCGGCCTCGACCGCCGCGTCCGGCACCCGCCCGGCCGCTCCGAGCGGCTCGCTGACCCCGGCCGCGCAGCCGAGATCGGCCAGCCAGGTCGGCAACTGCCCGGCGGCGGCGGCCCGCGGGATGACGGCGTACAGCAGGTCGTCGCGGCGCAGCAGCAGGCTGGGCAGGTGCGCCCGGGAGCAGGCCAGGTGCAGGTCGTCCTCGGTGCCCGGGCGCCCGGGCCGCAGCACCGTGAGCACGCAGCCGCCGAGGTCGACGCCGTTCTCCTTGAGTTCGGCGCCGGACACATGCCCGGCGTGTGCCGGGCTCAGCAGGCGCTCAAGCAGTTCGCCGCCACTGCGCCGCTGCCGCTGCCGCTGAGACACGATCTGGGCTAGCTGCATCGCGCCCGCGATGGCCACGTGCTGGAGGATCGTCGCGCTCGGCAGCCGCGGTCCGAGCGGCTCGACGACCAGCGCGGTCATCGGCTCACCGGGCACGGCTACCGCGAGCGCGGACACCGGGGCCTGGCCGGGCTGCCGGCTGAGCCGCAGCAGTCCGGGGATCGCGTGGCCGTGCTCGGCCACGGCCCGCACCAGGGATTCGGCCAGCGGGATCGGCGTGTCATCGAACACCGAGGCGCCGGTCTCCGCGTCCGCCAGGTACAGCCGCATGCCCAGCCTGCGGCCGAGCGCGTCGAAGGTGGCCGGGCCCAGGTCGCCGGCGGCCAGCGACAGCCGGAGCACGTCGTAGAAGTTGGCGACATCACCGAGGAACGCGGAGTGCTCCCGGTCATCGCTCTCGGCGACGGCTCGGACGATGTCGGCGAACCTGACCGAGTACGGGACGGTCAGCAGCGGCATCGCGAGGTCGGCGGCGCGGTCCGCCAGGGCGGCGGTCACCGGCTGGCCGCCGGTGCCGAGTCCGATCACCAGGCCGCTGGCGCCGATCTGGCTGAGCTGCTCAAGGAACCGCACCTGGGCGGCGGCGTCCGCGCCGATCCCGGTGCCGTTGGTGAGCAGCAACTCGCCCGGGCCAAGCCAGTTCCACGGGTCGGGCAGATCCGAGGCGTGTGCCCAGCTGATCTCCTTGCCCACGCCATCCGCGCCGCTCACCAGCGTCAGTTGCAGGCGCGGCCGCTCCAGCAGATCGCGCACCGTCAGCGTCATGGCAGATCTCCGGGCACCGGGTGCCACTTGGGTTACCTCGGTGGCCTTCATACCACGGTATGAGACCGGTCGAGAAGTCTACATCGCAGTCGGATATTCAATTGCGGCACTGAGGCGGATGCTTTCCGAACAACTCCGGAGAGGAGATTCGGCATGAACATGGGCGATATGGCCCACAACGCCGCCGAGAACCTGGCCTCCACCACCACGGCCCCGGCCGCGGTGCCGTGGCCTGAGGGGTTCACCGCCGCCGCGTGCCTCACCTTCGATCTGGATGCCGAGGCGGCGGTGCTCACCGCGGATCCCGCCTCAGTGGACCGGATGAGCCCGATGAGCCACCAGTCCTACGGGCCGCTGGTCGGGATTCCCCGGATCCTGGATCTGCTCGGCCGACACGGACTGCGGGCGACGTTCTTCGTACCCGGGTACTCGGCGCACCGGTATCCGGCGGTGGTCCGTGCCATCGCCGAGGCCGGTCACGAGATCGCGCACCACAGCTACTTCCACGAGAACACCGCGGGCATGGACGCCAAGACCGAGGCGGACATGATCGATCTCGGCCTGCGCGCGCTGTGGGACGTGGCCGGGGTCCGCCCGACCGGCTACCGGGCGCCGATGTGGGAACTGACCTACAACACGCCGCGGATTCTCGCGGACCGGGGCTTCGTCTACGACTCCAGCCTGATGGACTCCGACTACCCCTACCTGCTTGCCGTGCCCGGTGACGGCGCGGACCACCTGGTGGAGATCCCCGTCTGGTGGGGCCTGGACGACTGGGAGCAGTACGCGTTCCTGCCGGACCTGATCGGGTCCGGGGTGATCGAGAGCCCGGCCAAGGTGCTGGAGATGTGGTCGCTCGAACTCGAGGCGACCCACCGGTTCGGCACCGCGTTCGTGCTCACCTGCCACCCCTTCCTGACCGGCCGCCCGGCCCGGGCACTTGCCCTGGAGCACCTGATCGAGCGGATGCGGGCCACCCCCGGCCTGTGGCTGCCCACCATGGGCGAACTCGCGGCGCATATCGACTCGCTGGCGCTCGCGCCGCGGCCGGTGCCGCGGCCGGAATTCCCCGAGGCGGCCTACTGGGTCGCCCGCCCCCGTACCTGACCCTGATGCAGTAAAGAGAGGCTCACATGACCGGAATCGCGCCCAATGGCGTCGAGGCGACCGATCTGTCGCACGTCCCGGTAAGGGACTTCAACCTTCGCTCCGCATTCGCCCTTGCGTTCTCCGACGTGTCCCCGATCGTGGGCATCTACTCGGTCTTCGGGATCGGCCTGGTGGCCGCCGGACCCGCCTTCTTCTGGGCGTTTCCGGTCGTGCTGCTCGGCCAGCTTGCGGTTACCGGCGTGTTCGGCGACCTGGTGTCCCGCTGGCCGTTCCAGGGCAGCGTCTACGCCTGGGCGCGGGAACTGTTCGGCGCGAGGTTCGGCTGGTTCACCAACTGGGCCTATAGCTGGGGGCTGACCATCGCGATGGCGTCGGTGGCGCTGGCTGCGGCGCAGTTCCTCGGCCCGGCGCTCGGCCTGAACAACCTGAATCAGACCGAGACCAGCCTGCTCGGCGTCGGCGTGCTGCTGTTCGGCTCGATCGCGAACATGATCGGCAGCAAGTTCCTCAAGGGCCTGCTGTACATCTCGATGACTGCCGAGCTGATCTCCTCGATCGGGATCGGCGCCACCCTGCTGATCTTCCACCGGGTGCACTCGTTCTCGATCCTGTTCAGTGGCGCCGGCACCGGGCACGGTGCCGGCTGGCTGACCGGCGCGTTCCTGGTCGTGATCGCCTACGTCGGGTTCTCGTTCGTCGGCTTTGAGTCGGCCGGGTCGATCGCCGAGGAGGTCAAGGAGGCCCGCCGGGTGCTGCCCAAGGCCATCACGCTGTCGCTGCTGGCGGCCGGCCTGCTGGTGATGCTCGCGACCCTCGGCCTGCTGCTGTCGGTGCCCGACCTCGGCGCGGTGCTGGCCGGCAAGGACGCCAACCCGATCGCCACCACGCTGGAGGCGCGTCTTGGCTCGGCGATGGGCCGCGTCCTGCTCGTCATGCTGACCATCGGCTTCACCGCCAGCGGCATCGCGGTCCAGGCCGCCGTGTCCCGCGCGATCTGGGCCAGTGCCCGGGTTCGTGAACTGCCGGCCGCCGGATTCCTGAGCAAGCTCTCCGGCCCGGAGCGGCTGCCGAGGAACGTCATCGGCGTGACCTTCGTGATCTCCTCGATCGTGCTGTTCATCCACAACCCGAAGGTCTTTACGCTGCTGATCAGCGCGTCCACGGCCGGATTCTTCCTGTCCTACGCGCTGCCGGTGGTCGGCGCGGCGATCACCAGGCTGATGGGCCGCTGGACGCCCGGCCCGGTCTCGATGGGCAGGATCGGCACCGCGGTCACCTACCTCGCGGCGATCTGGATCGTGGCCGAGACCGTCAACATCGCCTGGCCCAGGAACGCCTACGGGGTGTGGTACCTGAACTGGGGCATCGTGCTCGCCACGGTGGTGCTGGGCGTGATCGGCGGTGCGGTGTCCGCGTGGGTGTTCCGGCGTGACGGCGCGGCGCTGTCCAGTCCGCTTACCCCGGCCATCGTGGACGCGGAGGGCGAGTGATGGCGGGCACCGAGCCAGTCGTCGTGGTGACCGGCGCGGCCAGCGGGATCGGCGCGGCGACCGCGGCGCTGTTCCGGCAGCGAGGCTGGCACACGGCCGGGGTCGACCTGAACGCCTCGGCCACCGATCTGCCGATCGTCTGCGACGTCACCGACGCCGCCGGGATGCGATCGGCCGCCGAGCAGGTCGTCGCGGAGTTCGGCCGGATCGACGCGGTGGTCACCGCGGCCGGCTTCTACCAGGAGGGGATCGACGTCTGCGACATCACCCGCGAGCAGTGGGACGCGATGCTTGGCGTGATCCTCGGCGGCACGGTGAACACCTGCGCCGCGATGCTGCCGCACCTGCTGGCCGCCGACAGCGGGTCGGTGATCGCGATCTCCTCCGAGCTAGCGCTCGGCGGGAGCGCGACCGACCTGCACTACGTGGCGGCCAAGGGCGCGGTGCTCGGCCTGATCAAGTCGCTGGCCGCCGAGTACGCGGCGACCGGGGTGCGGCTCAACGCGGTCGCGCCCGGCCCGACCGACACCCCGCTGCTCGCGCCGGATTCGCTCTGGCGCGAGCCCGAGTACCTGCGGACGCTGCCGCTTGGCCGGCTAGTCCGGCCGGACGAGATCGCGGCCACGGTCTACTACCTCGCGACGGAGGGCTCCGTCTACTGCGGCGAGGTAATCTCCCCCAACGCCGGAGCGGTGATCTGAGATGACGACAACGACACGACGCCCGGTAGCGCTGGTGACCGGCGCGGCCCAGGGACTCGGGCACGCGACCGCGCTTCGCCTTGCCGAGGACGGCTGCACCGTCGCGGTGAACGACGTCAGCGACGACGGCAGGCTCACCGCGCTGGCCGAGCGGATTGGCGGCCTGGCCGTGCCGGCCGACATCGCCGACGCCGACGCGGTGGCGGCTATGACCGCCACGGTCGTCAATCGCCTCGGCGGCATCGACGTGCTGGTCGCCAACGCGGCCGCGATGGCGATGGGCGACTTTCTGACCCAGGACCCGGCCATCTGGTGGCGTCAGATCGACGTGAAC
>JAJYTW010000261.1 GCA_021792855.1 Actinomycetes bacterium
GATCCGGCCGGTCAGCTACGTCATGCATCAGTTCATGGACGCCGCGGACGTGCGGCCGGCCTGGGACCTGATGCAGCGCGGCGAGGTCAGCGCCGACCCGCGGGTCCGGGCCACCCAGGAACGGCTGGCCGCCTGCCACTACGCGATGGCGCACCCGGAGAACGGCACCCTGGTGCCCGCCTGCGTGCAGCACTGCGTGCTCGACCCGGCGGAGAACCGGGCACTCCGGGTGCTGCTCCCGCTATCGCGAACCCGGCCCGATCACGAGGCGCCCGGCCAGGAAGCACCGGGCCAGGACGAGCCGGACGCGGAGGCCGGGGCGCCGGGCGGGCCGCGGGAACCCGCCGGGCGGGCGCCCGGCGACGGCCGGTAGGCGGTCCGATGCTGGACCTGCGGATGCGGGCGATGCTGGGGCCGGGCCTGGCGGCAGCGGGCGGCAGGCTGGCCGCCGCGGGGATCTCCCCGGCGGCGCTGACCACGGCCGGGTGGGCTGCCGGGGCCGGCGCCTGCGCGGCGACCGCGCTGCGCGCCTGGCCGGTAGCGCTCGGGCTGTGGCTGGCCAGCAGGCTGGCCGACGGCCTGGACGGGCCGACCGCCCGGGCCGCCGGCGGCGGCACGGCGGCGGGCGGGTTCCTCGACATCGTCGCGGACTTCAGCGTCTACGCCGGGATCATCCTCGGCCTGGCCGTCGCCGTGCCCGGCACCCGGCTTGCCTGCGTCGCGCTGCTGACCGCGTACTACCTCTCGGGCACCGCGTTCCTGGCGCTGTCCTCACTCGCCGAGCGCCGTCGGCTCGACTTCGGCGACGAGCGGTCGCTGCGCTTCTCCGGCGGCCTCGCCGAGGGCACCGAGACCATCGCCGTCTACGTGCTGCTGTTTCTGCTCCCCCGGCACGCCACCGTGATCGTGTGGGCATTCACCGCCGCGGTCGGCGTGACCGCGGCGCAGCGGGTGATCGCCGGCTGGCGGATGCTGCGCGCGCCGGTCCCCGCCGCCAGCCTCGGCCACGCCCCCGGCACCACAGCCATCAGCACCACAGCCATCAGCACCACAGCCATCAGCACCACCGCCACCGCAACCGCGACCCCGACCGCCAGGGAGATCTGACGTGACCAGCACAACCGCACCCCGGGGGGCCGGCCTGGCCGAGCGGGTCGACCAGGTCACCGGCGCCGGCCCGGACCGGTCCCTGCGCCGGGGCAGCCTGCGGTTCCTGCGCACGGCCGCGCTGCCGATCGGCGTCCAGGGACCCACCGCTGGCGTGCTCATCGGGCCGGCGATCATCGCCGGGATCGTGGGCAGGCCCGGTGCGCTCGCCCAGGTCATCGGCCTGGTCGCGATGGGTTTCGTGGCGTACGCGTTCGTCACCTTCACCCGCTCGTTCAACACCGCGGGCTCGGTCTACGCGTTCAACGGGACCGCGCTCGGCCCCGGCTACGGCTTCGTCTCGGCCTGGCTGCTGCTGCTCGTCTACCTCTCGTTCGCGGCCGGCGTGTACGCCTCCACCGCCGACATCGGGCAGACCCTGCTCGCCTCGCTCGGCCAGCACGTCGGCTGGCTCTGGCTCGGCCTGGCCGGCGCGGTGCTCGCCCTGATCCTGGCGCTCACCTCGATCGGCTTCAGTTCGCTGGTGATCCTGGCCTGCGAGGGAGCGTCGATTCTGCTGATCACCGCGGTCGCGGTCGCCGTGCTGGCGGCCGGCGGCTATCACCACCACGGGCTCACCGCCGCCCCGTTCAGCGCCCGCGGGGTCCCGGCCGGCCTGCTCGCGCTCGGCGTCACGGCGGTGTTCGGCCAGTTCTCCGGCTTCGAGAGCGCATCCGCGCTGGGCGAGGAGGCGCACCGGTCCACCCGCACCATCCCGGCGGCGATCACCTGGTCGCTGATCGGATCCGCCGCCGTCTACATCTTCTTCACCTGGATCGTCTACAGCGCCTACCCGACCCCGGCCGCGGTCGCCGCCAGCCCGGCCCCGCTGGTCCGCATCGCCGGCGCCTACCTCGGCCCGAACGTGGCCATCGCGGTCAACGCCGCCGGGCTGATCAGCGCGTTCGGCGCCCAGCTAGCCTGCCTGAACGCCGCCGCCCGGCTGCTGTTCGCGCTCGGCCGCGAGGCCGGCGGCCCGGCGAAGCTGGCGACCCGGATCTGGCCCAGGCACGGCTCCCCGGCCGGGGCGCTGGCCATCGCCGGCCCGGTCAGCATCGCCGGCCTGGCCGCGTTCGGATTCGAGGCCAGCCCGACCCGGGCCGCGACCCTGATCATCCAGTACGGCGCCTACCTGATCCTGGCGGCCTACCTGCTGACCGTCCTCGCGGCCGCGGCCTGGACCTGGCGCACCCGGCGCCGGCCGGTCCCGCTGGCGATCCTCGCCGCCGGAACGGCGATCCTCGGCTACGTCGTGTACCGGACCTT
The DNA here is from genome assembly GCA_021792855.1 of Actinomycetes bacterium. Classification (GTDB taxonomy): domain Bacteria; phylum Actinomycetota; class Actinomycetes; order Streptosporangiales; family Streptosporangiaceae; genus Chersky-822. The sequence continues at coordinate 2,413 of JAJYTW010000261.1, forward strand.
CGTGCCGTTCCCGGCCGCGCCGTTCGGCTGGGTGGTCCTGGCCGGGGCGGGCAGCGCCGTGGCCGGCGCGGCGCTGCTGCTGATCCCCGGCCTGCGCGGCAGGCTCCGCCGCTCACCGCTACTGGCCGTCACCACCCCCGTCCGCGGGCCGGCCGCCGGGGCCCGGCCCGCGGACGGGGCATGATCACCCGGACCGGCCAAGACCCCCGAGCGCGCAGGAAGGCGAGCATCCGATGAGCAGCCAGCCCACCGACGTCCGGATCGACGTAGCCGACCTCGTCCTCGCCCGGGCACCCGGCGGCCGGCCGGTCCGCCTCGGCGAGATCACCGGCGTCCAGGTCGTGGTGCTGCTCCGGCACCGGCATTGACTTCCCTGCCAGCAGCACCTGGTCCAGGTGCGGGACACCGAGCGCGACCCGGGAATCGGCCTGCTGCTGGTCGGCTTCAGCCCGCCGGCGCCACTGGCCGCCATCGCCCGCCACCACGGCTGGCCCGGTGAGATCCTGACCGACCCCGGCCGGGCACTGTACCGGCGGCTCGGGATCCGGCGCGCGCCGCTCCGCCAGGTCTACTCGGTCGGCACCGTCGCCACCTACGCCGCCGCCGTCGCCCGCGGCCACCGGCTCACCCGCCCGGTCGAGGACACCCGCCAGCTTGGCGCCGACGCCATCATGATCAACGGCGTCATCCGGCGGCTGTGGCGGCCCCGCACCCCCAACGACCGGCCGGACGCCGCCAGCGTGGTCGCCGCCGCGCGCTCCTGGCTGCGCCGACCGTCCGGCTAGTGTCAGCCGGCTGACACTGCACCGGCGGGCCGGTCCCGTTGGGTGCTGAACTTGGCCGCGGGCGACGATCCGGGCCGACCTCTGGCGCGAGCGGCCCGCGGGAGGTAATGAGGAATCATGGACGTGCAGGTGAACGCGGAGGCCGCCGAGATGGTCCGGGAGCGGGGCGGGACGCTCTGGGTGTGGGCCGCCCGGCCGTGGGGGTGCTGCTGGGGAACACCCGCCATGATGCATGCCGAGACCGAGCAGCCGCCGGATCTGAGCGGCTTCAGGCTCGTCTGCCGGGACGGGATCGACGTCTGGTTCCGCCCCATCGGCGACCATGCTCCCGACGTGCTGGAGATCGGCGTCTGGGGCAAGCGCAAGCGGCGGGTCGAGGCCTACTGGGACGGGCTCCGGATGGCGACCTGACCGTCACGGCCGGCCGGTCCCGGCCGGGCGCGCGGTGCGGCCGCCGAAGGTCCCGAAGAACTGCGCAGCCGTCTGCTGGACCGCCATCGACCAGGTCGGGTAGGCATGCACGGCCTGGGCCAGCCGTCCGGTGAACATCTTGGCCTGCATCGCCAGGGCCGGCTCGTGGATCATCTCCCCGGCCCGGGCGGCCACGATCGTCGCCCCGAGCACCTGCCCGCCTGCCAGGCCGCCGAGCACCGGCCGTGGGCCGGCGACGATCTTGACGAACCCGTCGGCCCGGCCGGCCGTGATCGCGCGGTCCGACTCGCCGATCGGCAGGAACGCCACCCGGGTGCCCGGGCGGGTCGCCGCCTCCGGCTCGGTCAGCCCGACCTGTGCCACCTCGGGGTCGGTGAACACCACCCACGGGATCGCCCGCGGCGTGAACGAGGCGACCGGCGCCCAGGCCCGCCGCAGCGCGTTCCGCGCGGCCAGCCGGCCCATCGCGTGCGCCGCGTGGGTGAACGGCATCCGCCCGGTGACGTCGCCGGCCGCGTAGATCCCCGGCGCGGTGGTGGCCAGGTGCCGGTCCGTGACCAGGTTCCCGCGCTCGCCGACGCGCACCCCGGCAGCGGCCAGGCCGAGCTGACCGGGCTCGGGTCGCCGGCCGGCCGCGACCAGCAGTCGGTCCGCCGCCGCGGTCTCGCCGGAGGCCAGCCGCACGGTCACGCCCGGGTGGTCGACGGAGACTTCGGTGACCGCGACCCCGGTACGGACGGCGACCCCCTCGGCGCGCAGCACCCGCTCGATGACCTCCGACGCGGCCGGATCGGCGGTGCCGAGCAGTCGCGGGCCGGCCTCGATCAGCGTCACCTGGCTGCCGAGCCTGGTGAACGCCTGGGCGAGTTCGCAGCCGATCGCGCCGCCGCCGAGCACGGCGAGGCGGCCCGGCAGCGTTTCGAGGTCGAAGACGGACTCGTTGGTCAGGTAGCCGGCCCTGGCGAGGCCGGGAACCGGTGGCACGGCCGGCCGTGACCCGGTGGCGATCACGAATCTCGGCGCTCGGATGACCTGGCCGTCGACGTCGATCTCGCGCGACCCGGTGAACACCGCCCGGCCCCGCAGCACGTCGATCCCCTCCCCTGCCAGTGTCTGCGCCGTCTCGGTCGCCGCGATGCCGGTGACCGCCGCGCGCACCGCGGCCATCGCCGCGGCGAATGACTCACCGCGCGCGGCGGCGCCGATCAGCGCCTTGGACGGCACGCACCCGGTGAACGTGCACTCACCGCCGATCTCGCTCTCCGACACCAGCAGGGTCCGCGCTCCGCTCGCCGCCGCGGCCCGTGCCGCGCCGAGCCCGGCCGCGCCACCGCCGATCACCACGAGGTCATGGTCCGCTCGCACTATCGCCTCTCCCGCCCTCCGGTCCGTTCCTCCCCCGCGGCAACGCCCCGGCACGCCGACCGCAGCACCGATTGTCAGCGATCTGACAGCCCGACGGCCGGCGCGCCGGAAATGGTGGGTGTCGCGCTGGGGCACACCGATTCGCGGGAGCTACACCGAATCGCCACGACGTGCTCTAATTCGGTCATGACCGAGGACATCGAGCAGCGACTGGCCGCCACCGCGGCGGCGGTCCGGGCCCTGCAGGTCGGCCAGCGGCGGCACGCGGACCTGGTCGGCCGTGAGAACGAGATCAGCACCGAGGTCCGGTCGCTGCGCGCGCAGTATGCCCTCCAGGAGGAGGACGTCACCCGGCTCGAGCACCTGTCCTTCGCCCGGGTGCTGGCCGGCCTCAAGGGCTCGCGTGCCACCGACCTGGAGCGGGAACGCGCCGAGGCGGACGCGGCCCGGCTGCACGTCGCGGACGCCCAGGCACGGCTGGACGCGCTCCGCGCCGAACTGCGGTCAGTCACCGGCGAACTACAGCGGCTCGCCTCGGCGCCGGACGCCTACGCGGCCGCCCTGGCCGAGAAGGAACGGCACCTGACCGAATCCGGCGAC
>JAJYTW010000262.1 GCA_021792855.1 Actinomycetes bacterium
CTGCCCGTTGATCCCGGTGGCGTGGAAGAACGGCGCCGACGGATCGCGGACCCACCAGCAGTTCCGGTAGTGGCTGCCCGCCGGGTAGCCGGGCGGGTTGTCGCCGCCGGTGAACGCGTCCGCGCCGTCCCGGGCGCCCCGGATCGTGTCGTCGATCCACGCGCCGGGCAGGATCCGCCGGTTGCCGACCCGGCCGCGCCGCAGGATCAGCTGGCCGAACCTGGCCAGGTCCCGCAGCGTCGCGCTGATCCCGCCGTCGGCCATCGGGTTGCCGTGGCCGTCCAGCGTGACGTCGGCGTCGAACTCGGCCCCGATCGGCTGCCACAGTTCGGTGCTGATCAGGTCGTGCAGCCGATCTCCCGCCGCCCGCTCGAGCACCCAGGCGAGCACGTCGGTCAGGATCGACCGGTACCGGAACGGCCCACCGTGCGAGCCGTCGTTCGCCAGGGTCTGGTAGTACTCCACCGCGCTGGCCGGCGCCCGCTGCCCGGGCGCGGGCGGCCGCCACAGGTAGACCACCTCGTAGGTGCGGACGTCCGCGGCCGGGTCGGCGTACTCCTCGTTGAACCGGGTGCCGGTGCGCATGTCCAGCAGATGCTGCACCGTCGCGCCGGCGAACGAGGTCGGCGCCAGTTCCGGCAGGATGTCGGCGACCGGTGCGGACACGTCGAGCACGCCCCGGCCGGCCAGGATCCCGGCGATGGTCGAGACGATCGACTTGGAGACCGACATCAGCAGGTGCGGCGAGTCCGGGCGCATGCCGTTGAAGTACTGCTCGGTGACCACCCGGCCCTTGTGCAGCACCAGGAACCCGTCGGTGTAGGTCTCCGCCAGCATCTGGGCCACGGTGCGCTCGCGCCCGTCGTACCTGAACGTCAGCCCCGAGATGTCCCGCTCGTCCGGCGGCAATCGGCGCGGCTTGCCGCTGCGGGCGATCCGCGCCGTCGGGATCAGCTCCCTGACGTGCTGGAACGACCACCGGTTGAAGGGCGGCTCCTGCCAGTTGCCGAGCGTGACCTGATGCTCCGGACCGAACGGGGGCGCGCCAGCCATCAGCGGCGCCCAGGCCCCGACCGCGGTCACCGGGCCGCTCCCCCGGTCAGGCCGGGGCGCCGCTCCGGCGCGTCCAGCCAGGGCAGCCGGGCGGCGTGCGCCGCGGCGACCCGGAACGCGGTCACGTCGTCGTAGGTCCGCGCGACCACCGAAAGCCCGGTCGGCACGCCGTTCCTGGCCAGGCCGGACGGGATCGCGACGACCGGGCACCGGCTGGCGATGTTGAACGGGAGGGTCATCAGCACGTCCAGCCAGTGCTCGGCCGGCACCCCGTTCACCTCGACCGGGTCGCCGGTGTCGTACTCGGCGGGCAGCGCCGGGACGGCGAACGTCGGGCAGATCAGCGCGTCGTAGTCGTCGAGCAGCGCGCCGAGCGGGGCGTAGATCCTGGCCTCGAGTTCCAGGCCGGCCAGGAAGTCGTCCTTGCCGATCTTGCTGGCGTCCGCGACCAGGCGCCGCACGTAGGAGGTGATCTGATCGCCATGCTGGTCGACCATCTCGCCCATCGACGCGCCGAAGATCATGCCGAAGTGGATGTCGACCGCCCGCCGGATCTCGGCCCGGTCCCAGGGCAGCGACACCTCCTCGACGATCGCGCCGGCCTCGGCCAGTCGCTGCGCCGCGGCCCGGGTGTTGGCCACGACATCGTCGTCCACGACGTAGTTGCCCAGGCTGGTCGAGACCGCGATCCGCAGCCCGTCGACCGGCGGCAGGTCCGCCGGGATCTCCAGCTTCGGCCGGACCGACGCGATGTCGCTGCCGTGCGGCCCGGCGATCACGTTCTCCAGCAGCAGGCAGTCGGCCACGGTCCTGGCCAGCGGCCCCTCATGGCAGTAGTGGTCGAGGTTCCAGGGCGCCACCTCGGGGACCCGGCCGTACGGCGGCTTGAAGCCCACCACGCCGCAGAACGACGACGGGATCCGGATCGAGCCGCCGATGTCGGAACCGGTCGCCAGGGTGGTCGATCCGGCCGCCAGCGAGGCGGCCGAGCCGCCGCTCGACCCGCCGGGCGAGAAGTCGGTGTTCCACGGGTTGCGGGTGACGCCCCACAGATTCGTCCAGGTGATCGGGGCGGCGGAGAACTCCGGCGTGGTGGTCCTGGCGTGCACGATGCCGCCGGCGTCCAGGATGCGCTGCACGAAGACGGCGGTCTCCTCGGCGACCACGTCCCGCAGCGGCACCGAGCCGAGGGTGTTCCGCTGGCCGGCGATCGGCGCCTCCTCCTTGACCGCCACCGCGAGTCCCTCCAGCGGCCGCGGTGGCTCGCCGCGCCCGGCGTATCGCTCCTGCGCGGCTCTGGCGGCGTCCATGGCCTCGTCGAACCGGGTCTCGGCGAAGGCGTTGATGACCGGCTCGACCTCCGCCGCCCGGTCGATCAGCGCGGTCAGCAACTCGACCGGCGAGAGTTCCTTGCTGCGGAACATCGCCAGCGCGTCGGTCGCCGACAGGTAGTGCAGGTCGCTATCGCTCATCAGGTGGTGCCCTCCCCCGCGCCGAGCAGGGCGCCGCGCCGGGGCTTCCAGCCCGGTCTCGGCACGCTCGCGCGCAGTCTCTTGGTGTACTCGTGCTGCGGATCATCTAGCACGCTCGAGGTGCTGCCGCGCTCGACCACGATGCCCCGGTGCAGCACGATCACGTCCTGCGTGAGCTGGCGGACTACCGCCAGATCGTGGCTGATCAGCACGTAGGACACCCCGGTCGACTCGCGTACGTCGGCGAGCAGGTTCAGCACCTGGGCCTGGATCGACACGTCAAGCGCGGCGACCGACTCGTCCAGGATCAGCACCCGCGGCTCGGCGGCCAGTGCCCGGGCGATCGCGACCCGCTGCCGCTGCCCGCCGGACAGCGTCCGGGGCAGCGCCCTGGCCTGCCGGGCGTCCAGGCCGACCAGTTCGGTCAGCTCGGCGACCCTGGCCCGGCGCCGGTCGGGCGCCCAGCCGTGGTGCAGCCGCAGCACCTCGTCGATCGTCGCCTCGGCGCTCTGCCTCGGATCCAGGCTGGTGTACGGGTCCTGGAAGACGATCTGCACCTCCGAGCCGCGGCGGCGGCGGTCCCTGGCCGACCGGGCCGGCCGGGACCGGTCGCGACCGCAGGCCGCGATCGTGCCGCGGGTCGGCCGCTCTAGGCCGACGATCATGCGGGCGATGGTGGTCTTGCCCGAGCCGGACTCGCCCACGATCGCGATCGACCCGGCCGCGGGGACCGCGAAGCTCACGTCGTCGACCGCGACCAGCTCGCCGAACTCCTTGCGCAGCCCGGAAACCTCAAGCACCGGGCCGCCGGACGGGTCAGTCATGGTCGGCTCCCCTCAGCGTCCCGCGCAGATCGGCGGCGCGGGCGCACCGGGACAGGCCGCCGTCAAGCTCGGCGAGGTCCGGCGGCCCGGCCCGGCAGATGTCGGCGGCGTGCGGGCAGCGCGGCGCGAACGCGCACTCCCCGGCCGGCGCCTCGAACGCGGATACCGGGCGGCCCGGGATGGCCGCCAGCCGGGTGGCCGTCCGGCCGATGTCCGGCCGGGCCGCGGCCAGCGCCGCGGTGTACGGATGCAGCGGGTCATCGTGCAGCAGCACCGACTCGCGGACCTCCACCACCTGGCCCGCGTACATCACCACGGTCCGGTCACAGATCGCCGCCGCCAGCTCCAGGTCGTGGGTGATGAAGATCATCGCCAGGCCCAGGTCACGCCGCAGCTCATCGAGGATCGCCATCACCTCCGCCTGGGTGGTGACGTCCAGCGCCGTGGTCGGCTCGTCGGCCAGCAGCAGCCTCGGCTCGGTCAGCAGCGCCGTGGCGATCATGACCCGCTGAAGCATGCCGCCGGACAGCTCGTGCGGATACTGCCGCATCCGGCGCTCCGGCTCGCCGATCCCGACCTGCCCGAGCATGTCGACGGCCCGGGCCGCGGCCTGCGCGGACGGGACCTTCAGATTGGTGCGCAGCGCCTCGGTCATGAAGTCGCCGATCCGCCGGACCGGGTTGATGTGCGCCCTCGGGTCCTGGAAGATCATCGCGACCCGGTTCCGGAACGAGCGCAGGTCCGCCCCGGCCATCTGGTAGACGTCCACGCCGTCGAACTTGATCTGGCCGGAGATCTTCGCTCCGCGCGGCAGCAGCCGGTCGATCGCCCGCGCGGTCATCGACTTGCCCGAGCCGGACTCGCCTACCAGGCCGACCGCCTCGCCGGGCCGGACCGCGAGCGCCACGTCCTTGAGCACGGCCCGCTCGGCGCCCTCGACCCGGAGCAGCACGGTCAGGTCATCGACCTCCAGCAACGGCGCGACCTGGGGCGTCTGCCCGACGGCCGCCGGGCTGAGGCCGGTCGCCGGGGCGCGCTCCGCCTCCGGCGCCTGTCCGAGGCCGCTCACCGGGCCGCCTGAGCCTGCTCGAGCAGCCGCTCGCCGAGCACGTTGAACGCGATCACCACGAGCACGATGCAGACGCCCGCCGCGAGGGCCGGCAGCGGATAACCCTCCGGAATGCCAATCTGATTCTCCGAGATCATGAAACCCCAGTTCGGAGTTGGAGGCTGGACGCCCAGGCCGAGGAAGGAGATCGCGGCCAGGTCGACCATCGCCCAGCCGAACATGATCGTCGCCTGCGCCACGATCAGCGGCATCATGTTCGGCACGATGTGCCGGAGGCAGATCGACGCGCCGGACGCGCCCTGCACCTCGAGCGCGGCCACGTACGGCTGGCCGCGCTCCTTCATCGCCGCGCCGCGCAGCACCCGCGCGACGTACGGCGTGTAGGCGATCATCAGGGCGACCGACGCTGAGAGCAGGCCGACGCCGAACACCGCCGCCGCGAGCACGGCGAGCAGGATGCCGGGAAAGGCGAACAGGATGTCCAGCCCAGACGCGATCACCGCGTCCGTCGACCCCCGCCGCCACGCCGCGACCACCGCGAGCAGGGTGCCGATCAGCAGCGCGCCGACCACGACCGCCAGCGGGCCGAGCATCGAGGACTGGGCCCCGGCGAGCAGCCGGGAGAGCACGTCCCGGCCCTCGAAGTCGAACCCGAGCGGATTGCTGGCCGAGGGCCCGACGAAGGTGAGGCTGATGTTGGCAGCGACCGGGCTGTACGGTGCCAGCATCGAGCCGAAGATCGCTACCAGTGTGGCCACCGCGATCACCACGGCGGATGCGATCCCGGCTACCCCGGTACCGCGGAGCACGCTGAACGCCCGTCGGCGCGGATGGACCGCGGGCAGCGGAACGGCGGCGCTCATGTGGCTCGGCTCCCCAGTGCGACGCGCGGGTCAAGCAGCGCGTAGGCGAAATCGACCAGCACGTTGATCACCACGAACGCGGTAACCAGCAGCAGCGAGATCCCCTGCACCACGGCCAGGTCCTTGGACTGCGCGGCCTGCACCAGGTAGGCACCGAGGCCGTTCAGGCTGAACGCGGTCTCGACCACCGCGGCCACCGCGATCAGCGAGGCGATGGTGATGCCGGAGATCGTGGTGATCGGGATGGCCGCGTTCCGCAGCACGTG
>JAJYTW010000263.1 GCA_021792855.1 Actinomycetes bacterium
TTCCGATCTGCAATATGAGCAGTTGGCGCAGCAGCTCGCGGAAGTCACGCTTGGCACCACGGCGGTGAAGGGCCTGATGCGGCTCAGGACCTTCGCCCCAGCGTGGCTGCTGGTCGGTCAAGGTTCACCGGAGTGAGATGAAGGGCATATGGGAGAACGGCACTGGCGGCAGGACCTGGCGGTCAGCCGGGACGTCGACAGCGCTGGTCTACCCAGGCGCTGGCGCATGCTGATGGATGGTGAGCGCTTGCCCGGGTGCGAGTGACGATGCGAATGGGTATCAGTCGCCCTGCATGCTTCTTGCCGAAGTGGCCGGGGAGGTCGCGTAGAGTGACCAACTTGGAGACCTTGACGGCATCCGGTCACGACCGGGCTGTACATCCAGATCTGAGAGCCTGCGCGCCAGCAAGGAGGAACGAGTGGCTCGACCGGTAGCACCCGCCCGTCCACCGCGGCAGGCGCCACATTCACCGGTCCGTCGCCGGCTATCCACCAGGCGGGCCAAGCTCGCCACCCGGGTTCTGCTGGCTCTGGCAACCACCTTCATCTTCGTGATCGGATGGTCACTCGGGCATGCCCTGACCTATCCGGGCGGGGGATCCGTTCCGCAGCGAGTCGCGGAGTGGGCCAGGAATCACTACATGGGCCCCCTGGTCACGTTCGGCGAATGGCTGATCTACACGCCGCCGAAAGTGGGCGGCAAGCCGACCTTTAACCTCAACAAGCTTGGCGGGTCCACGGTCTCGCGTACCAAGGTGAAGCCCAAGCATCACGGCATCGTCCCGATCATCCCGCCCAATATCCCCGCGCCGGCCGGACTGCCGCCGTACCCGGGTGAGGGCGTCTGGAAGGTGGCCGTCTCGGTGCACGGCGTCCCGGCGGTCTTCAAGACCTACGTTCGGGAGAGCAAGACCTACTCGTCTTACATCGCCGGCATCGTGTCGATGGACCCGCGGTTGCTTAAGTTCGACCTGCGGCCAGGCTCGCTGGACCCCGGCTACGGCAACTGGGGCGTGCCGATGGACATCCCGGCCGGACAGCGCCAGGGTCTGGTCGCGACCTTCAACAGCGGCTTCCGGATCGCATCGGCACTTGGCGGCTTCTATCTGAACGGCCACTATGACGGCACCCTGGTCAAGGGCGCGGCGTCCGAGGTCTACTACCGCAACGGCCAGATGAAGATCGGCGCCTGGGGCTCCGGCGGGCTGAAGCTCGGCCCGAACGTGGTCGGTGTGCGGCAGAACCTGAGGCTGATCATCCAGAACGGCAAGATCGCCCCGAACATCAACAGCAATGTCGAGTCGAACTGGGGCGCCACGCTGGGCGGTAGCTACTTCGTCTGGCGGTCCGGCATCGGCGTGACCAAGGATGGCCGGATCGTCTACGTCTACGCGCCGGAACTCAACGCGCAGATCCTGGCGCAGCTGCTCAAGCGAGCCGGCTGCGTGACGGCGATGGAACTAGACATCAACCCGGACTGGATGTCTTTCGAGTACTACCTGCCGAAGAACCACCCAGGAAACCCGACACCGGTTAACCTGCTGCCCAACCAGCTGCAGCCGGCATACCGGTACTACTCCATATCCAACCGAGACTTCACGGCGGTCTTCGCCCGATGACAGTTCCCACGCCAGCGGCCCAGGTTGCTGAGCCGCGGTCCGGCGCCACCTCGCGGGTGGCCGGCTCGCTGCGATGGCTCAAGGCCGTCGTCCAGACGAGTCGGCCACGGCAGTGGCCCAAGAACCTGCTGGTGTTCGCCGCGCCGCTGGCCGGAGACACCTTCGGACGGCCCCATGGCTTCTGGTACGCCATGGTGGCGGCGGTGGCGTTCGTCGCCGCCTCGTCCGCGGTGTATCTGATCAACGACGTGGTGGACGCCGAGCGGGACCGGCGGCACCCGTATAAGAAGTCACGGCCGATCGCGTCCGGGCGGCTGCCAGCCGCGCACGCGGTCGTGATCGCCGTGGTCTTCGTGCTTGGCGCGCTGGCGGCGGGACTCGCGATCGGTGAGCCGTGGCTCAGCGCCACGATCGCCGGCTACCTGGCTATCTCGTTCTCCTACTCGGCCGGGCTGAAGCACGTGCCGGTGATCGAACTCGCCTGCGTCGCCTCCGGCTTCGTGCTGCGCGTCGTGGGCGGCGCGGCCGCGACGCATGTGCCGCCGTCCGGGTGGTTCCTGCTCGTGTGCAGCCTAGGCGCGCTGATGGTGGCGATCGCCAAGCGCTTCACCGAACTGACGGTGCTTGGCGCGGACTCGGCCAAGCACCGGCCGGCCATGCGCGGCTACACGGCGGGCACGCTGCGACTCGCCCAGCGGGTCGTGTCGGTCGTCATGGTGATGTCCTACATCTTCTGGGCGGCTACCGAGCCGGCCACCAGGACCAGGATCTTCCACCTGATCAGCTCGGCCGCGCTGGCCGCCGCGCTGATCAGGTTCGACCGGCTGACCGCGCGGGCGACCAGCAAGCCGGTCGAGGATCTGATCTCGCGGGACCCGCTGATGGTCGCCTCCGAGGCGGTCTGGCTGGTGCTGTTCGCCCTCGGCCTCTAGGCGGCGGGCCGCGGACCGCGGGCCCGCGGCGAAACGTCCCGCGGGGACGGCGATGTCGTCCGGGCGGACCACGGTAAGGGAGCAAGTCGATGTTCGAGACCCTGGGCAGGTCCGCGCGGATCCTGCTGCTCGGCGGCACCAGCGAGATCGGCCTGGCGATCCTGGCCGCGCTGCGGGCGCCGGCCGGGACGCAGGTGCTGCTGGCCGGCCGGGACGAGCAGCGCCTGACCGCCGCGGGCAAGGGCCTGAGGTTCGAGGTCACCCCGCTGGTCTTCGATGCCGCCGATCCCGGCAGTCATCGGGCGGTGATCGAGCAGGCGTTCGCCGCCGGCCCGGTGGACCTGGTGATCGCCGCGACCGGCGTGCTGATCCCGCAGGAGCGCATCGACGCCGATCCCGACCTGGCCGCGCAGATGATCGACACCAACTTCACCAGCCACGTGACGACGCTGCTGGACGCCGCCGGTCGGATGCGCGCGCAACGGCACGGCACGATCATCGTGCTGTCATCGATCGCGGCGATCCGCCCGCGCAAGGCGAACTACGTCTACGGCGCGGCGAAGGCTGGCCTGGACGCCTTCGCGCGCGGCCTGACCGACGCCCTGGAGGGAAGCGGGGTCCGGGTCCTGCTGGTCCGGCCCGGCTTCGTGATCGGCCGGATGACGCGCGGGATGACCGCCGCTCCGATGTCGTCCACGCCCGCGCAGGTGGGCGCGGCTGTGGCGGGCGCACTGGAGCGGGAGACGACCGAACTGTGGGTGCCGGCCGGACTGGCGGCGGCGGCGGCGATGCTCCGCATGGTCCCGCGGCCGCTGTGGCGAAAGATGCGGCGCTGACCGTGGTGCCGGAATCGACTCGGCTTGTCATTTGTGATTGAGCACCGATTTTAACGATCGTTGCCCGGGACCCTATTGCCAGTCTTCTTAGACTTATTTTCGACGGTAATGCCGTGTTCGATCCCGCGTCGTCGTACTGTTGGGATGCCGCGCCAGACGACAGCGGCGTGGCCATCCATGATGGCAGGCGGCCATGGGCGATCAGACTCCGCGAGGGCAGGCCGGCGGCGGATCCGGAACGCCGGTTGACTGGCCGGTCCACTCTGGCCACCCGCCCGCGCCCGCTGACGGCCCGCAGTCGCGGCCGGAGACGGGATCCGGGCTCGACCTGGTCGGTTCCGGCGACGGGACGGACGATGCCGCCGGCCGGGTGACGGTCCTGTTCGGACCGGATGGTTATGGAAAGTCGTGCCTGGTCTCGGCCGTGCTGGCCGGCCTGCGCAGGTCCGGCCCGCCGGACCTGCGGGCCTGGGTGAACGCGACCAGCCGGGCAACTATCGTCGCCGGATACGCGCAGGCGGCGGCGGACCTCGGACTGGCCGACCCGGGCGTCGCCGAGGACCTGGCGGCGGCGAGGTTCGCGGACTGGCTCGCCAGGACCGACCGGTCCTGGCTGCTCGTTCTTGACGATCTGGCCGAGCCTGGCGACCTCGGGGACCTGCTGCCGGCCGGCGGGCGCGGGGAACTCGTGGTCACCTGCCGGTCCGCGGCGGACCTCGCCGTCCTGGCCGACCGGGCGCCCCGGTTGTGCCGGATCGGGGAGTTCAGCCCGCGCGAGGCACTGGCTTACCTGACGTCGCGGCTGTACGACGACACGGACCAGCGGATCCAGGCGGTGGACCTGGCCGCCGACCTCGGCTACATGCCGCTCGCGCTGTCCCTGGCCGCGGCGACGATGGCTGGCACCGCGCTCAGTTGCCGCGAGTACCGGCTCAGGTTCGCCGACCGCTGGCAGGAACTGGCCAGCCGGTCGCTCGGCGACCAGGTGTCCCCGGCGGACGTGGCCTGGTCACTTGCCCTGGACCGGGCCGACCTGCGCCCGCCGGCCGGCCTGGCCAGGGCGTTGCTCGCGATCCTCGCGCTGCTTGCCCCGGCGGAGGTCCCGGGCAGGCTGCTGACCAGCGCGGCGCTGCTGGAGTACCTGGCCAGCCGCGGCATTCCCGGCGTGCCCGAGGAGAAGCTGATCTGGGCGGCCCTGGCCAACCTGGCACAGGCCGGACTGGTCACCGTCGGCTGGGGCCGGGCGGGCCGGTGCGTGCTGATCCACTCGGTGATCGCCGCGACCACGCTCCGGCTGACCCCTGCGACGGTTCTGAACGGCGCCGTGACCGCCGCCGCGGACGGCATGGCGGAGGTGTGGCCGAGGGACCGGGCCGAGCCGGACCTGGCCAGGATGCTCCGGGACTGCGCCGGGCGACTGGCCGCGGCGGCAGGTGGTCCGCTGTGGCAGCCGCGGCCGCATCCGGTGCTGCTGCTGGCCGGCGCCAGCCACGACGACGGGTCGCCGGCGCTGGCGCCCGGCTACTGGCAGGCCCTGCTCGCGCGGTGCGCTCAGACGCTCGGGCCCGAGCATCCGCAGACGCTCGCGCTCCGGGATCGCCTCGCGGCCGCGTGCGAGCGGGCCGGCCGGCTGGACGAAGCGATCGCGCTGACACTGATCAGCCTGGCGGAGCGGGAGCAGATCCAGGGCACCGGCCATCCCGATGTCGCCGCGGCCAGGGTGCGGCTGGCCGGACGGTACCGCACGGCCGGCCGTTACCCGGACGCCATCACGGAATTCGGCCGGGTGCTTGCCGATCGCGAGTGGGCCCTGGGCGCCGACCACCCCGACACCCTGGCCGCGCGCGGCGACCTGGCGGGCGCGTACCAGCTAGCGGGTCAGGTCGACCAGGCGATCCTGCTCTACCAGCGCAATCTGGCGTACTGGGAACGGGCCGGCGGGGCCGACCACCCGGGCGCGCTCGCCGATTCGGCCAGCCTGGGCCTGGCCTATCAGTCGGCTGGCCGGTACGACGAGGCGATCGCGATCTTCCGGCGACTGCACGCGGCGACCGAGCAGGCACTGGGCCGCACGCATCCCGACACGCTCACCGCGACCGCGCGACTGGCCTACGCCTACCGGCAGGCC
>JAJYTW010000264.1 GCA_021792855.1 Actinomycetes bacterium
GGGAGCCGACCACGATCACCTCCGGCCGGCCAATGATCTGGCACGCGGCACGGATGGCATGCTCCAGCTGATCTCGGCGCATCAGCCCGCCGTCCGCAGCACTTCCAGGCGTTCCTCGTCCGCCAGAAGGCCGCCGAACGGGGAAACCTCCCGCATCTCGATCGAGTCGCGATCCAGGCCGGTGAGTATCCGGTGCAGGCCCGGAAGGTCGCCGTGATCCAGCAGCGGCTCCCAGCGGTCCAGGTTCCGCAGATGGGGCTGGCCCCGCACGGTGCCGCGGAGCCGCTCCAGGTTGCGCTCGATCGTCGGCCGCCATTGCACCAGGCTCGACGGCGTCAGGTGCGTCGACAGCCGGCGATGCAGCCGCCAGGACCGCCACTCCGAGCGAGTCAGCTCGGGGACCACCGGCCGCCGGAGGACTTCGAGCCGGTACCCCATGCACGACAGCAGGCGGTCGAGCTGCTCATCGCTCAGGCCGGTCCTTTCGGACAGGAACTGGCTGATGCTCGGCTGCCGCACGCCGCTCAGGCGCGACAGCTCCGACTGGCTGGTACCCGTGCTGACCATGACCTCGCGCAGCACGGAACGACTATCCGACACCCTCAGACTATAGCTCATTTTGCTATAGGCGCTGGATCGCTGGGTCGGCCCAGGTGAGCGGAGCATCATCCGGCGACCGCCCCGGCGGTCCAAGGCGCGTGTCGCCAGGCACAGCTGGCGAGGTCTGGCCCACTCATGGAAGACGACATGTGCGTCCAGCGTCGTTCTGCGCCCTGCGGGCTGTCGCCGGCCACATACCGTTGGCGTCGTGACAGGTATTCCCGACCACTTCGGTGGCCGCCTGCCCCGGACGGTGGCAGCTGAGCTTTCACGGTTGCGGGCCGAGAACGCGCGGCTGCTTCGCCTGCTGGAGCTGACTCCCGAGCAGGCGGCACTGCCGCGCCCGGCTCAGGCGGGGTTTTTCGAGGCACAGGCCGGGCCGGTGCACGGCGGCTCGGCGCCGGAGGAGAAGGTGGCGTTCTTCGGTGCGCTGTTCGCCGCCCGCACCGATGTGTACGCGGTGCGGTACGACAACCGGCGGACCGGCCAGTCGGGCTGGGTGCCCGCCACGCGTGGCGGGTTCCGTAGAGGCGTCCCGCCCGCCGAGCGGGGCTACCTGCCGCTGACGGCCGAGGTGCTGGCCGCGCACCTAACCGGGAAGATGCACATCGGCCTGTACCCGCTCCTGGACGGCGATACGTCCTGGTGGCTGGCCGCAGACTTCGACGGATCAGACGCGATGATCGACGCGCTGATGTACCTCAAGGCAGCCCGGTCGCTCCAGGTGCCAGCGGCGCTGGAGGTGTCACGGTCCGGTGTGGGCACTCACGTTTGGGTGTTCTTCACCGCCCCGGTTCCGGCCGAGACCGCACGGCGCTTGGGCACCGGGTTGCTGCGCGAGGCGATGGCGTTGCGTGGGCGGATGAAGCTGACCAGCTATGACCGGCTGTTCCCGTCCCAGGACCTGCTCCCGTCCGGCGGGGTTGGCAACCTGATCGCCGCGCCGCTGTTCAAACCCGCCCGCGGCGAGGGCCGGACCCTCTTCATCGATCCCGGAACGCTTGAGCCTTATCGCGACCAGTGGGCATATCTGTCGGCGCTGGGCCGGATGAGCCCGCGCGAAGTCGGCCGTGCCGCAGACAAGGCCGGGCGCGTGCAGGTGGGCTCTGAAGTGACCCGGCTGGCTGCAGCGGCGTCGTCGGCGACGCTGCCGGTGGCCGCACCAGTCATCACGGCCCGGCTCAGCGCCGGGATCCGCCTGGAGCAGTCCGACCTCACCCCAGCCCTGGCTGCGGCGCTGCGGCACGCGGCCTCGATGCGCAACCCGGTGTTCTACGAGCGGCAGCGGATACGGGCGTCCACCTGGAACGTGTCCCGGTTCCTATGCAGCTTTGATGAGACGATTGACGGCGGCCTGATCCTGCCCCGTGGCCTGCTCGGAAGGCTCGCCTCGCTGGCCGAGGATGCAGGTAGCCGACTGGAGATCACCGATGAGCGGGCGGGCGGGACCGGGCAGAAGTTCACGTTCACCGGGACGCTGACGAAGGTCCAGAGCGAGGCCGTCGCCACGCTAGCAGGCCACGATCTCGGGGTTCTGGTCGCACCACCGGGGTCGGGCAAGACGGTCCTCGCCTGTGCGCTGATCGCCGCGCACGCCACCTCGACACTCATCCTGGTCGACCGCAAGGCCCTGGCCGACCAGTGGCGGGCCCGGGTCGGCGAGTTCCTCGGCGTCAAGCCCGGCCAACTCGGCGGCGGCCGCGCCAAGCTGCGCGGCACCATCGACATCGCCACCTTGCAGACGCTGGCCCGCCGCGCCGACATCGGCGATCTTACCGCCGGCTACGGCCTGATCGTCGCGGACGAGTGCCACCACGTGCCCGCAGCGGCGTTCGAGGACGCCGTCAAGCGCATCCCGGCCCGCCGCTGGCTGGGCCTGACCGCCACGCCTTACCGGCGCGACAGGCTCGACGACCTGATCGGCTGGCAGGTCGGCGAGATCCGTCACGTCATCACCGCGCCGCGCGAAGCGGACCGCAGCCCAGGCCGCCAGGAGCCCGCTCTGCCCGGCATCGACCCTCCGGGCACCGGCGCCCGGCCGGTTCCGGTTCTGCATGTCCATCCGACCGCATACTGCTACGCCGGTGACGCCGACCCGCAGGCACCGGGCGGGATGGCTGCGATCTACCGTGACCTGGCAGCCGATGACGACCGCATCCGCCAGATCACCGCCGATGTCGCGTCCGCCCTGGCCCGCGGCCGTCACTGCCTGGTACTAACGCTGTGGGTCGCGCACCTGCGCAAACTCGCGGAAACCCTCCAGACGATGGGATACGACCCAGTCGTGCTGCGCGGCGGCATGGGCGCGAGAAGCCGGGCCGCGGCCCTGGCCAGCCTGCAGCCACAGCCAGGCGGCCCGCCGCTGCTCGTGGTCGCGACCGGGCCCTACGCCGGGGAAGGCTTCGACTGCCCGGTCCTCGACACGCTCTTCCTCGCCGCACCAGTCAAGTGGAAAGGCAGGCTTGTCCAGTACGCCGGGCGGATCCTGCGCCCCCACCCAGGCAAGTCCACCGCCGAAATCCACGACTACCACGACCACCGCACCGGCGTGCTCGCCGCGACATTGGCCGGCCGCGCCCCCGGCTACACCAGTCTCGGCTTCCCCGACCCACGGCGGATCCAGCCAACGCCGAGCACGCACAGGTGACCGGGAAACCCGGCCACGCAGCTGCCGTGACCTTTCCCCGGGTCGCGGCGCGCGTGGAGCCATAACAGCGTCCTGTCGGACCAGTCGCAATACCACGGGCACGATGCGCCACTTCGCGAAACGCCTAGGGCTGTCAGTTCGCCGAGCCGACCGCTAGTCAACTGACGGCCGCAGGCGCGCTTGCTCATATCGGCATCCGGCGAGGCAGGGGCAAGAGATCCCCACCGACCGCGCCTACTTCGCGATCCCCCTGCAACCGGGCAGAGCACCGTGTCGACGCCCCGGTTGCCGCCAAGCTCCGGCCTGGTGGCCGAGTCGGCGATCGGCGTGAATTGCACACACGGATGCCCAGCGACACAACGACCGTCCCATTGCGCAGCGATGAGCAGGAGCAGGCGCATCATGCTGAGCACACCGCCGACAGCCGACGGCAAGATTACCGGCATGACAGTCATCCTGACATGCACAGCATGCCCGCGATCGGCTGAAAAACTGCACCCCAGGTCAGCCCGAGCAGGCGCCTCGTGGACCGGCGCGCTCAACCGCAGCCTGACCACCTGATGGCGAACTGGCCCCACCAAGGACTCATGCGCAACGCCCTGACCTGGGCAAATAATCAGCCACCGCTCAGCCGCGCCGCAGCCCAGCGGTCCTCCAGACCGCTCCCGCACTGCCTCTCCGGCCCGGCGGGCACCATATCTGACCTGCAAGAACATCGGTGGCAGGTGTTGGGTTCGAACCAACGTAGGCTGAGCCGACGGTTTTACAGGGTCCCGCCGGGCGTTCCCGGATGGAGCCCTGACCTGCTGGAACGCGTCGTCTCGCAGGTTCCGGCTGTGGCTCAGCCACGGCTCAGCCACAGCCAGGCGGCACCAGCCAGACACAGCCGCCGGCAGCCAGACGCGAGAGCCAACTCAGCAACAGCCATGCCGCGGCGGGATCATCACGGCTGCTCTCAGACGAGTTCCAGGCGCCTGTCCAGCGCGTTCGCCAGGCGCTGCAGCGTCGCCTCCGTGGGGTTGCCGGCGCCACGCTCGATGCGGCTGATGTCGGCCTGCCGGACCCCGGACCGCTCGGACAGTTCACGCTGCGACAGGCCCCGGGCCACGCGGGCGTCGCGGAACTGCAGGCCAAGCTCGATCGCGGCCTCGAACCTCGCGCGCAGCTGCGCCTGGCCCGGCGTCTCGGCCGTCTCCTGTCCGGCCAGCCAGTCATCGAACCTGGTTCCCACGGCACTCCTCCTATATACAGGCCTGGCTTATACCGTAGAACGTATCATCACTATGCGCTTTAACGTATCGGGCGGTCAAGTCCTTCCCGCCAGCTAGCCCCGCTTCCCGGCCCGCTTCTGTGACTCCCGGTACGCCGTCAGCAGCTTGCGGGCCCTGACGATCTCCCGCTGCTGCCGACGGCCGCCCGGGTCGCGCGCCTTGTCGTAGCCGCTCAGCAGCAGGATGACCTTGCGCCCGGCAGTGCAGAAGAACACCCGCAGCACGATCGCCTCAGGTGCCCCCACCTCCGCGGGCGGCAGTCCCTCGACCTTGTGGCGGATCTCCGACGCCGTCCAGCGGACCCGGAACTCGTACAGGCCGTCGCCGAGCGCCTTGCCGTACTCGGTCCCAACCACATCCAGGCCGCGCCGGGCGAGCACGAGCCGGACCGCCGCCGCGAACGCGGCCCGCTTCTGCGGCGACAGGCTGTCGGCCCAGTCCCGGCACGGCTCCCGCCCGCCTTGCTCGGCGTAGAACTCAACGTCCCACTCGGCAGCATCGGCCATAGCCGCCCAACCTACAGGCCATCCGGGACAGAAGAGCGTGAGACGCCCGCAGCCGCAGAGCAGGTCGCGCGGCGAGATCGAGCTCATAGATCGGAACACCGGATGGAAGCGTCATGCGGTCCACCCTAGAACGCGCAGCAGCCAGACCGCCGAGCGCAGTAACCCCTGCCGGCTGCTCTTGATACGGATTCGAGAAACGGTGAGCGGGGGGCGCTCATCGCGAACCGTATGCCCGCGATCTGCCGCGAGACTGCGCCCCAGGACTTCCGAACGACGGGCTAGGTAACCCGCCGCGCTTAACCGCTCCCTGACCACCGTGGAGTCGAACCGGGCCCGGCAAAGACTCCGGCCCAATGCCGGGGGTGCCTCGTTCCTTCCGGACTGCGGATCCTTATAGGATCTTCAGTCGAAAGGATGGGAACAGTTGGCAGGCAAATATAGGAATTTCACTCCCGAGTTTCGTGAGGAAGCCGCCAGGATGGT
>JAJYTW010000265.1 GCA_021792855.1 Actinomycetes bacterium
CGGCCGTCACTGCGCCGGCGGCGAGGTCCGGGCCGGGCAGCTTGGCCACGCCCTGCCCGCTGAACCGGAATCGGACCACATCTGCCGGGTCGACGGGTATCTGGTCCTGCGCGGCCTCGCCTAGGGCCGCGGCCCGCTCCGGCCAGGCGGAACGCGAAGAGAAGGGCGCCGCATTCGCCACCAACTCTTCGCGTTGGCCGTTCCGGTCTGGTCCGGTCCGACCCGGCCGCGGTCCTCGCCGGAGCCAGATGCCCATCTCGCCCAACCGAAGTGCCCGCAGCACCGTCTTTCCGGCTGAAGACGGCGATGCGACCGATGAACCCCCCAGGTGCCGGTCCCGCAAGCCGACGGCTGACAAGCGGGCAGGTGGCACCAGATGGGTTCAACGCAAGATCCCGACGGACTCGACCGGCGCAGCTTTCTCACGCTCGCCGGGACCGCCGCCGGCGCAGTGACGGCCGCCGTCGCGATCGGTGGCTGCGCCCCGGCGGCCGGGCAGTCGGCGGCCGGCCGGCCGGCCGTGCGCCCGTCGGCCCGGTCCGCCGGAACGGGTTCCGGCTCGCCCGGCACGACGCCCGGCCCGCGCCCCTCGCCGAGCCCGGCCGGCCCGCCGGGACGCGCCGACTGGGCCGCCCTGGCTGCCCGGCTCTCCACTCGCCGGCTGGAGCGGCCCGGCGCTGCGGGCTACGGCACCGCCCGGCTGCTCTACGATCCGAGATTCGACAACGCTCATCCGGCCGGGGTCGCCTACTGCGCGGTGCCCGCCGATGTCAGTGCGTGCCTGGCGTTCGTCCGCCGGTTCGGCCTGCCGGTCGCTGCCCGCTCCGGCGGGCACAGCTACGGCGGCTGGTCGACCAGTCCGGGCCTGGTCATCGACGTGACTCCGATGTCGCAGGTCAGCGTCGACCGGGCGGCGGGCACGGCCCGGGTCGGCGCGGGAACGCTGCTCATCGATCTGTACGCCGAACTGGCCGGGCACGGTCTCGCGGTGCCCGCAGGATCCTGCCCTACCGTCGGGATCGCCGGCCTCGCGCTCGGTGGCGGGGTCGGTGTGGTCGGCCGGCTGTACGGCCTGACCTGCGACAACATTGTCGGCGTGCAGATCGTGACCGCCGACGGCGTGGTCCGAGAGTGCGGGCCGGGTAGCGAGCCCGATCTGTACTGGGCCTGCCGTGGCGGCGGTGGCGGGAGCTTCGGCGTGGTCACCGAGTTCACCCTGCGCACGCATCCGGCCCCCGACCTGGTGATCTTCTACCTGACCTGGCCGTGGCCCCAGGCAGCGGCCGTGATCGCGGCCTGGCAGCGGTGGGCGCCGGCCGCGCCGGACGCGCTCTGGTCGAACCTGCACCTAGCGGCGGCGCCCGGCGGCCAGCCGATGATCTCGGTTGGCGGCGCGTTCGCCGGCAGCCAGGCCCAGGTAGGGACGCTGCTCGCCGGGTTGTACGCGGCGGCGGGTTCGACGCCGTCGACGGTGTACCTGCAGCGCCAGAGTTACCTGGACGCGATGCGGGTCGAGGCTGGCTGCGCGTCGCTGTCGGTGCCGCAGTGCCATCTGCCGTCCCAGAATCCCGACGGGGTGCTGAGCCGCGAGCCCTCGTACGCCCGGTCCGACTTCTACAACCGGCCGCTTCCGGCATCCGGCATCGCAGCGATGCTCGCCGAGGTCGAGCGGATGACCTCGGTCAGCGGCGCGCCCGGTGCGTCCGGTGGCGTCGCGTTCGACGCCTGCGGCGGGGCGATGAACCGGGTCAGTCCGGGCGCGACCGCTTTCGTGCATCGCAGCGCCCTATTCCTGGCCCAGTACAGCATCTGGTGGACGGCTCAGTCGTCGCCCGGCGACCCTGCCGGGGCCGGCACTCCGGGCGTGCGGCGGCAGCGCGCATGGCTGGACGGGTTCTACGCGGCGATGCGGCCGTACGCCAGCGGAGAGGCGTATCAGAACTACGCCGACCCGGGCCTGGCAGACTGGGAGCGTGCGTACTACGGTGCCAACTACCCGCGACTGCAGCGGGTCAAGGCGGCCGTGGACCCCGGCGACCTGTTCCGGTTCCCTCAGTCGGTACGGCTTCCCGCAGGCTCCTGAACGGGGCGCCTCACGGGTGCGGGTGCAGCAGGTCGAAGACTACGATGACGATCACGATGGCCAGCACGATCGTGATGAAGCCATTGCGGTGCCTGGATCGGCGGTACCCGGGGATCTTCGCCTTGGTGGACTTCACGTCCCCGTGGGAGGCGTACGCGCGGTTGGCATACCACCCAAGCGCGGTTCCCGCGCCGAGGAAAATGATCGCCAGTCCATAGGAGGCCGGACTCATCGGAATGCCTCTCCCGTTCGGTCGTCCACCAGCGGCGATTTTCTCGTCTGGCACGTCGATTTACCAGGAGAATCGCCGTATCAGAATGAATTTATGCCGGGTCGCCTCGCGATTATGCGCATATCTCTCGTGCGTTAGTAACTCAAAAGGAGAAGAGCACCATGAAAGAATCGCTAACCGCTGAGACCATCTCAATTACGGGTCATGGCGGCGATGAGATCGAGGCCTACCTGGCGCTGCCGCGCGACCAGGAGACCTTCGGCACGGTGGTCGTGATTCATCACATGCCCGGCTACGACTCCTCGACGAAGGAGATCGTCCGCAAGTTCGCGGCGAACGGCTACGCGGCCCTGATGCCGAACCTGTACCACCGGGACGCGCCGGGCGCTAGCCCGGACGACGCCGCGGCGGCGGCCCGCGCCAAGGGCGGCGTGCCGGACGAGCGACTGGTCGGGGATGTCGCCGGCGCAGCCGACTACCTGAGGAGACTGCCGGGAGGCAACGGCAAGGTCGGCGTGATCGGGTACTGCTCGGGTGGCCGGCAGACGTTCCTGGCCGCCTGCAGTCTCACCTTCGACGCGGCCGTGGACTGCTACGGCGGCGGCGTGATCAACGTACCCGAGGGCCTGCCTGCCAGCATGACGCCGATCATCGACCTGGCCGAGAATCTGTCCTGCCCGCTGCTCGGCCTGTTCGGCGCCGACGACAAGTTCCCGCCGCCGGCCGAGACCGCCGAGATCTCGCGGATCCTGGACGGTTTCGGCAAGCCGCACGAGTTCCACACCTACGAGGGCGCCGGCCACGCGTTCTTCTCACCGGACCGGGCGTCCTACCGGGTGGAGGCCGCACTGGACGGCTGGGAGAAGGTCTGGGCATTCTTCGGCAAGCACCTGGCCGGCTGAGAGGAGAGTCAGCGAATGTGCACCTATATCACCGAGAAGATCGCCGCGACCGGCAGCGGCAAGGGCGCCTCGGGCTGGTTCCGGCTGAGCGAGGCCAGCGTATACCTCGACCATCCGGCGCACGCCCTGGCGGACCACACCCTGAACATCGACTTCCTCAACCCGGCCCAGGGCCCCTCGGCGCGGGTCGCGGTCGAACTGACCGCGGACACCGCCCGCGAACTGGTGCGGGCGATCGAGGCGACGCTGGCGGCGGCGCCGCCCGGACTGGTCGAGTGACGGCCGCCGCCCGGTGGCGGCGCTGATCCGATAACTGGTGCTGATCCGTGGTCGGCGGGGCGGCGAATCGCGAGTCGCCGCCCCGCCGACCGGGCACCCGCGCGGAGGTGGCGGGGAGTGTCGGTGCCGCGTGCCAGGATCGGTACGTACCGGGGCGACCGGGCCGTAACGACGGAACGGCAGGAGATGGGTACATGAAGTTCAGGGTCGGTCGGGACGATCTCGGCGAGGCCGTGGCCTTCGTCTCGCGCGCGCTGCCGTCGCGCCCGGTGGTCCCGCTGCTGTCCGGCATGCTGCTGCGGGCCGACGCGGACGGGCTCACGCTCTCCTGCTTCGACTACGAGGTGTCGGCGCGGATCCGGGTCGACGCGGACGTGCTCGAGCCCGGGACGGCGCTGGTGCCTGGCCGGCTGCTTGCCGAGATCACCAGGAGCCTGCCGGCGCGGCCCGCCGAGTTCGCCGACGATGCCGACGCGGTCGCCCTGACCTGCGGCCGGGCGGAGTTCGGCCTGGTCTGCCTCCCGGTTCAGGACTATCCGCCGCTGCCGGAGTCCCCGCCGCCGCTGGGAACGGTCGGGGCCGGGTTGCTGGCCGCCGCGGTGGCCCAGGTCGCGCCGTCCGCGAGCCGGGACGACACGCTGCCGATGCTGACCGCGGTGTGCCTGGATATCGACGGGGAGGCGATGACGCTGGCGGCGACCGACCGGTACCGGCTAGCCGCGCGCGAGGTACGGTTCGACCCGGCCGTGCCGGGTCTGCGTGCCATAGCGCTGGTGCCGGCCCGGGTGCTCGCCGAGACCGCGCGGGCGCTGTCCGCCGGGCCCGCGGTCGCGATGGCGTTCGACGCCGGGGATGGCGGGCGGGCCGGGGGAGCGGGTGCCGGGCCCGCGGTGGATCAGCCACGCCCCGCTGACGGCCT
Source organism: Actinomycetes bacterium (assembly GCA_021792855.1). GTDB lineage: Bacteria > Actinomycetota > Actinomycetes > Streptosporangiales > Streptosporangiaceae > Chersky-822. The sequence goes on from JAJYTW010000265.1 coordinate 4,416, forward strand.
GATCAGCTTCGAGTCCGCTGACCGGCGGATCACGACCCGGCTGATTGCCGGGGAGTTCATCAGATACCGGACCAGGTTCCCCGATCAGTTCGGCAGCCGGGCCGAGTTCCCGGCAGGCCCGGTGATAGACGCCGTCCGCCGCGCGTCGCTGGTAGCCGAGCGCGCCGGGCCGGTCCGGTTGTCATTCGGCTCCGGCCGGGTCGTGATCGAGGCCCACGCCGAGGGCCGGGCCCGGGCGGCAGAGAGCGTGCCCGCCGAGTTCGCCGGGGACTGCCCGGTGATCTCGTTCAACCCGCACTACCTGCTAGATGGCCTGGTCGCGGCGGCCGCGGCGGCCGGGGAGGTGTCCGGCGCGGCTGGCGAGCGGGCCAGGCCAGGGGATCGAGCCAGGGCAGGCAGGGCCGCCGGGGATGAGCCGGCCGGAGGCGAGGACGGACTACCCTCCGGGCCCGCGCTAGCGAGCGCCGGCGACGCCGCTGATAGCGACGATGCCGCAGGCGGCCGGATCCGGCTGGAGTTCAACACGCCGGCCAAGCCGGCCCTGATCACCCGGGTTGGTGATGAAGGGCTGGATGGCGGCCCGGGCCCGGCCGACGCCGCGGGCCCGGCCGACGCCGCGGGCCCGGCCGACGCCGCGGGCCCGGCCGACGCTGTGGGCCCCGCCGACGCCGTGGGCCCCGCCGACCCGGCGGGAGCGGTGGACTCCGCTGGAACCGAGGAGAACGCGGATTCGGATCGCGAAGCCGGATCGGGTGCGGATGAGGCTCGGGATGACGCCGTGGCCGCGTTCCGCTATCTGCTGGTGCCGCTGCGGGTACCTGACCGCGCCTAGCCGGGCTGTCAGCGGAGCCGGCTGTCAGCGGAGCCGCTGTCAGCAGAGGGGCCGGCCGTCAGAAGGGCCGGCCGTCAGAAGGGCCGGCCGTCAGAAGGGCCGGCCGTCAGAAGGGCCGGCCGTCAGAAGGGCCGGCCGTCAGAAGGGACGCCGTGGTCGCCCGTTCCCGCGCCGGGGATGGAGCAGGCGGAAGAGCGCCCGACGCCCCAGGAACGCGATCAGCAGCAGGATGAAGATCGA
>JAJYTW010000266.1 GCA_021792855.1 Actinomycetes bacterium
ACATCTACGAGGACATCCCGCAGGCTCAGGCGGCGGCCAGGGAGGGCGCCGACGTGGTCGCGGTGATCCGGTCCACCGGCCAGTCACTGCTCGACTACGTGCCCGAGGGCGCGACCAGGGAGGGCTTCGCCGGGACCTACGCGACCCAGGAGAACTTCCGGCTGATGCGGGCCGCGCTCGACGACGTGTCGCGCGAGCTCGGCCGGTACGTCCGGCTCACCAACTACGCCTCCGGCCTGTGCATGCCGGAGATCGCGTCGCTGGCCGGGCTCGAGCGGCTGGACATGATGCTGAACGACTCGATGTACGGGATCATCTTCCGGGACATCAACCCCCGCAGGACGCTGATCGACCAGCGGTTCTCCCGGCAGATCCACGCCCGGGCCGGGATCATCATCAACACCGGCGAGGACAACTACCTGACCACGGCCGATGCCGTGGACGCCGCCCACACCGTGGTGGTCAGCCAGTTGCTGAACGAGTACTTCGGCAAGGAGGCCGGTCTGGCCGACAGCCAGCTCGGCCTCGGCCACGCGTTCGAGATCAACCCGGAGATCCCGGATTCGTTCCTGCTCGAGCTGGCGCACGCCCAGCTGGTCAGGGAGCTGTTCCCGAACGCGCCGCTGAAGTACATGCCGCCGACCAAGCACATGACCGGCAACATCTTCGCCGGGTACCTGCTGGACGCGTTCTTCAACCTGGCGACGGTCATGACGAACCAGGAGATCCTGCTGATCGGCATGATGACCGAGGGCATCCACACGCCGTTCCTGTCCGACCGGGACCTGGCCCTGGAGAACGCCCGCTACGTGCGGAACGCGGCGGGCAAGCTGGCCGAGAGCTTCCGGCCCGAGCCCGGCGGGTTCATCGACCGTCGCGCCTCCCAGGTGCTCGGCGATGCGGTGGACCTGCTGCGCCGGATCGGCGACGGCGGACTGCTGAACGCGATCGCGGACGGCACGTTCGGCATCACCAAGCGCCCGGCGGACGGCGGGCGCGGCCTGGACGGCGTGGTCGCGAAGGCCGATGGCTACTTCAACCCGGCGAGTGACATCCTCGAGGGGACCGGCCAGGACGGGGCCGCGGGCGAGCTTGCCGACGCGGGCCAGATCGGAGCGCAGCGGTGAGCGTGCAGGCGGAGCAGGTGACCAGCGGCGCGCCGGAGGCGGCCCCGAAGGACACCGTGAAGACACTGGTCAGGCCGTACGGCGACACCACCGGCGACGGGCGCGTCCAGCTCTCATTCACCCTGCCGGTCCCGTACGGGACCCGCGAGGAGCGGGTTCGGGCCGAGGGCGCGGCCGCCCAGCTCGCGGGGAAGATGGGCCTGGATCCGGCGATGGTCGTGCACGCCAAGGGCATGGGCCCGGACTTCACCTTCTTCATCGTGTACGGCCGGGTCAGCCACCTGGTCGATCTGTCCCAGGTGACGGTGCCCGAGCGGGAGTTCGACGTGCTGTCCCCGGCCGAGATCAACCTGCGGATCAGGTCCGGCCTCGGCCGGCGCCTGGTGGTGGTGGGCGCGACGATCGGGACCGACGCGCACACCGTCGGGATCGACGCGATCCTCAACGTCAAGGGGCACGCGGGGGAGAAGGGCCTGGAGTACTACCGGGAAATCAAGGTGGTGAACCTCGGCTCGCAAGTCGAGATCGACCGGCTGGTTCGGGTCGCCCGCGCGGAGCATGCCGACGCCGTGCTGGTCTCCCAGGTCGTGACCCAGAAGGACGCGCATATCAAGAACACCACCGAGCTATCGGCCGCCTTCGGCCCGCGCGGCGGTGACCGCCCGCTGCTGGTGATCGGCGGCCCGCGGTTCGACCCGGCGCTGGCCGGCGAACTCGGCGTGGACAAGATCTTCGGCAAGGGGACCACGCCGCGCGATGTCGCCAGCTATCTCGTGCACGCCCTCGTCCCCGTCCCCGAGCAGGCCGGCGTCTGAGCCGGGCCGAAGGAGCACCGATGACCGCGGAGAGCAGGCCCGACCCCCGGGTCGGGATGGTTGTGACGCATCGCCGTTACGTGCCCTACAGCCACGCCCACTACGGCGGCAGCCTGGTCGACGGCGCCTACGTGCTCGGGCTGTTCGGCGACGTCGCGACCGAGGCGTCGATCCGGTCCGATGGCGACGAGGGACTGTTCGCCTCCTACTCCGACGTTCAGTTCCGGGCCCCGGTCCGGGCCGGTGACGTGCTGGAGGTGACCGCGACGATCACCCGGGCGGGCCGCCGCAGCCGGGGCATGAGCTTCGAGGCGCTTGTGGTGTGCCGCGCCGAGCCTGAGCGCGGCCCGTCGGCGGCCCGGGTGCTCGCCGAGCCGATCGTGGCGGTCACCGCCGAGGGCACCGTGGTGGTCCCGCCGCCGGCCACCTAGGCCCGGGTGCCGTCATCCCGCGTCCCGTCGGCACCGTGCGTTTCTGGCATCGCCGGCGGCCGATCATCCGGTATCGCCTCAGCCGTTACCTGAGACCGGTTCCTGCCCTAATCTGGTGACCCGAATTGGGCCGCCGCCGGGCGGCGTGGGGTTAAGGGGAGCTGGTGACGCAGAGCCACGCTGAGGGCAGGGCAACCTACGCGCGGCTGTTCGCGGTGGCCGAGTTCCGCGCCCTGTGGTCCGCCCAGTTGCTGTCGGTGCTCGGCGACCAGCTAGCCCGGGTGGCGCTGACGCTGCTTGTCTACGACCGGACCCGGTCCGCGCTGCTGGCGGCGATCACCTTCGCGGCCAGCGTGGTGCCCACCTTCGTCGGCGGCGTCGCGCTGGCGGGCCTGGCGGACCGGTTGCCGCGGCGGGCGGTGATGATCGGCTGCGACCTGATCCGGGCGGCGCTGATCGCGGCGATGATCATCCCGGGTATCCCGATCGGGGTCCTGGTGCTGCTGCTATTCGCGGTGACCATGACCGGCACGCCGTTCACCTCCGCCCGGGCCGCGATCTATCCGGAGATCCTGGACGGCGACCTGTACGTGCTCGGCAACGCGACCGCCCTGACCACGTATCAGTTCGCTCAGGTGCTCGGATTCGCGGCCGGGGGCGCGGTGGTGCTCGCCTTCGGAACCTCGACCTCGCTGATGCTGGACGCTGCCAGCTTCCTGATCTCGGCGGTGATCATCAGGCTCCGGGTGACCGCCAGGCCCGCCGCCCGGGCCAGGGCGAGCGCCGGCCGCGAGACCGGCGGCATCCGCGCCGCGGTGCTGCTGGTGTTCCGCACCCCCGCGCTCCGCACGCCGATGCTGCTTGGCTGGCTGGCCGCGTTCTACAACGCGCCAGAGGGCGTCGCCGCCCCGCTGGCCAGTTCGCTCGGCGGCGGCTCGATCGGGGTCGGCCTGCTGCTCGCCGCCACCGCTCTCGGGGCCTCTGTCGGCGCGGTGGCCTTCGGCAGGCTGGTCGGCCCGGATCGGCGGGCCCGCTGGATGTGGCCGCTGGCGATCGCGACCTGCGGAGTGCTCGTGTTGTTCGCGCTGCGGCCGAGCCTGCCACTGGCACTGGCGATCTTGTTCGCCTCAGGGCTATTCGACTGCTACCAGATCGCAGCCAGCGCGGCCTTCGTCCGGGCCACCCCCGCCGACCGCCGCAGCCAGGCGTTCGGGCTCGCTCAGGCCGGGATGAGCCTAGGCCAGGGCGCTGCGATGATCCTGGCGGGCGCCGCCGTCCGGGCGTACGCACCGGAGACCGTCGTTGCCTGGGCCGGAACGCTCGGTGTGCTCGCCGCGTTTCTGATCGGAGTCCGGCAGACGCCAGGAAGCGAACACGCAGCGGGGAATGGGACTCGCTGAGCCCGCTCCCGCTGCGCGTCACGGTAGCTATCTCTCGGGCTCTGGCGACCCGAGCGAACGGTTCAGCCGCCCCAGCCGGTGGTCCGCATTCCTATCCTCCCCCCGGTTGTCCTCGTGATGGTGCGCTGGTGACATACCGGGGTCAGCCGCCCCAGCCGGTGGTCCGCATGCCCGTCCTCCCTCCACATCCCGCCTGTGCCGTCGCACAACCGCCCAGAAGTTCCCTCAGTTCCCACAAATAACACAGGTAACTGCTGGCTGTTTATTATTTTTCGATCATGCGTTCGGTCAGCCTGGAAGAAATATATCACACAGTTCGGAGGTATAAGAACGTCTCTGCGCTGGATTGGTGGTCCATCGGTCCAATCGCGAGGGTCGCGAGGTAGCCGTCGAGCGCGAGTGCGGCGGACGCTGTGGTACCCGGCGCGGATGGCCCTTTGCGCCGAGATTCCCGTTCGGATGCCCGGCGGGCGGCGGACCCATGGGCCGCCGGGGTTCCGTCGCCGATGGAGACGCCGCCGCGTGGTGGCTGATCGATGACCGAGGTTCGGGTGGTGCCTACCGCATCCCGGCCAGGTGGACGAGAGTTCGCCCCGCGTTCCAAAACAGGAACATTTCGGCCGAGTTAGTGACAATCAGTCACTGGAATTTGACAGTATGCATACTGAACCTGCGACAATGAGCGCAGCCTTATCAACGGCCTCAGCTCCTGACGGGGGTGCGGGGCAGCGCAGGAGATCACGCCAGGCGACGACGGAGACGTGATGAGCGAAGTTCCGAGCGGGCGCGTGCGAGGCGGCTGGGTACTTGCCGTCCGCGCGTGGCCAATCTGGGGGCTTCCGCGCTGGCTGCTCACCTATGTGATATTGGTCACACTTGGCTATGCCGCGGCGATCGCGGTGGCCGCGGAGAGCCTGCCGGCCGTGACCTCTACCCGGCTGGCGATCTTCGGGCTGCTGGTAGTCGGCAGCCTGGCGACGGTGGAGATGACCCGCCGCTCCGGTGAGAACGCGGGCGTCGTGAAGGACCTGTACGCGGTATGGGAACTGCCGATCGCGATTCTGCTGCCGCCGCTGTTCGCGCTGATCGCCCCGATTGCGCGGATCATCTTCACGCAGTGGCGGATCCGGCAGATCGATGGCCACCGCCGGATCTTCACCGCGGCCGTGATCGGACTGTCCTACGGGGTGGCCTCCGCGACCTTCCACGAGGTCGCCGGCGACGCCCGGCTGACCTCGGGCCGCAGTGGCGACACGGCGTGGTGGCTGGCTGCGGCTGCCGCCGCAGCGGTCTTCCAGTGGGCGGTTAACCAGGTGCTGCTGCTGCCCGCGGTCAAGGGTACCGACCCTGCGCTACGGATCAGGGACCTGGTGCTGAATCGGGAGAGCCTGCAGAACGACCTGATCGAGATGTCCGCCGCGGTGCTAGCCACAGCCGCAATCGCGGTCACCGCACTGGCCGTGGTGCTCTTGCTGCCGCTGATGACCGTCCTGCAGCGGTCTTCCCGGCATGCTCAGCTGGTGAACGACTCGCGGATCGACTCCAAGACCGGCCTGCTGAACGCGGGTACTTGGCACGGCGAGGCGAGCTGCGAGCTTTCCAGGGCGCGGCGCACCGGCACTCCGCTCACCGTCGCGCTGATCGATCTGGACGAGTTCAAGGCCGTCAACGACAGCTACGGTCATCTGGTCGGCGACCGGGCGC
>JAJYTW010000026.1 GCA_021792855.1 Actinomycetes bacterium
GCCCTGCCGCTGATCCGCCGCCACGCCGACGTGTTCGCCGGGTACGAGGCGATCGTGGCCCCGTCCGGTTCCTGCGCCGGATCGGTCCGGCACCAGCACGCCATGGTCGCGCGCCGGTACGGCGACCGGGCCCTGGCCCGGCGGGCCGAGGCCGTGGCGGCGCGGACCTACGAGCTGTCGGAGTTCCTGATCGACGTGCTCGGTGTCGAGGACGTCGGCGCCTACTACCCGCACCGGGTGACCTACCACCCGACCTGCCACTCGCTGCGGCTGCTGCGGGTCGGGGACCGGCCGCTCCGGCTGCTCCGCAACGTGGCCGGGATCGACCTGATCGACCTACCCGACGCGACCACCTGCTGCGGGTTCGGCGGCACCTTCGCGCTCAAGAACGCCGACGTCTCCACGGCCATGCTGGCCGACAAGATGCGCAACATAACCGCCACCGGGGCCGAGGTGTGCACGGCCGGCGACAGCTCGTGCCTGATGCACATCGGGGGCGGGCTGGCCAGGTTGCGCGCCGGGACCAGGACCGTGCACCTGGCCGAGATCCTCGCCGCGACGCAGGACCGGTCATGAGCGGCCCGGTCTTCCTGCCGATGCCGGTCGCTTCGCGGGGCGTCGGTCACCTGCGCGCGAGCCGGCCGTTCCCGGAGGCGGCCGCAGCCGCGCTGCGGGACGCGCAGCTACGGCACAACCTCGCCAGGGCGACCGCCACCATCCGGGCCAAGCGGGCCGCCGTGGTGGCGGAACTACCCGACTGGGAGGAACTGCGGGAGGCCGGCCAGGCGATCAAGGCCCGCACCATGGCCGGGCTGGACGGCTACCTGGAGCAGCTTGAGGCCGAGTTCACGGCCCGGGGCGGGACCGTGCACTGGGCCAGGGACGCCGCCGAGGCGAACGCGATCGTCACCGATCTGGTGCTCGCCGCCGGCGCCAGCGAGGTCGTCAAGGTCAAGTCCATCGTGACCGACGAGATCGGCCTGAACGGGGCGCTGGCCGACGCCGGCGTGCGGGCGATCGAGACTGACCTGGCCGAGCTGATCGTGCAGCTTGGCCACGACCGCCCGTCGCACATCCTGGTCCCGGCCATCCACCGCAACCGGGCCGAGATCCGGGAGATCTTCCTGCGCGAGATGCCGGACGTGGACCCGGGTCTCACCGACGAGCCGGCCGCGCTCGCCGAGGCCGCACGGCTGTACCTGCGGCGCAAGTTCCTGTCCGCGCGGGTCGGGATCAGCGGCGCCAACTTCGCGGTCGCGGCGACCGGCTCGCTGTGCGTGGTCGAGTCCGAGGGCAACGGCCGGATGTGCCTGACCCTGCCGGAGACGCTGATCACCGTGATGGGGATCGAGAAGGTCGTGCCCACCTGGCGCGACCTTGAGGTGTTCCTGCAGTTGCTGCCCCGGTCGGCGACCGGGGAGCGGATGAACCCGTACACCTCGATCTGGTCCGGGGTGACCCCGGGCGACGGCCCGCAGCGGGTGCACCTGGTGCTGCTGGACAACGGCAGGACCGCGGCCCTGGCCGACCCGGCGGGCCGGTCCGCGCTGCACTGCATCCGGTGCTCGGCGTGCCTGAACGTGTGCCCGGTCTATGAGCGGGTGGGCGGGCACGCCTACGGCTCGGTCTACCCGGGACCGATCGGCGCGGTGTTGTCGCCGCAGCTCACCGGCATCGCGGACAACGCCTCGCTGCCGTACGCCTCGTCGCTGTGCGGGGCCTGCTACGAGGTCTGCCCGGTGAAGATCGACATCCCGTCCATGCTGGTCCACCTGCGCGCCCGGGCCGCCGAGGAGGAATCGGCCCGGCGGCGGATCCCCGGCCCGGAGGAGGCCGCCATGGCGGCGGCCGCGTGGGTGATGTCGAGTCCGGCGAAGTTCGCGGCCGCGCAGCGCGGCGGGCGGCTTGGCCGTCTTTTCGAGCGCAACGGGCGTCTCCGCAGGCTCCCGCCGCCGCTCGCGCCGTGGACCGGGGCCAGGGACGCGCCGATCCCGCCCCCGGAGACGTTCCGGGAGTGGTGGGCCAGGGAGCGCGGGGGCCGCCGGTGAGCGCGCGCGAGGAGGTGCTCGCCCGGATCCGGGCGGCGCTGGCCGGGCAGCCGGGCCCGGCTCAGGACACGCCTGCGGACCGGGCGGACCGGGAGGGTCGGCCAGACGAGGCGGACGGGCCAGACCGGGCGGCCGGCTACCGGACCGGGACCGATCTGACCGCTGGCGGGCTGATCGGCCTGCTCGCCGACCGCCTGGCGGACTACGGTTGCGCGGTGCGCCAGTGTCCCGCGGCGGACCTGGCCGACGCCGTGCTCGCCGCCCTGGCCGGGCGCGGACTGCGGCGCGTCGTGCTGCCACCCGGACTCGACCTGCCCGGACCCGATCTGTCCGGACTCGACCTGCCCCGACTGGCCGAAGCCGCCAGAGCGGCGGGCATCGACCTCGTTCCCGACGCCGGCTTCGGCACCACGGACCTGGCGGACTTCGACGGGGTCCTGACCACCGCCGCGCTGGCCATCGCCGAGACCGGGACGATCGTGCTGGACGGATCCGCGGGGCAGGGCCGGCGGGCGCTGAGCCTGGTCCCGGACTATCACCTGTGTGTACTGCCCGCGGACCGGATCGTCGGCATCGTCCCGCAGGCGATCGCGCTGCTGGCCCCGGACCGGCCGCTGACCTGGATCAGCGGACCCTCGGCGACCAGCGACATCGAACTTGACCGGGTGAACGGGGTGCATGGCCCCCGGACGCTGGACGTCATCATCGTGACGGAGCGGTAACTCAGGCCGGGCAGGCGTTTCGGTGCGGGTGCCCCGCGGCATGACGCGCCGTGAAAGCAAGCACACCGGCCCGGCGCGCCTGGGGCGACCCGGCACGCGGCGACGCTCAAGGGCGAACTGCTGCTGGAGAACGTCTGCCTGGAGTTCTACTTCGCCGGCGAGGCGGCCGCGGACTACATGCTCCGGTACCAGTCGGCGCTCGCATCGATCTAGCCGCGCCGCCCGGCGCCCTGTCCGCCAGGAGCGCGATAGCGTACCGAGCGGGCAGGGAACTTCACAGTCGTCGGCTAGCGACAAGGGCGGTGCCAGCATGCGCGCGATCACGATCACCTCGCCGGGCGGGCCGGAGGTTCTCCAGATCGCGGAGGTCCCTGATCCGGTCCCGGCCGAGGGCGAGGTCCTGATAGATGTCGCGGCGGCCGGCCTGAACCGTGCCGACCTGCTGCAACGACAGGGGATGTACCCGCCGCCGCCCGGAGAGCCGGAGTATCCGGGCCTGGAGTGCGCCGGCACGATCGCCGCGCTCGGCGCCGGTGTCACCGGCTGGCAGGTGGGTGATCAGGTCTGCGCGCTGCTATCCGGCGGCGGGTACGCCGAGCAGGTCGCGGTGCCGGCCGGCCAGGTGCTGCCGGTGCCGGCCGGGCTGTCGGTGACCGAGGCCGCCGCGCTGCCCGAGGTGGCCTGCACCGTCTACTCCAACGTCGTGCAGGTCGCTGGCCTGCGGGCGGGCGAGACACTGCTGGTGCACGGCGGCGCGAGCGGCATCGGGACGCTCGCGATCCAGCTGGGCAAGGCCCTCGGCGCCCAGGTGGCGTGCACCGCGGGTTCGCGGGCCAAGCTCGACCGGTGCCGTGAGCTTGGCGCCGATCTGGCCATCGGCTACCGGGACACCGACTTCGTCGCGGCGGTCAGCGAGTTCACCGGCGGGCGCGGCGCGGACGTGATCCTGGACATCATGGGAGCCGCCTACCTGGACCGGAACGTGGCCGCGCTCGCCCAGGACGGCAGGCTGGTCATCATCGGCCTGCAGGGCGGCACCCGCGCCGAGATCGACCTGAACGCGATGTTGCGCAAGCGGGCGAGCCTGCATGCCACCTCACTGCGGTCCCGCCCGGTGGATCAGAAGGCCGCCATCGTGGCCGGCGTCCGTGATGTGGTCTGGCCGCTGGTCGCCGCCGGGCGGATCCGTCCGGTGATCGATGCCACGGTGCCGCTCGCCGAGGCGGCCCGGGCGCACGCGATGCTGGAGGACGGTCAGCATGTCGGAAAGATCCTGCTGACGATCTGACACGCGGCCCCGATGATGCGCGCGACGGCCTAGACGGACAGACTAGGGATATGACCCAGGAAAGAGAACCAGCGGCCGAAGGGCTCCCCAAGGTTGTCGTGGTCGGGCCGGATGGCATCGCGATGGAGAGCGAGAGTCCCGAGGGCCAGGGCGAGCGGCCGGTCACCGAGATGGTCGAGCAACCGGCCAAGGTGATGCGCGTTGGCAGCATGATCCGCCAACTGCTTGAGGAAGTCAGGGCCGCGCCGCTGGACGAGAAGAGCCGGGCCAGGCTCCGGGAGATCCACACCAGTTCCATCAAGGAACTCGAGGAGGGCCTGGCGCCCGAGCTTGTCGAGGAGCTCGAGCGGCTCTCACTGCCGTTCGCCGAGGACGAGGTCCCGAGCGAGGCCGAGCTGAGAGTCGCCCAGGCGCAGCTTGTCGGCTGGCTTGAGGGTCTCTTCCATGGCATCCAGACCACGCTCTTCGCGCAGCAGATGGCGGCCAGGGCCCAGTTGGAGCAGATGCGCCGGGCACTGCCGCCCGGCATGATTCCCAGCGCCGAGGACCAGCAGCAACAGCAGCGGGCCTCGGGACCTTACCTGTAGCGCGATCGCCGGCCGCCCCGGGCGGTGTCCAGGTCGGCCGGCGGGTTCAGGTCGCCTGCGTGTTCAGGTCGGCTCAGTCCTCGCCGAGTCCGGACCTGATCCGCTCCAGCCAGGCCGCGGCGCCTGCGAACCTGGCGTCCGAGAACCGGTGATCACCCGGCAGGGCGTCGGTCGCCTGGCCCGGCACCGTGCCGTCCGCCAGGCCAGGGCTCGTACCGGGCGCCCGGCCGGATTCATCGGCCCGCGGGTAGCTGCCAAGGAACCGCACGCTGCTGCAGGTCCGCTTGAGCCCCATCAGCGCTTCGCCGACCCTCGGCGTGAACGCGTGCCCCTCGCAGTCGATGAAGAAGCAGTACCTGCCGATGCCCTCACCGGTCGGCCGGGACTCGATCCTGGTCAGGTTCACGCCGCGAACGGCGAACTGGCTGAGGATGTCCATCAGCGCGCCAGGATGGTCATCGGCCATGAACGCGATCACCGAGGTCCGGTCCCGGCCAGTGGGCTGCGGAAGCGGACCGGGCAGCCCAAGCTCAACGAACCGGGTGACCGCGGTGACGTTGTCGTGCACCGCGTCGGCGAGCACCGCGAGCCCGTAATGGTCGGCGGCGAAGCTGCCGGCCAGGGCCGCGTCCAGTTCACCGTCGGCGACCTGGCGGGCCGCGTCGGCATTCGACAGCGCCGGGCGCCACTGCGCGTCCGGCAGGTTCCTGGCCAGCCACTTACGGCACTGGGGCTGCGCGACCGGGTGGCCGCCGACGGTCTTGACGTCGTCCATACTCGTGCCCGGCCGGGCGAGCAGCGCGAACTCGACTCGGACGAAGGTCTCCGCGCTGATCACCAGCGGCGGGCCCGCCGCGAGTTCGTCCAGGGTCGCGTTAACGCCGCCCTCGACGGAGCTCTCGATCGGCACGACCGCGCGCTCCGCCTGACCCGCCCGGACGGCCTCCAGGGTCGCCCCGATCGAGGGGCAGGGCAGCGCGGCGGCGTTCTCGCCCGGATGCAGTACGGCGACAGCCTGCTCGCAGAAGGTGCCCCGGGGACCCAGGTACGCCCACCCGGCTCCGGTGCCAGCCCCGGTCCTAGCCCCGGACCGCGGCCCAGCGTCCCGGTCGGCAGCGGCCCCGGTCACGCCGCGTCCGCCCGTCCGGCCGCCGGACGGCTGTCCGGAGCGCCGCCGGGCCCGGCGGGCACGTGCCGCCAGGGCTGGCGGGCAGCGATGGCCCGCGCCACGTCGGCTAGCTGATGCGCCCGATGCAGTTGCGCTGCCAGGTCGCGCCCGGTCGCCCGATGCGCCAGCGGCACCTCTACCTCGACCACCCGCAGGCCCTGCCGCAGCAGGTCGATGGTAAGGCCGGTCTCGGCGCCCCAGCCGCTCGCCAGCGGCCTGGCTGCCTCGAACGCCGCCCTGGTCAGGCAGCGCTGGCCGTTCAGCGGCTCGGCTGGGCGCCAACCGGTCGCCCGCTCGATGCCGGCCCCGGCGAGACCGAGGACGATTCCGTGTCCGCCGCGCTTGACCCTGGTGCGGAAGACGGCGATGGTCATGTCGGCCTGGCCGGCCCGGACCGGATCGGCCAGCGGCCCGGCATGCCGGGCGGTCTCGGCCAGATCGGCGTCCAGGAACAACAGATGCCGGGGCGGCGGGTCCGGCTCGGCGTCGCGGGACCGTCGGTCGGACTCGATCACTGCCACTGCCCCGGCGCCGGTCTCCAGCGCCGCTGCCTTGCCGAGGTTCCTGGCGTGCCGCGCCACCACGGCGCCCGCGGCGGCCGCCCGCGCGCCGGTGCCGTCGCGCGAGCCGTCGTCCACGACGACCACGATGTCCACGCCGGGAATCTGCCAGGCGGCCGTGACGGTGGCACCGATCCGGTCGGACTCGTTCCTGGCGGGGATGACGACGGCCAGGTCGCCGCGGGGCGACATGACAGCGATCTTAGCCGCGGCCCCCGACGGAACCGCTCGTCGGCGCGGCGCGACGACGCGACCTCCTGGTCAGCTTCCGACGGCCTGCGGCGGGCTGTCGATAACGGTGAACACCGATTCCAGGCCGGTCACCTTCAGGATCTTCCTGATCGCCGGGCGCGGTGCGGCCAGTTCCAACTGCCCGCCGCTGTCCCTCGCCTGACGGTGCGCGGCGAGCAGCACGTTGACACCGGTGGAATCGCAGAAGTCAACCCCCGACAGGTCGACGACGAGCCGCACCTCGCCGGCGGCGAGCACCTTCGCAAGCTCGCTGCGCAGCCTGGGCACCGTGTACAGGTCGATCTCACCATCGACCGACATGACGACGTAATCACCCTGAGGCCGGCTTGTGACCTTTAGCTCCATCCGCCGCACATTACTCGTCCCGGCCAGGATCCACCAGCCGGGATCTTGCTGTATCCCACCTGACCTGTGGTTTTACGTGTCGTAGCCGCGCGAGACGCGGACGCGCAACCCCCGCGCGGGCCGCGCCAACCCGCCAGCCCATCCAAGCGGCCAGCGACACAGCATCCGTGGTGTGGATGGCACATAGCCATCACTGGAGTGACCAATATGTGCCATACACACCACTGAGAGCGAGCGCAACCGGCGGCCAGCACGCACAGGCAGGTGCCGGGCGGACAGTGGCAGGCCTCTCCCGGGAGCCGTCACCGCAGAGGCCGCGTACTGTATAGCCATGGGGCGAATCATTCTGATCGGCATCGGGACGCTGATCGTCCTGATGCTGGCCTGGACCATCATTTCCGGGCTGCTGCACGCGCTGATGCTAGGATTCTGGTTCCTGATCGCGGTGCTGGTCGGCTTCGGCCTGTACCGGGCGGTCTCCTGGTCCCGGCGCGGATCGCGCGGAGCCTAGCCGCCCGGCTGAACCGGCTTCCCTGGGTAACCGGGACCGGCCGCGTTCTCCCACGACCAGGATCAGCCGCCGTTAGGCGGGCTCAAGCTCCCCGGCCCGGCGCTGCCGGCCGCTGACCGGGTCACTCGGCCCGGGCACCCCCGCCGCCCCCGACGCACTGGCCGCGCCGGCAGGCAGCGGCCGGGCGAGGTGGCCGGTCCAGACATCGCTGGCCGGATCGTCGTCCGCGAGCGCGCCGACGGGATCGCGGATCAACGGCGCGCACAGGCATCGCGGCCCGCCGCGGCCGCCGCCAAGCTCGCGCCAGGGCACGGTCAGCACCTCGAAGCCCGCGTCCGCAAGTCGCTCGTTGGTCTCCACGTTCCGCTCGTCGCAGATGGTCACCCGGTTGCCGAGCGCTAGCGCGTTGCCGCCGTCATCCCATTGCCCGCGCTCGCCTCCGGGCAGGTCGAGGCCGGTGTCGATGACCGTGAGCCGGCCGATGCCCAGCGCCAGGGCCGCGGCCTCGATGAACGGCCTGGGCCGGGAGACCCGCGGTTCCCCGTGCGGCGCGGTGATGGTCAGCGCGGTCAGCGTGAAGGCGTGGTACGGCGCCATCACGACGGTCCCGGCGTCCACCACGGTGCAGGTGGTGTCCAGGTGCCCGCGTTCGCCGCGCTGATTCATCGGGACCGCCAGGACGGTATGCGCCTCGCCGGTCTGGAGCATGTGCCTGGCGAGTTGCTCGACGCTGGCCGGGTTCGTGCGCACCCCGACTCCGATCGCGAGGACGCCGGGAGCGAGCAGCAGGATGTCCCCGCCGTCGAGGTACCGGCGGCCCGCCCGGTAGGGGAGCTTGGCGTCCCGGAAGCGGGGATGGTGATCGTAGATGACGGCGAGCAGGTCGGCCTCGCGCCGCCGCGGCCCGGCCAGGCTGGTCACCACCGGCCGGTCGCCGATCCACACGCTGGAGTCCCGGCTGAAGACCAGGCTGGGCAGCGGCTCGACGATGAAGTCGTGCGGGTCGAGGAGTTCGTAGACCAGGCCGCGGCCGGTGCGCAGTTCCTCCGGGGTCAGGCCGCCGATCAGCGCCGACGCCAGGTCCTGCGGCGCCAGCGACTCCAGGTAGCCGCGGATGCCGCGGCCAAGTTCGTCGCCAAGCTCGGCATCGGCGAGCACCGAGCCGATCGCGTCCTCGGCGGCCGCCTGATACTCGAGAACGTCTTGCAGCAGTTCGGTGATGTAGAGCACCTCGACGCCGCGGTCCCTGAGCACGGCCGTGAACTCGTCGTGCTCGCGCTGCGCGCGGGCGAGCCACGGCAGGCCGTCGAAGCGCAGCCGGTCCCTGGTCCGCGGGGTTACCCGGTTGAGTTCGGCACCTGGTCGGTGCACGAGAACGGTCCTCAGACGGCCGACTTCACTGTCCGTGCCGATGCTCGTGCTCGCGCCCACGATTCCCCCGCGATCAGATCCGCCGCGCCCCCGGACGGCGTTCACTTCAGGCAGTATCACCACTTCGCCGGCGCGTTACGCCTGTTCGGGACGGTCGGCCCGGCGTCACCTGCGCCCGGCGACGGAAACGGCGACAGTCCCTGGGCCGCAACGGCCCGCGCCCCCGGCTCAGAGTCCCGCTAGCCGAGCGAGGCGACCGGGTCCGCCCGGAGCGTGGAGTCCGGCCGGTCGTCCGGCCGGGACAGGTCACTGCCGGCGCCACCGAAACGCGGTGCGTCAAGAACCGCCCACACAGTCAGGCCGACGTCGTCGGCGCGCACTCCCCAGTCCTGGCTGAGGTGGGCCACGATGCCAAGTCCCCGGCCGCCTACGGCGAACTCCGATGGCTGGCCGGCCTGCGGCATGGTGGGGCTGCCGCCGTCGCTGACGGCAAGCTCGACCGACGCGGTGCCGACCACCCAGGCGGCCAGCACCCGCTCGCCAGGCAGCGGGTAGGCGTGCAGAATCGCGTTGCTGAGGAGTTCGCTGATCACCAGGGCCGCGTCGCCGATGGCGGAGTCCGTGACCCCGGCCGCGCGCAACTCGTCGGTGAGCGCCCGGCGCGCGACAGCGACGCTGGCCGGAGCACACGGCAGGTGCACGACGCTCGCCTTCCTCACCTCCCGCGCACCCGCTCCCGACACCGCGACGCGGTGAAATCTTGCAAGCTGCGGACGGGGACGTGCCCGGCTCGCTGGCTTCGGAAACCGGCGAGACGCAAGGTGATAATCACACATCCGGGTGTACCGCACGGGCCGCCGGCCACCCCGATCGCGCGGAGCCAAGCGGGCCAGGGGTTTGCGTGTTCCTGACCGGCCATTTACCCGACAACGCGTTATCGGATCGTTATCAAGCGAGCGGGTGCGATTCCGGGGCATCGGGTCAGCGGCCGGCCGCCCAGGACTTCCTGGCAGCCCGGGACAGCCAGGCCGCGGGCGGACCCGGGCCCTCCTCGGGTACAGTCGGCGCCGTGATAACCGCCCGCTCATGCCGACGGCGCCGGACGCGCCCGTCCGTTGCAGCATGAGGTCGGCCAGAATCGGCTCACCCGGACAGCTCATCAACGGCGCGGATGCCCAGGTGGCTGACCAGCAGACCGGGCCGGCCGAACCGGATGGCTCGCTGGCCGCCCTCGCCGCGCAGTACGGCCTGCGGCCCAGCGCGCAGCGGCCAAGCCTCGGCAGCTATCTGACCGAGCTTGCCCGCCGGTGGAGCTTCATCATGGGCTTCGCCACGGCGCGCAACATCGCCATGTACACCGAGGCCAAGCTCGGGCAGCTATGGCAGATCCTGGCGCCGGTACTCAACGCGGGCGTCTACTTCCTGATCTTCGGCGTGATCATCAAGGCGGTCAGCCGCGGGGTGCCCGACTACCTCGCGTTCCTGGTCACCGGCGTGTTCGTGTTCAGCTTCACGCAGCGGACCTTCATCTCCACCTCCAAGGTGATCACCGACAGCCTGCCGCTGATCCGCGCGCTTCAGTTCCCGCGCGCCTCGCTGCCGCTGGCCTACGTGATGATCGAGTTGCAGCAGATGCTGATCTCGATGATCGTGCTGTTCGGCCTGGTGCTGATCCAGGGCGAGCCGGTGACCTGGTACTGGCTGCTGTCGGTTCCCGCACTGGTGCTGCTGACCGTGTTCAACGCCGGGATCGGCCTGTTCGCGGCCAGGACGGGCGCCCGGGTGAACGACTTCGCCCAGCTACTGCCGTTCCTGATGCGGACCTGGCTGTACGTATCCGGGGTCATCTACAGCGTGCAGCAGTTCGTGGCCGCGCACTCGGCGCACTATGGCTGGGCGACCACCCTGCTCCAGGCGAACCCGGCCGCGATCTACATCACCCTGGTCCGGAACTCGCTGCTGGCCTCGCAGCGGGCGAGTGCGTTCGGCGCTCGGCCCTATGACTACGCCAGGTGCCTGGCGTGGGGGCAGGGCCACCCGCCGCCGGGCGTGACCCCCAGCCAGTTCGCCTACTGGAGCGCCTACTGCCACCCGACCTTCATCTCCAGTCACCTGTGGCAGTTCGGTGTCGGCTGGGCCGTGGTCGCGCTGCTGATCGGGTTCTGGTTCTTCTGGCGCAAGGAGGTGTTCTACGGCCGTGGCTGAGCCCACCGTGATCGTCGACGGACTGCACGTCGTCTACCGGGTCTACGGCGCCGGCGGCGACCGGGGCACGGCCTCCACCGCGCTGTTCCGGATCATCGGCCGCAAGACCCGGCCGGCCATCCGCGAGGTACACGCGATCAAGGGCGTCACGTTCGTGGCTCACCGGGGCGACGCGATCGGGATCATCGGCCGCAACGGGTCCGGCAAGTCGACCCTGCTGCGGGCTATCGCCGGCCTGCTGCCGCCCGAGCACGGCGTCGTCTACACGACCTGCCAGGCCTCGCTGCTCGGCGTCAACGCGGCCCTGCTCGAGGATCTCACCGGCGAGCGCAATGTCGTGCTTGGCTGCCTGGCGATGGGCATGACCAAGAAGGAGATCCGGGCCAAGTACGACCAGATCGTCGACTTCTCCGGGGTAGGCGAGTTCATCAACCTGCCGATGAAGACGTACTCCTCGGGGATGGGCTCACGGCTCCGGTTCGCGATCGCGGCCGCGAAGGACTACGAGATCCTGCTGATCGACGAGGCGCTGGCGACCGGCGACGCGGAGTTCCGGGTCAAGAGTCACGCCAGGATCGACGAACTGCGCCAGCGGGCCGGCACGGTGTTTCTGGTCGCGCACGACCTCGAAGAGGTCGAGGACACCTGCAACCGGGTGATCTGGCTGGACGCCGGAAAGATCGTGGAGCAGGGCGAGGACGTGATCGGGATCATCGACCGCTACATCGAGGCCTCCGGCGGCGAGAAGATCGCCAGGGACCCGGTCACCGGGAAGCGGATCGGCGCGCCCGAGCCGGCCGACGCCTGAGCCAGTCGACCGGTAGGCAGATAGGTAGGCAGGCAGAATCCGGGAGCCGGACTCGCGAGCGGGCGGCAGGCCTGGCTCCGCACCCGGCGCGGGTCAGCCGGGTCGGTCACCGTCGATGGGCCGGCGCGGCCTCGGCAGGACCGGGTGCTCCGGGCTCCTCGACCGGTAGGCCATCGCCCGGCTGGCCTGGCCGGCGTCCGCTCTGCCGGGATCGGCGGTGCGTCCGTTGGCGTGGCCGGTCGGGTCCGCGCCGGTACCGTTCCGCTGGCCGGTCGGGTCCGCGACCGTGCCGTCGCGACGGTCCGCCGGACCCGCGCTCAGCCGGTCCCGGAACAGGCTGGTGGGGTTCTCCTGGCCAGCGGGCACCGCACGGGCCGCCGGGGCACTGGCCGCCGGGGCACTGGCCGCTGGCCCGGCCGGGCGCGGCACCGCGTCCGCCTGGCCCGGCCCCGGCCCGGCCGGGAGGTCCGCGCCGTCCGCCGCCGCCCTTCGCAGCGTCAGCCGCATCACCGTGCCGCCGCCCTCCCTGGCGGCGGCCGTCACATCGCCACCCTGCGCCCGGGCAAGCTGGCGCACGATGTACAGGCCGAGTCCGATCCCGCCGAACCGGCGCCGGTCACCCGCCTCGCCCTGGAAGAACCGGTCGAAGACCCGGTCGGTATCCCCGGGCGCGATCCCGATCCCCCGGTCGGCGACCGTCACCTCGATCTGCTCCCCATCCGCGCGGGCGCCGACCGTGATGGTCCCGCCGTCGGGCGAGTACTTGACCGCGTTCTCGATCAACTGGCTGACGATGCTGTCGGTGGCCCCGGAGTCGCCATACGCCAGCGGCAGATCGTCCGGGAGCTCGGCCCGCAGGGTGTGCTTGTCGGACAGCGGCTGGAACACCACCGCCGTGTTCCGCAGCATCGTGGCCAGGTCGAACGGGGCATGGGTGACGATCAGCCGCTCGGTCACCGCCCGGGACCCGACCAGCAACTGGTCCACCAGCCTGGCCAGGGACTGGGCGCGCTCGGCGATCGTCTGCACGGCGCTGCGCCGGTCGGTGTCGAGCAGCTTGTCCCAGCGGTTGGCCAGCGTGCTGGCGAAGCCCTGCACCACGGTGATCGGGGTACGCAGCTCATGACTGGTGGTGGCCAGGAAGAGGTCCTTGGCCTCCTCAAGCTGCTTGGCCGCGGTGACGTCGCGGAAGTCGACGACCTGCTCGTCCCGGCCGTCAAGCTCGGTGCAGATGACGTCGATCCAGCGGTTGTTGGGAAGCTGGTAGGTCAGCGTCGCGCCGGCCTCGGGAAGCGGGAACGGTGGCGCCTTGCCGAGCACGGCGGCCGCGGACACGCCGGTGAGCGCGTGCGCGGCCGGGTTCCACTGCCGGACCGTCCCGGCCGAGTCGAGCACCGCGATCCCGTCCGCACTGCCGTCGATCACCGCCCGCTCGTGCGCGCGCTGCCTGACCACCTCGGCGAACGCCGTGGCGTTGGACAGCGCCACGCTCGCGTGCCCGGCGAGCAGTTCAAGCAGTTCAAGCTCGACATGCCCGACCTTGCGGCCGCTGTACAGCGCGTACAGGGCGCCGTAGGGCCGGCCAGCGACGTAGGACAGGCTGAGTGTGATCGTGTGCAGGCCGGTCAGCGCGGACCAGATCAGGTCGTCGAACCGGCCACCCTCGCCGGTGGCCATCAGCACGCTCTTGCCCGACCGCATCAGCTCGCTGACCATGCTGCCCTCCAGGGCAGCGTCCCGACCGCGCAATTCAGCCGGCAGTCCGTCCATCGAGACCAGCCGGAGCCGGTCGCCGTCGATCAGCACGAAGCCGCCAGCGTCGGCCCTGGTCAGCTCGCGCAGGCTCGCGGCGATCCGGTCAAGCACCGCCTCCAGGTCCAGTTCGGCGTTGAGGTCGGCGACCACGTCACCGAGCCGGCGGACCAGGCGGGCCCGCTCGGCCATGTAGTGCCGCACCGCGCCGTCCTCGCTGCTCTCGTGGCAGACGCTGAGCCAGCCGAACCGCTGGCCGTCCGCGTCGATCAGCGGGCTGGTGTCGATCCGGACGTCGACCACCTCGCCGTCCTTCCTGATCCGCCTGGTCGCCAGCGAGACCTGCCCGCCGCCGGCGATCCGCTCGAGCACGGCGTTGTGCTCGGCCTTGAGCTCACGCGGGATGATCGGCGGCTCCAGGCCGAGCACCTCGGCGGCGGTCCAGCCGAACATCTTCTCGGCCGCCGGGTTCCAGACGCAGACGGCGCGGTCCAGGCCCAGTCCGATGATCGGATCGGCCGCGCAGTTGATGACCGCCTGGGCCGTCGCGTCGAGCCGCGCCTGATCCGGCTTCGCCGATGCCACCCGTCTGCGCCGCACCGCTCCATGGTGGCACCTCCGGGGCCGTCCACACCGCTGAAAGGCC
The DNA here is from genome assembly GCA_021792855.1 of Actinomycetes bacterium. Classification (GTDB taxonomy): domain Bacteria; phylum Actinomycetota; class Actinomycetes; order Streptosporangiales; family Streptosporangiaceae; genus Chersky-822. The sequence continues at coordinate 14,264 of JAJYTW010000026.1, forward strand.
AGTCAGCGGCCGCTGGCGCCGCGCCGGACGGGGACAGATCGGAGCAATCCGGCGACCTCGCGGCCGGGCCACGGGCACAGCGCCGGACCGGACGCGGGCACACAGCGCCGGGGGCGGAACCGGCCGGTCGGGATGCGCGTCCAATGGCCGTGAAAGCAGTTCTGCCCTGGCGCACTCCGATGTCGCACTCGGTGCTCGCCGCGACGGCCGCCGGCCTGGTGATCGCGGGCTGCGGAACGGCCGCCGGGCCCGGCCCGGGCGGGGCCGGGTCGGGCGGCGCGAGCCATCCGGCGGCCGCGAAGGTCGTGCTGCGGTTCGAGGCTCGCACCACGCCGGGGGCCGCGCCCACCCGCTGGCTGCTGCGCTGTGATCCGGACGGCGGGACCGTCGGCGACCCGGCCGCGGCCTGCGCACGGCTGCTCAAGATCGGCAGGCCGTTCGCGTCGCCGCCGCCGAACCAGGTCTGCCCCCAGGTGATGGCCAGTTCCGGCGTGATCACCGTGACCGGGACCTGGTTCGGCCAGCGGGTCCACCGGACCGTGGCCGACGGGACCTGCGACCTTGGCCTGTACGCGACCCTGCACGCGGTGTTGCATTGACTGGCCCGTGCTGGCCTGGCCCGCACTGACTCGCCCGTGCTGGCCTGACCGGTGCTGGCCTGACCCGCGCGGCGCGCAGGCCCGGCTATTTCAGCAGCCGGGACATCCGCCGGTCGGCAAGCGGCTTGCCGTCGGTCTGGCAGGTCGGGCAATACTGCAGGGCCGAGTCGGCGAACGAGACCTCGCGGATCACGTCACCGCAGACCGGACAGGTCTGGCCGGCCCGGCCATGCACGGCGAGCCCGGACTTCTTCTCGGCCTTGAGGTCGGCCGCGCTCAGGCCGGCCGACCGGTCCACCGCGGACCTCAGCGTCCCGACGATGACCGCGTGCAGGTCGGCGACCTCCGGCTCGGACAGGCTTGCGGCGAGCCGGAATGGCGACATCCTGGCCGCGTGCAGCACCTCGTCGGAGTAGGCATTGCCGATCCCGGCGATGATCTTCTGGTCCCGCAGCACGCCCTTGATCTGGGTCCGGCGCCCGGCCAGCAGGCCGGCCAGCACCTCGACGGTGAACTCCGGGGCCAGCGGGTCCGGGCCGAGCGACGCGATGCCCGGCACCTGCGCCGGGTCCGTGACCAGGTAGACGGCCAGTCGCTTGCGGGTCCCGGCCTCGGTGAGATCGAGGCCCGCCCCGTCGGCGAACCTGAGCCGGAACGCCAGCGGCCCCTTGCCCGGCCGGGTCGGCTGGTCCGGGAGGCTGTCCCGCCAGCGCACCCACCCGGCCCGGGCCAGGTGCGTGATCAGGTGCAGCTTGCCCGGCCCGGCTTCGGATCCGGCGCCGGGTTCGGTGATCAGGTCGAGAAACTTGCCGTACCGGCCGGTGCCGGTCACGACCGACCCGGTCAGCGCGGACAGCGGCGGCTGGTAGGTCTTCAGCACCGAGAACTCGGCCACGTCGGCGCGGTCGATCACCCGTCCGACTGCCCGCTCACGCAGGTCAGCGGCGAGAGATTCAACCTCGGGAAGTTCCGGCACAGGACCGATTGTGCCTTACGGTGAGCCTGGAAGCGGCGACCGCTCGATGAAGCTGAGGTGGGCGAGGAGGGATTTGAACCCTCACATCCTCTCGGACACACGGACCTGAACCGTGCGCGTCTGCCGTTCCGCCACTCGCCCTGGGCACTGGAAGGTTAGCACGCCTCAACCTGTGCCACGACGCCGATACCATCGATTCCGAACGGGAGAGGAGGTGCACGGTGGGAGTACTGCAGCGCTTCGAGCACCGGCTCCAGGGGATGTACGACGGTGGCTTCGCCCGCGCGTTCAAGTCCGACCTGCAGCCGACCGAGGTAGCGGGCGCCGTGCAGCGGGAGATGGACGACCGCGCGGCGATCGTGGCGCAGGGCAGGACGCTGGTCCCCAACGACTTCGTGGCCGAGATCTCGCCCGCCGACTACGAGCGGCTGGACGTCTACGCCGACAGCCTCAGCATCGAACTGGCGACCCTTGCCCGCGAGTACGCGCGGGAGCAGGGGTACTCCTTCGTCGGCCCGGTCCGGATCCGGTTCGAGAGCGTCCCCGACCTGTCGGTCGGCACCTTCCGGATCAGGTCGGGCGTTATCCGGGGCGCGACCGTGGAGGACGGCGAGATCCGCCGCCCGGTCAGCGACCTGCCGCGGCCGCAGGAGGGCTTCCCCGGGTCACCGCGCCTGCTGGTCTCCACCGCCGACTCGGCCGGCAATGCCACCAACCAGCGCACTTTCCCGCTGACGTCCCCGCTGACCATCCTCGGCCGAGGCACCGACTGCGACCTCCGCCTGGTGGACCAGGGAGTGTCCCGGCACCACGCCGAGATCCGGGTCGAGGACGACGAGGTCGTGCTGGTCGATCTGGGCTCGACGAACGGCACCTTCGTCAACGGGCAGCCCATCCGGCGGGTTTCGCTGACCGACGGGACGCACGTTACTCTCGGTCGCACAACTCTGGTTTTCCGCCGAGACGGCGCGTACTGACGGCTAGCGTGAGTCAAGCACCTCCCGACGTCGCAGCGCCGGCGCACGCCGCCGCGGGCTCCGGCCGGCCACCCGAGGACTCGTGACCCGATGAACCAGCTCACTCTCGATCTAATCAAGCTGGCGTTCCTCGCCGTGCTCTGGTTGTTCGTCATCGCTGCCGTCGGCGTCATCCGCACCGACCTGTTCGACCAGGCCGATTCCCCGCGACGGCAGCGCCGGGTCGCCCGGCAGCTAGCCAGGCAGGCCGAGGCCCCGCCGCCCAGGCAGCGGCCGGCCGCACCGCCCCGGGCGAGCCGCAGGTCGCGCTCCGCCGCTCATGAGCTGCTGGTAACCGACGGTAGCCTCTCCGGCACGGTGATCCCGCTAGCGGACCGACAGATCACGATCGGTCGTGCCGCGGATGCCACGCTGGTCCTTACCGACGACTACGCTTCCACCAGGCACGCCAGGCTGTATCCGCAGAACGGCGAGTGGATCGTGGAGGATCTCGGCTCGACCAACGGGACGTATCTGGACCGAGAGAAGGTGACCGCACCGACCCCGGTCCCGGTCGGTGTGCCCATCAGGATCGGCAAGACAGTCCTGGAGTTGCGCCGATGACCCTGGGGCTGCGCTACACGGTTCGCACCGACGTCGGCCTGATCCGCGACGGCAACGAGGACTGCGCCTACGCGGGCCCGCACCTGCTGGCGATCGCCGACGGCATGGGCGGTCACGCGGCCGGCGAGGTGGCCAGCGGCGTCGCGATCGCCACCCTGGCGCCGCTGGACGCCGACACGACCGGCACCGACATGCTGAAGTCACTGGCCGACGCCATCGCCAGGGCCAACGAGTCGCTCCGCCGGATCACGCTCTCCGAGCCGTCGACCGAGGGCATGGGCACCACGCTGACCGCGATGCTCTGGTCGGACGACCAGATCGCCCTGTGCCATATCGGCGACTCCCGTGCCTACCTGCTGCGGGACGGCGAACTGCGGCAGATCACCCACGATCACACGCTGGTGCAATCGCTGGTCGACGAGGGACGGCTGACCCCGGAGGCCGCGGCCAACCATCCGAAGCGGTCACTGGTACTGCGGGCCCTGCAGAGCAGCGTCCCGGCCAATCCCGACCTGACGATGCTGACCGCGCGGGCCGGGGATCGTTATCTGCTCTGCTCCGATGGGTTGTCCGACGTGGTTACCAACGACACGATCGGCAAGACCCTGGCAGACCTACCCGATCTCGACGAGGCCGTGGCGCGGTTGATCGACCTGGCGATCCGGGCCGGCGGGCCGGACAACATCACCTGCGTTCTCGCCGAGGTCATCGACGTTGGCACGGCCGCCGCTGCCCCGACCGAGGAGGCGATCATCGTCGGCGCGCTGCTCACCGACGATGACACCGGAACCGCGCAGCGCAGCGATAGCCCAGCGGCGCGCGCCAGCCTGCTGAGCCGCGGCCTGCTGCCCGTGATCGGGTCTGGCCGGGACGCCGAGGACACCTCGCCGGATCTGGCCGGGCTGCCGCTGACCATGCCGGATTCCTCCGGCGGCAACAGCCTGGGGACGCCGGACAACGATGCGGCCGCCGAGGATGAGTCCGACGAGGACGCCGGTCCGGGGCGGCGGCGCTGGCCGATTGTCACGTCGGCGCTGATCGTGCTGTTCGCCGTCATCGGCGGGGCCGGCTATCTGGGCTGGCACATCACCCAGAACGAGTACTTCGTGGGCACCGCGGGCGGCAAGGTGGTGATCTTCCGCGGCGTGAACGAGACGGTGGCCGGGATCCACCTGTCCAGTGTGGCGCTGGCGACGAACATCCCGCTCACCGAGATACCGACCGCAGAGGCCGGCCAGATCCAGGCGACCATCGCCGCGGAGAACCTGCCCGAGGCCAGGCAGATCGTGGCCCGGATCCGCCAGGACTACCGGTGCGGGCTGGTCGAGGCCGATATCCAGCGATGGGCAGCCAGCAAGCCCAAGCCGACCCCGACCCGGTCCGCGGCGAAGTCGAAGCACACCTCCTCGCGGTCCGGCACGACCAAGAGCACGACGCGGGCCGCCTCGGCCACGCGATCGGCGGCGAAGCAGGCGCCCGCCAAGAATGTCACGCTCAAGGCATCGGCGCCGGCCCAGCCGCCGTACCCGCCGGAGCCAGTGCTGCCCGCCTACTGCACCTCCTCGCTGGGAGGTGCCGGATGACGGCCATCCCGAACCAGGCCGCAGCGCCGCGGGCGGCAGCGGACGCCGTTTCGGTACGGGCGACCCGCAGGGGCACCGAGCTTTCGATGATCGGCTTCGCGGTGGGGATCATGGCCCTCGCCTACGCGGCCGTCGGACTCGGCCTGAACGGCCACGTGCCGTCCGGGATCGTGATCTATGTGCCCGGCTTCGCGGTGCTGCTGCTGGTCGCGCACATGGGCGTCCGCACCTTCGCCCCGCACGCCGACCCGCTTATGCTGCCGCTGGCCGGCGTGCTGAACGGGCTCGGCATCGTGATGATCTACCGACTGCAGGAATCCGGCGTGTCCGGCAATCCGGGCTTCCCGATCTCGACCCTGACCTCGCACGCGGCGCTGTACCAGCTGCTGTACACCGGAATCGGCGTCGCCGCGTTCGTCGTCGTGCTCGGCCTGATCCGCGAGGCCCGGGTGCTCCAGCGCTACACCTACACGCTCGGCGCGATCGGCCTGGTGCTGCTGGCCATTCCCGCGGTGCTGCCGGACAGCATGAACGGTGCCTACCTCGGCGCCAAGGTGTGGATCATCCTGGGCGGGTTCTCGGTTCAGCCCGGCGAGTTCGCCCGGATCGCACTTGCCGTCTTCTTCGCCGGCTACCTGGTCGTCAAGCGGGACGTGCTGTCCCTGGCGGGCCGCCGGGTGCTCGGGATCGACCTGCCGCGAGCCCGTGACATGGGCCCGGTGCTGGTGCTGTGGGCCGCGAGCCTGCTGATCCTGGTCTTCGAGTCCGACATTGGCACCTCGGCGCTGTTCTTCGCGCTGTTCGTCTCGATGCTGTACATCGCGACCCAGCGCACCTCCTGGCTGCTGATCGGGATCGGGCTGTTCGGTGTCGGCGCGGAGATCGCGAGCCTGCTGTTCACCCACGTCGCGGTGCGGTTCACGCTCTGGCTGCACCCGTTTGCCCCGGCCAGCCTGAACATCTCCGACCAGCTGGCCCGGGGTCTAGAGGGGATGGCCTTCGGCGGGATCCTGGGCACCGGCCTCGGCCAGGGCCAGCCGTTCTGGACGCCGCTGGTGCAGAGCGACTTCATCGTGACCGCGTTCGGCGAGGAGATCGGGCTGACCGGGCTGATGGCGATGCTGCTGATCTTCGGGCTGCTGGTGCAGCGCGGTCTGCGGGCGGCGATGTCAGTCCGCGACCCGTTCGCCAAGCTGCTGGCCGGCGGACTGTCGTTCGTGCTTGCGCTGCAGATCTTCATCATCGTGGGCGGCGTGACCCAGCTGATCCCGGTCACCGGGATCACTACCCCGTTCCTGTCCCAGGGCGGGTCGTCGCTGGTGTCAAGCTGGATCGTGGTCGCCCTGCTGATGCGGGTCAGCGACACGGCCAGGCGGCCGCCGCCGCAGCCGATCCAGGACGAGGGCATGACCCAGGTGGTGCGGGCGGTATGAACAAGGCGCTACGCCGGCTGTCGCTGGCAGTCCTGGTCCTGTTCGTGGTCATGCTGATCAACGTCAACTACCTGCAGGTGTTCCGGGCAAGCTCGCTCGCCGCCGAGCCAGCCAACCCGCGGATCCTTTCCGAGCAGTCCAGCTACCAGCGAGGCGAGATCATCGCGGCGGGCGGGCCCGGGGCGCAGCAGGTGATCGCCGAATCCAGGCCGGCCAAGGGCGGCGGGTTCCAGCGGTACTACCCGGCGCCTTACGTGTACGCGCCAGTCACCGGTTATGACACAGTGGACGGCACCTACTCCGGGATCGAACTGGCGGAGAACAGCCTGCTCTCCGGCACCGCGCCGAGCCTGGCAGTGCACAACCTGATCGGGCTGCTCACCGGCAAGTCCAAGCAGGGTGCTTCGGTCTACCTGACGATCAGCCCGAAGGCACAGGCGGCTGCGTACCAGGCGCTGCAGGCGATGGGCCGGCCGGCCGCAGCGGTCGCGATCGACCCGAGCACCGGGGCGATTCTGGCGCTGGCCTCCTACCCGACCTTCAACCCGAACCTGTACGCGACGCCGTCCAGCGCACAGCTTGCCAAGATCGACAGCAAGTACCGGAACGATCCGTCTCAGCCCCTGCTGAACCGGGCCATCAGCGCTACCTTCCCGCCCGGGTCCACGTTCAAGATCGTCACCGGGTCGGCCGCCTACAGCATCGGCCACGTGTCCACGCCGAACTCGCCGATTCCGGCGCCGCAGTTCTACCGCCTGCCGGGCAGCACACATGTGCTGACCAATGACGGCAACGCGCCGTGCGGGAACGGGAATCCGCCGATCGCGTTCGCGTTCGCGGAGTCCTGCAACACCGCGTTCGGCAAACTGGGCGCGACGATCGGAAGCCCGGCGATCCACAAGTACGCCAACCTGTTCGGCTTCAACAACCCGAACCTGACCATCCCGCTGCCGGTCGCGCAGAGCAACTACCCGCTGCTCACCGACCCGGCCGAGACCGCGATGTCGGCGATCGGGCAGTTTAGCGACACGGTCACGCCGCTCCAGGAGGCCATGATGGCGGCGGTCGTGGCCAACGGCGGGGTGCTGATGCAGCCGCATCTGATCCAGGAGATCCGGGCGCCGGACCTGTCGGTGCTGTCCACCACCGTCCCGACCGTGCTGCGCCGGGTCACCTCGGCGCAGGTGGCGCACAATATGGGCGTCCTGATGGAGGGCGTCACCCACGACCCCTACGGCACCGCTTACCTGAGCGCGGGGCCGTCGGTGACGGGCATCAACATCGCGGGCAAGACCGGAACGGCCCAGAACGGCGTGAACAACACCGGCCTGGACGACGCCGTGTTCACCTGCTTCGCTCCCTACAGCAACCCGAAGATCGCCGTCGGCGTCATCGTCAAGGGCGGCGGTTACGGCGCCGACGCGGCTGCGCCGATCGCGGTCAAGATCATCCAGGCGTACCTGGGGCGGCATTGACCGGCGGCCGGCGACGGAAGCGCGGCGGGCGGGTCGCCCCGGGGCGACTGCACCGCATAGATTCCGAAACGGCGTGCGCTAGCTACTCCCGCGGGGCACGCTGGTCCGGCCAACCACGACGCAGGACGGTAACGTAAGTGCGAGACATGATCCAGCCCAGGCTGCTTGGCGGCCGCTACGAACTCGACGGCGTCGTGGGCCGCGGCGGAATGGCCGAGGTCTACCGCGCCCGGGACCTCCGCCTGGACCGCGTCGTGGCCGTCAAGACGCTGCGCGAGGACCTGGCCAGGGACCAGACGTTTCAGGCCAGGTTCCGCCGCGAGGCGCAGTCGGCGGCGTCGCTGAACCACCCGTCGATCGTCGCCGTCTACGACACCGGCGAGGACAACTCGGGCAGCTCGCACGTGCCGTTCATCGTGATGGAGTATGTGGACGGCCGGACCATCCGCGATCTGCTCCGGGACGACCGCAGGCTGCTGCCCGAGCGGGCGCTAGAGATCACCGACGGGGTGCTGCGGGCGCTGGACTACAGCCATCGGAACGGCATCGTGCACCGCGACATCAAGCCGGGCAACGTCATGCTCACCCGGTCCGGCGAGATCAAGGTGATGGACTTCGGCATCGCCCGGGCGGTCGCCGACTCCCAGGCCACCATGACCCAGACCGCGCAGGTGATCGGCACCGCCCAGTACCTGTCACCGGAGCAGGCCCGCGGCGAGCGAGTGGATTTCCGGTCCGACCTGTACTCGGTCGGCTGCCTGCTGTACGAACTGCTCACCGGTCGGCCGCCGTTCACCGGGGACTCGCCGGTGTCGATCGCCTACCAGCACGTCAGGGAGAACCCGGTCCCGCCGACCCGGGTCGACCCGGAACTACCCGCCTGGGCCGACGCGATAGTGCTCCGGGCGATGGCCAAGAGCCCGGATGACCGGTACCAGTCCGCGGCCGACATGCGGGCCGATATCCAGCGGGCGCTCTCCGGATTCCCGGTCGCCGGCCCGGCCCGCGGCTACGGCGGCACCACCAGGCTGGACACGATGAGCCCGACCCGGGTCCAGGGCGGCCCGACCGGCGCAATGACGCCGTATGAGTACGGCCCGCCGGATGGCGCCGAGGCAGGGCCGCCGGACCAGAGACGGCGTAAGCGCAAGGTCTGGCCGTGGGTGGTCGCGATCCTGGCGATCCTGATCATCGCGGTAGGGATCGGCATCTATAAGCTGATCAGCGGCACGGCGGGAAACGTGGCGGTGCCGACCGGCCTGGTCGGCAAGAGCCTCAAGCAGGCCGAGTCGATCCTCGCGTCCAAGGGATTCGGCTACACCACCAAGACGGTAACCAGGCCGAACGCCACCGGCCAGAAGGTGATCCGGGTCAGCCCGGCCGGCGGCACGCCGCTGCCCAAGGGCAGCACGGTCACGCTGTACTACGCGGTGAAACCGGGCAAGGTGGCGATTCCACAGGTGCAGGGCCTCAACGTCAGCCAGGCGACGACGGCACTGACCAAGGCGGGCTTCACCGTCGCGCCGACCACCAATACGGTCGTGAGCACGACGATCACGAAGGGTCTGGTCGTCAGCACTACGCCGCCGTACGGGACGACCGCAGCCCCGGGCACCCAGGTGACCCTGGAGGTGTCGGGCGGCGGGGTGGCGGTGCCGTACGTTGTCGGAACCCCGAAGAACCAGGCGGTGCAGACGATCCAGGGCCAGAACCTGCAGACGAGCGTGATCGCGCAGACGCCGCCGGTGGGCACCCCATATGGTCCCGGCATGGTCTGGAAGCTCAGTCCCGCACCGGGCAAGATCGTGCTGCCCGGCAGCACGGTCAACGTCTACGTGGTGCCGGGATCGCCCACGCCGTCACCGTCACCGTCCACGCCGAGTCCGTCGCCAAGCTCGTCACCGAGTCCGTTGCCAAGCCCGTCGCCGTCATCCAGCCTGTCGCTATTCTCGACTGGGCCGGCCATTCGGTGGCTCCTGTCACCCGTGCTCTAACCGCCGTGCTCTGGCCCCAGTCCCGGCAGTGACATCCGGATCCCGGGGCCGGAGCAACTAGGCTGGTGAGCAGGTCCCGCACCGCCGCCCTGTGCGGAGAAGTCGATCAGGAGAACAAGGTGCCCAAATCCCGCGTACGGAAAAAGACGGTCTACATGCCGCCGCCGCGCTCATCGAAGGCCCAGGTCAGCCCGCGGTGGCTGGTGCCGGTGATGGTCGGCTGCCTGGTCATCGGACTAGCCTGGATCGCCGTCTACTACGTCAGCGGCCAGAAGCTGCCGATCTCGGCACTGCAGAACTGGAACCTGGTGGTCGGCTTCGCCCTGATCGTGGCGGGCACGATGCTGGCCACCAAGTGGCGCTAGAAGCCCAAGGGGCGCTAGAAGCGCAGTATCACGGTGTTGACTAGCTGGTAATCGCGCACCACGACGCCGGCGATCAGCAAGACGACGACAGCGACCGTGGCGCCGGCCTGGATCAGCGTCCGGTTGGCCCGCGGCGCGTAGGCGTACGCGGCGGTCAGCGCGGCGCCGGTGACCAGGCCGCCGATGTGGGCCTGCCAGGCGATCCCGGAGACCGTGAAGCTGATCACCAGGTTGAGCACGATCAGCAGGACGACCATCCGGCTGTCCAGGCGCAGCCTCCTGGCCACCACGAACCAGGCACCGAACAGGCCGAAGATCGCCCCGGAGGCGCCGATCGCCAGGCTGTTCGGCGGGGCGAGCAGGTAGAAGAGGACCGATCCGCCGAGCGCGCTGAGCAGGTAGACGGCAACGAACCTGAGCCGTCCGAGCATCGCCTCCAGCGCCGGGCCCACGACGATCAGCGCCCACATGTTGAACGCGATGTGGAAGATGCCGAAGCCGCTGCCCAGCGGTTCGTGGATGAACGCGTTGGAGAGCAGGCGGTAGACATCGCCGACGGCGACGCCGATGAGGGCGTGGATGGAGCCGTCGTAGTAGCCGCCGATCAGCCCGCCGTAGTCGACCGTCTTGGGATAGACGATCTCGATGATGTAGACGAGGACGTTCAGCGCGACCAGCGTGTAGGTCACCACGGGCCGGCGGGCGACCCCGCCGCCGAACGGCGCGGTCGCCCGCCTGGTGCCCTTGTTAGCCTCTCTGATGCAGTCCACGCACTGCTGGCCGACGGCGGCCGGGCGCAGGCAGTCCGGGCAGGCGTGCCTGCCGCACCGGACGCACGAGACGTAGCTGATCCGGTTCGGATGCCGGTAGCAGGTCGGGGCCGGCTCGTCGGGCTGTGGTGCGTGCTGCGGGGGCTGGGTCATCGAGTTAGCTGCCGGACTCCGCACCGTCGCGCTCGATCACGACCGACTCGAGCACGACGTCGTCCACCGGACGGTCGTTCCGGCCGGTCGGCACCTTGCTGATCGCGTCGACGATCTCGCTGCCGGAGATCACCTCGCCGAAGATGGTGTGCTTGCCGGTCAGCCATGGCGTCGGGACCGTGGTGATGAAGAACTGGGAGCCGTTCGTGCCCGGGCCGGCGTTCGCCATCGCGAGCAGGTACGGCCGGTTGAAGGTCAGGTCCGGGTGGAACTCGTCGGCGAACCGGTAACCGGGTCCGCCGGTGCCGGTGCCGAGCGGGTCGCCGCCCTGGATCATGAAGTCCGCGATCACGCGGTGGAAGATCGTGCCGTCGTACAGCTTGGCGGTCCCGGTCTTGCGGGTCCGCGGGTCGGTCCACTCCCTGGTGCCCTCCGCCAGGTCGACGAAGTTCCGCACCGTCTTGGGCGCGTGGTCAGGGAACAGCCGGACGACGATGTCTCCACGATTAGTTCGCAGCGTCGCGGTAAGAGTAGAGGTCATAGTCGAAATCCTGCCACGCCCCGGCGAGTGCCCGGGCCCGGCACACCAATGCCGTGAGCAGGCGCTCATCCTGCGGCCGTTATTTCCGGGCGGCCGTCATGCTGGCGCCACGAGCGGCTCGTGGTTCGGTCACGGGGCACCCGGGTCGCGATTGACCCACCGGAGGCGGGGAAGTTGAGGGTGGAAATCTCTCACGGGGAGGACCAGTGTCAGTCATGACAAGGAAGCAGTCCGCCATGCCGAGCGCGGAGATGCAGCATCGGGCCCGTAAGCTCGCCGACCAGGCGTCGAAGCTGGCCGAGCAGGCCGGCCCGGTCACCAGGCAGGCCGCGAAGACCGCCCAGGAGGGCGCCAGGCAGGGTGCCAGGACCGCCCGGCAGGGCGCCGGCCAGGCGGCGGAGTGGGCCAGGCCGCACGTTGGCCGGGCCCGGGTGTGGATGGCCGCCCGGGCCGCCAGTGGCAGCGTCTCGGTGCAGGAAACCGTGGCACCGAAGGTGTCTTCGATGCTCGCGACCACTGCCCGCAGGCTCGATCCGCCGCAGCCCAAGACCCGGCGGTGGCCGCGGATCATGCTGCGCACCACGCTGCTCGCCGCCAGCGCCGCCGCCATCGCGGCCGTGCTACGGGCCAGGTCGCACAGCATGCCCTACCCGTCTCCGTCGCAGCCGGCGGCCGGCGGCACGACCACTCAGTCGGCCCCGGTGCCCGACCAGGCCGGCAAGTCCGATCGGCCGATGGCCGAGAGCGAGTTCAACGGGATGTCCAAGACGCGCTGAGCCAGCGCGTTCACAGGTCTGATCCCCGGCCGGCCCGCGGCCGGTCAACATAGCCGCCGGCGTCAGCAAGCGCGGCGGGACCCAGCGTGGTCCCGCCGCGCTGTCGTGCACGGCGGACGGCCGGTCTCGCACGGGCACCCGGTATCGCGCGGGCGCCCGATGTCGGAGCCTTCGGGCAGAATCGGGATCGTGCTCCTCGTTGAGGTGGTGACTACGTCGGAGATCGTCGCGGGCGCGCCTGGGCGGCTCGACAAGATCGCCGCGATCGCGAGCCTGCTGACCACGGTGCCGGACGCGGAGGTCCTGGTCGCGGTGGCGTTCCTATCCGGTGACCTCACCCAGCGGCAGATCGGCGTTGGCTATGCCGCCCTGGTCGACCTGCTCGATCCCGCCGATTTCACCGCGACCGATGCTGCGGGCCGCCCCGGACCCGAGCGCGACGCGGGAACTGAGATTCCTGCGGCTTCCGGGCCCGCGCTCACCCTCGCCGAGACCGACGCGCTGTTCGGGCGGATCGGCGCGCTGCTCGGGCCCGGCTCCCAGGCTCAGCGCCGCGACCTGCTGGCCGGCCTGCTGCGCCGGGCGAGTGGCGCCGAGCGCCGGTTCCTGGTCCGGTTGCTGGCCGGGGACCTGCGGCAGGGTGCACTCGAGGGGGTGATGACCGAGGCGGTAGCACGAGCGGCCGGCGTACCGGCCGCCGAAGTGCGCCGGGCACACCAGTTGCGCGGATCGCTGCCCGAGGTCGCCCGCGCCGCCCTGGCCGCCGCGGCGGGCGGCGCCGATCGGGCCGACGTCGTCCGGGTGCTGCGCGAGTTCACCCTGCGGGTCGGCCGGCCGATCCGGCCAATGCTCGCCGCGTCGGCCCCGAACGTGGCCGCTGCCCTGTCCAAGATCAGCCCGGCCGCACTGGAGTGGAAGATCGACGGAGTCAGGATCCAGTTGCACCGGGACGGCGAGCAGGTGCGGGTCTTCACCAGGACGCTGGACGACATCACCGACCGGGTCCCCGAACTGGTCAGGATCGGCCTGGAACTGAGCGCCAGGACCGCCGTGGTGGACGGCGAGGCCGTCGCGCTCCGGCCGGACGGCCGACCCTACCCGTTCCAGGTCACCTCGGCCCGGATAGCCACCCAGCGGGCGACCCCGCCCGGAGCCGGGCCGGGGCCGGGGCCGGAGCCGGAAACGGAGCCGGGGCCGGGAATCGGGCCGGGCAACCGCGACGCTCAGGTCACGCTCACCGCGTTCCTGTTCGACCTGCTGCACGCCGACGGCGAGGACCTGCTCGACCAGCCTGCCACCGAGCGAGTCCGCCGCCTGACCGCGATCGCGCCGCCCGGCACCCTGGTCCCGCGCCTGGTCACGGCCGACGCCGACGAGGCCGCCGGGTTCTTCGCCGACGCCCTGGCCCAGGGCCACGAGGGGGTCGTGGTGAAAGCGGTCGACGCGCCGTACCGGGCCGGCCGGCGCGGCGCCGACTGGATCAAGGTCAAACCCAGATCAACGCTGGACCTGGTCATCCTGGCAGCCGAGTGGGGCCACGGGCGGCGCACCGGATTGCTGTCCAACCTGCACCTGGGCGCCAGGGACCCGGGCACGGGCGGGTTCGTGATGCTGGGCAAGACCTTCAAGGGCCTCACCGACGCGATGCTCACCTGGCAGACCGGCGAACTGCTGGCCCGCGCCGACCCGCCGGCCGCCACGCCTGGGCACGGCCCGCCGCACGGCGTCGTCAGGGTTCGCCCTGAGCTAGTCGCCGAGATCGCCTTCGACGGGGTGCAGGCGAGCCGTCGCTACCCGGGCGGCGTGACGCTGCGGTTCGCCCGGGTGCTGCGTTACCGCACCGACAAGGACGCCGGAGACGCCGACACGATCGGCGCGGTGCGGGCGCTGTGGACCGGGGGCGAGGATCAGGCGCCGGCCAGCGGCGAGTTACCCGGGCACAGCCGGCTAGCCGGCCGGCGCGGGCGATTCGACCGGCCCGGCCGCCAGGTCTCCGATCGCGGGGAAGAGTTGCCCGGCCAGCGACCGGGTATCCGCGAACATGGTGAGCCCGGCAAGCTCATCCGCCCGGTACCAGCCGAACGGGTGCGCGGCCTCCCGGACGGGCCGGATGTCATCGGCCACGGCCACGAAGAGGTGGTCGATGTGGAAGTGCGGACCAGCCACGTGATTGTCGGCGTCGATCGGCTGCTCCATGATCCACCACGGCAGGCTGACGATCCGCCCGGTCGCGGCGACATCCGGCGGCACCGCGGCGGCCGGCGACGGCAGGAACCTGACGTTCAGGCCGGTCTCCTCGGCCACCTCCCGGCGGGCCGCCTCCGGGGCCGTCTCGTCGGCTTCCACATGACCGCCCGGCACCATCATGCGGCCAAGCAGCGGATGCAGGATCAGGCCGATCCGCCAGACCCCATCCACCCAGGCGAACGTGAACGTGCTGGCGGTCGCGTGCTTGATAGTCACCGCACCATCCTGCCCTAGCCCGGCGGGACCGGCGCGCGGCCGCCGCGCGTGCGCGGGCCCGTGACCGGGCGCGGGATAATCTTGCCGAGGAAATTTGGCACCATGACATCAGCTACCTAACGGACAAGCTGGTCATCCTTCACGACGACTCAGGCCGAGAGGGCCACGATGCGCACGCTATGGCGGGACGACGACGGCAGGTGGCACACGAGGCTGCGCGGCCGGCAGATCCTGTCGGACGCCCGGCTCAACCAGGGCACCGCGTTCAGCTACGCCAAGCGGCACGCGCTCGGCCTCACCGGCCTCGTGCCACCGGCCCAGGTCACCCTGGACCAGCAGGTCGCCCGGGTGTACGCGCAGTACCAGCGGCAGCCCACCGACCTCGGCAGGCACCTGCTGCTGACCGAGATGCACGACCGCAACGAGGTGCTGTTCTACCGCCTGCTGATGCTCCACCTGGCCGAGATGCTGCCGATCGTGTACACGCCGACGATCGGGCAGGCGATCCAGAACTACAGCCACGAGTACCGGCGGCCGCGCGGCGTTTACCTGTCGGTCGACCATCCCGAACTGATCGAGGAGTCGCTGCGAGCGACCGAACTCAACGAGCATGAGGTCGACCTGATCGTCGCCACCGACGCCGGGGCGATCCTGGGCATCGGCGACTGGGGAGTCGGCGGGATCAGCATCGCCGTCGGCAAACTGGCGGTCTACACCGCGGCGGGCGGCATCGACCCGGGCCGCACCCTTCCGGTGATGCTGGACGTCGGCACCGACCGGCAGAGCCTGCTCGACGACCCTCTCTACATCGGCAACCGGCACCCGCGGGTCGGCCCGGAGGAGTACGACCAGTTCCTGGACGCCTTCGTCACCGCCGTCACCAGGCTGTTTCCGCAGGCCATGCTGCACTGGGAGGACATCGGCCTGAGCAACGCCCGGCGGCTGCTCGACCGGTACCGGGACAAGCTGCTCACCTTCAACGACGACATCCAGGGCACCGGGGCGGTCAACCTGGCGGCCGCTCTCGCCGCCGTCCGGGCCACCAGGACGAGGCTGACCGAGCACCGGGTGGTGATCTTCGGCGCCGGAACCGCCGGGACCGGCATCGCGGACCAGTTGCGGGCCGAGATGATCACCCTCGGGCTCACGGCCGACGAGGCCCGGTCCCGGTTCTGGGCACTGGACAAGAACGGCCTGATCACCGCCGACATGGCGGACCTGAGCCAGACGCAGCGCCGGTGCGCCAGGGACGCGGCCGAGGTGGCCGGCTGGGAACGCGACCCGGAGATCGGCGGCATTGGCCTGCTCGAGGTGGTCCGCCGGGTCCACCCGACCATCCTGATCGGGACGTCTACCAGGTCAGGGGCGTTCACGCGGGAAATCGTCCGGGAGATGGCCGCGCACGTTGAGCGGCCGGTGATCCTCCCGATGTCCAACCCGACCGAGCTTTCCGAGGCCAGGCCCGCCGACCTGATCGCGTGGACCGGCGGCCGGGCACTGGTCGCCGCGGGCAGCCCGTTCGGCCCGGTGGACTACCAGGACGTCCGGTATCAGATCGGGCAGGCCAACAACGCGCTGGTGTTCCCCGGCATCGGCCTCGGCGTGATCGCCTCGCGCGCGTCCCGGGTGACCGACGGGATGCTCGCCGCCGCCGCGCACGCCGTCGCCGGACTGACCGACGCCTCGGCCCCCGGCGCGCCGCTGCTGCCGCCGGTCGAGGAACTGCGCGCCACGTCGGTCGCGGTGGCCACCGCAGTCGCCCGGGCCGCCTGGCACGACGGCGTGGCTAGGAGCTTCCTGGAAGGCGATCTAGAAAAGCACGTGCGCACGCTCATGTGGCAGCCCGCATATCCAGAGATCATTCCCGAATAGTCATCGCGATGATCCGCGCTCGGCCCGGGAACTGTTTGACCTGCCAACCCGGTTCTGAGGCTTACTCCCGCCCTAACACGGCCAACGGCCGGAGCACGCCGGTTAGGCAGTGACCGTCCGGAGTATGTTAACGCTGTAGTCGCGGGTTTCGCGGCGACCGGGCCGGTCACTCCAGCGAGCCCGCCGATGCCCGGCCGACCAGGGCGATCGCCGCGCGACGCGGCGCGAGACGCTGCAGGGCGACGGCGCCGACCCGGTTCACCCCGCCGGGGACGACCCGGAATCCCCGGCCGAGTCCGGCAAGCCCGGCCCTCGCGACCTCGGCGGGCGTGCTGGTGCCCGGTGCCGGGCGGGCGGCCTGCGGGCCATCCGGGCT